>JAEOUG010000102.1 GCA_016839445.1 Candidatus Thorarchaeota archaeon
CCTTGGCTCCCGCTGCGACAGCAGAGAGGAAGCACTCGTCATGTCCTATGATCACAGGAATCTTACCTTCGAGCTTCTGAATCAGCTCGACCGTGTGTCCTATGTTGCCGCTGCTATCCTTGATTCCTACGATGTTGTCCAGCTCGGCCAGGTCTTCCACGACATTGGAATTCAGGACACCGAGTGTGCACTGAGGGATATTGTAGAGAATCACGGGCAGATCGGCCTTCGAGGCAACTGTCGCATAGTGCTCGTAGTAGCCTTTGTCCTCTGGCCGGAGGTAGTACGGAGACACCACGAGTGCAGCGTCGCAGCCAATGTCAGCCGCATACTTGGTCAGCAGGACAGTAGCCTTCGTGCTATGCTGTCCAGTCCCAGCCACAATTGGGACCCGCCCGTCAACGAACTCTACGGCAAGTTTCAGAAGCTTCTTCCGCTCTTCTGTCCGCATGTAAGAGAACTCGCCTGTTGTACCGGCAGGAACCACACCGGTAGCGCCCTTGCTGATCGTATAGTCGATCACTTCTTTGAAGCCTTGCTCATCTATGTCGCCATCACGCGTGAAAGGCGTCACCAGTGCAGGCATAACTCCTTGCGGTGTGAACTTCCTCACGGAATCACCGACACTTCGGGCAGTTGGGTCGGTATAAATGGCCTTCGTTTGACACCGTTTCCGTACTCATGCCAGAGTGACTGGTTCTTTGCTGTGTTCTGATCTCGGTCTGTAGAGAGTGATCGCCTCAGCCAGTGCGAAGAAGATGTATAGCCATGTTGGCACTGCAAAGGCAAGAGCCCATGGAAGCAACAGGAATTCTCCACCACCGAACCACGCCCATAGGAAGAAGTTCCCGAGTCCGAGGGAGGGCAGTGACCATAGCATTAGGACACCCTTGCACTTCCGTCGCAGGAAGAGGCTGTGAGCACAGAGAAGAGGAACGAACAAAGGAACCAAGTAGAAGACGATGAGCAGCGTGAACCCATTGTAGGGACTGTCAGGGTCCCACCGCTCGGCAATTGAGAGCGCAACCACGGTGGTAATGGCCACTGACTGAAGCACGAGCGTGACCGCTGTCGCGCTCCTCAGGAAGCCCAACCATCTGGCTGGCTCATAGACCTCATCCCCTGTTTCGAGTCCTACTCGGGGTGCTTCAACCTGATGCCGCCTTCTCCTGGCAATGGCTACAGAAGCAACACCGATGAGGCTGAATGCACCAATCTCAGATCCGAAGAACAGGTTCCTCCCCATGATCTGAAGTGGGCTCACACTGTTACAGGAAGCTGACACGCGGATTGACTGGCTTGACTCTTCGCTGACGATGACTCCACACCACCTTCCATCTTGCGGAGCCTGAATACTCCAGGAACGAGAACGCACTCCTGAAACGAAATCATAGCGAATCGCAGAGCCGCCTTCACGCCAGATCGCGAGATTGGCTTCGTCACATATGAAGAACTGGACCGTTCCATCGGTGAGCAGGTGGAACTCCCCGTAGAAGACATCACTTGCTTTGCATTGCAGAGAAACGCTCAGGTATTCACCAGGATCAACCCAGGCCACGACCATGTAAGCGGCAGGGCGGAGTTGCGGTTCTGGGACCGACTGCAACGCAGCCGCCAATGTGAATGAAAAGGGCAAGAGAATAAGCAAGAACAGCCCTGCAATCCTCTTCAGTTTCCAACCACCGTTCTAGCCTCTGACATGGAGGGCTAAGTGTGTTGCGTAAGAATCACAGGATGGTTTCAGTCGGACTCACATCGAAGCCACTATACTCATCCTCACAGTGATCATTACGACCCTGCGTAGAATGGCAATCCCCACCTGCCCGATGGATCAGGCAGAGGACACTGCACTTGAAGTTCCTGAGAAGAACCCGAGTGGATATATCAGTGTCATTCCCAAGTAGGCAAGAACTAACCAGCTGGGGAGCAAGTAGCTAAGAACCCAGACCAGAATGATAGATGAACCATAGCCCCCACTCGCAAACCAAGCCCAGAGGTAGAAGTTGCCGAAGAACATGCAGGCAAGATACCATAGGAGAAGATGACGCCCACACCGTTTCCTCTGCATCAGCCTCCGGGCCGCATACAGTGGAACCAGCAGGGGGAAGAGGTAGACGACCCCGAGGAGGTTCAGTCCATTCAGGGAGTCTTCTGGATTCCATCTCTCGGCAATCACAAGGAATAGACAGACTGCTATGGATGCAGACTGGACTACGAGCACTCCACCGAGACCGCGACCGAACCTCAGAAGGCGTCCGTAAGGTACCTCTCTCTTCTGGGCCGGATCCGAGTCGGCTCGTAGACTGTCAGGAGTCCAATACCTTGAGCGCACCATCATGACGGAGGCAACGCCAACAGCGATGAAGACCGCCAACTCGGCAACCACAATAGCATTCCGGACAAGGATAGCTGAGGAACTAACGGAATAGAAGCTGGCCCAGACACGGACCGTTATGCCCGAGTCTGTGTTAGCAAACACGGCAATCCACCGACCGTCGTGGGGAACTTGGAACTTCCATGAGTGGGAAGTGACTCCTGTGGTGTTGCCGAAGACAACCGCAGGATGGCCGTCTGCCCACTGATCGAAGTTGGCCTCGTCGCATATGAAGAAATCAATGGCCCCCTCAGTTCTGAGGCTCAGCTCTCCGTAGAAGATGTCGTGCTCCTGACACTGCCTTGACACCCGGGACGATTCGCCGGGGTCAATCCAGGTCAAGGTTGAATCGTCGGGAAGGAGCACTCCGCTGGCCGACCCTGTGATTGACGCTGAGACAGTCGGCAGCAGCAGTGCGCACATCGTCAGCCAGCACAGGGCGGCAAGCCCCTTCCTAATTGCGACCACCGCTTGCGATTGGACCACGGGTCATATCTGTCTTTTCGCTCAAGCACGAGTGCTCTGGGAAGTCCAGATGGCAAGAGGCAGAACGAAGTCGCTATATGCGCCCGAGGCGTTCTTCGTTCATGGCTCGATACAGTCTTGTCCTTTCGACTTGTCCGTCCGATGCCGCTGAGAGCATCGCACTGGCACTGCTAAAGAAGCGCCTGTGTGCATGTGTCAATATCATTCCCAAGGTGCTCAGTCTCTACCATTGGAAGGGGAACATAGAGAGAGAATCTGAGTCCCTTCTACTGATGAAGACGGAGGAGGCCAAGAAGGAGGTGCTCCTTGAAGCTCTACGAGAAGTCCACCCCTACGATGTACCTGAGCTTGTGGTTCTGCCTATTGAGTGGGGCTCAAGAGACTACCTTGAGTGGATATCTGAGAGTGTCAATCTGTAGGCCCCTTTCTATGCGATATCGGCCCTTCGAGCCGCGTAGACCAGGGACTCGTTGAAGTACTTCCCAACTATCTCACAGATGGCAGGACCGACAACATAGTTGATCTCACCAGGAAGCATCTCTTTGAGATTGGTCTTGGATGTCAGCCTCCCTTTCCGCTTGAGAATGCCTACTTCCCGCTCGATCTGAGCTTTCGCTTTGTCCCATGGCATCGGTTCTGCGCCTTTGCCGGCTCCAATGAGACCATCCTTGATCTCAAACATCCCCTGCATGATGAAGACTGACAAGTTGTCCATGTCGTTCGCAGCCTTGATGAAGCTCGTGCCGTGCTGTGGGCACTTCGCTGTGACAGCTCCACAAGCGGAGCAGATGTTACGACCCCGGTTTGTTCTAACATAGTAGGAGAGCAGGTTGGCGCACTTCGCGTTGTCATTCGGCGTCCACTCGAGACCCTTCGAACCAACTCTGCCAATGGCACGAAAGACTGTGGCAGCCTTGTTATGCAGGTACATCAGAACATCGATGAGTTCCTTCTTTGACTCGATGGCGGCTTTCTCCTTCTGCTTCGCCTCGAAGGCATACTCCTCCTTGGCCATCTTCTCGATTCGTTCCTGCCTCAGGAAGCGCTGCATGATGTCAAATGCGATAGCGTAGTTGTCATACTCTAGGCCAGACAAGTCTAGTGACTGACCGCCAATGCTCTCAAAGACAGGACTCGGAGTGCTCTCAAGATCCTTGCCTGCTGCTATCATGTCCTTGTTTGAGAAGCGAGCATGCATCCAGGTGCATATCGTGGTTGCATCGAACTCGGGATAGAGGACTTTCATCTCATAGATACGCATGGAGGCGAGATCAATGAGAATCTCCTCGCGGAGGAATTGCATCGAGGTCTCTGTATCCTCGTATATGCTCTTGAGGAGGGCCTTGATGCGCAGGAGGTCCTGTTTGCTACGAATGTAGGACTCGACAACCCTTGTCAGGTTAGTAAGGATGCTGATTGTGAAGTGCCAGATGAGGTCCATCTTGATTGAGAGAATGGCTTCTTCCTCGGTTCTCTGCTGGCTGAAGTCCTTTGCACTCGAAATGCCCAGAGTGCTCAGAGCCCCGCTCTTCACTTGCTCCCTGATGTCAAGAAGCCGCTTCATCTCGTCGGGCGGTGGAACCCTCGTCTTCTGCCTTAGTTCTCGAAGAACTTCGTTTTCGATACCTACGTATGTTGACTCATCACGAGTAAGAAGATCAACAGTAATCTTGTCTAGCTCTTCGGCACGGAGCCCCCGGGCACGAAGCATTCCTTTGACGGGCTTGTCCAGAAGGTGCTCAAGTTTCTCTACAGTCTTCAGAGATCGCTCGAGCATCTCTAGTTCATCTTTGCTCACCTCTGGACCACGGTCCCTTGGTGCAGAAGTGGCACCCAGTGCTTTCAGAGAAGAGCCTATTGCGGTGTAGTCGGCCACTCCCCTTCTTCGAAGCTGGGCGCGAAGGTCATCGTCTTCAATCCCGAGGTACGCGGACAGCACATCAAGGGTAATCTGCGGCTCTTTCAGGAGCTCGTCAGCAACGGGCCCTGTGACTACGCCGCCCAGTCTAGCTTCATATTCTTCAATGGTTGTTGGCGTGTCAAACTCCTGCTCCAGAGCTTCAAGCATAGCCAGACGGAGCTTGTGCGCGATGATGATTGCCTGCAAGTCTGCTCTGGGTCGACAGAACCTTCCAGCAATTGCAGCTGTAACTGCATTCCAGCTGGCAGCAGATACCTGGAGCGCCGATAGATGGCCCTTGGCGTACTCAGCTCTACCGAAGATGGTCTCGAGCCCCATTCGTAAGATTGACGTTTCGGGAACCTCGGACGGATGCTCACGGAGCAGTTCCTCCCTGAGAGACATTGCGCTCTCCTTGAGCCCAGAAGCCTTGGCGTAGAGCTCCTTCCTCCACTGTGGCCCCCATCCAGCTAGCTCGATGATGAGGTCAATATCCTGGTTAGGGGAGTATTCAGCCGGTATGTGCCCCAAGTACTCTCTCAGGATAGCGAGAGCCTTCTCGTGGACGCCATCGTCATTCGGAGACTTCTCTGCCAGATCCTCACATAGCCGTATTGTAAGTTCGCTCAGGATTCGAGAGACATCAATCTCCTCTCTCTGTTTATTCCCAAGCATTTGCCTGACTTCAAGCTCCAGCTGACGGCGTTCCTCGTCTCCTAATTCATCTCTCCCTTCCGCAGTTAGCTCCGGAGCGTCTTCTGGGCTGAGCAGCCGAATTCCCTGATAGCTGTGGAGGTAGAACGCTGCGAAGAAAGAGAACACATCCTCTAGCGGCTGCGTCTCACGCAGAATCGTTTCGAATAGCTGTCGGTCCCTAGTACTTCTCATGTGAGTAGCAAGTGCTTCACGGAGTAGTATCTCCTTACCAGCTTCTGACATCTGCCGAGTTTTCAGAATCCATGTACTAGACACTCATAATCACCTCAGAGATGTGCTCCCAATTGACACGGACAGGGTGTCACCGAAGTGTTTGTAGCTCACAAGATATACGAGATCGGGGGACTTCGGGTCTCTGAGATATACCCGTGAGACACGAGGTAGCAGTCCTCCTAGACGACGGACCCGTGACTGCATTATGTGATCGAACAAGCCCGTTCCGATATCTATGCTGACGGATTTCGCTGCTTCCATTCCTTCAGCTTGGAGACGAAGAACCCTTCTGGCAAAGAGGTCCTCCATGGACTTCTCCCGGTCCTTCATGTCAGCCAGCTTGCCGTCGAGAAGGTCTCTCAAGCCGGTGTATCTTGTGAGAAGCGAGTCAGGTTCCGGCTTCGCTGGTACTGCCTTTGCTTCCTCCGCAGGGTACTGGTCCTCTATCTCCTTAAGCCTTGGGCCAATAGGTGCCGGCTTGGCGGGTTCAACGGGCGGAGGACCAAGATCAGGCTTCGTATCAGCGTCGAGTCCTTCAGCACCTTCAGGGACATCCGGTTCAGGAACCCTCACGCTCTGAACACGCCTCTGTTGCATCAAGTCCTGGTAGTGCCGAAGCTTGGCCTCATATTCAATCAGTCTGGCGTCATGCTCTTCTTTCGCAACCCGGAGGAGTTCCTCGCGCTTCTCGTTATTGGCTCGTATCCTCTCATTCTCTGCCTCTATTCGTTCACGCTCTTCGTTCCACTCATTCAACCTCTTCTGGTATTCCTGTTCCATGAGGTCCGCCTCGGTCTTCACGCGGTCCGCCATAGCGCTGGGCGTGACTGCGGCGCCGAGTTTCTCGTGGACGAACTGGAGGAGGGAGAGCATGGCTTCTGGGGAGTCCAGAGCATCAATTCCTTCACCTCTGAAGTCACTCACCCAGTCTCTGGCTTCTGCCTTCCAGATGTCAGGCTTCTCTGCAGCGCCTTCCACAGCGTTTGACAGCACCTCCAGAACACTCGTGTTCTGCTCGACCATTTCATCAATCATGCGCCGGACGAGTGGCTTGGAGAGAATCGTATCTGCCACATCGGGAATCGTATCCGAGACTAGAGCCTCGAAAATCTCAAGCATGTTCATCAGGGACCGGCCGTACTCTGTCAAATTGCCTGTGCCCTCTGGAACGCTGTGCTTCTTCTCTATTTCCGCCTTGGCAACTCGTGAAACGTCGTCGAAACCAATCAGGCTCCAGACATCGGTCAGTCTGAAGACGTCTATCATTTCTCGAGTTACGGACTCCATCAGGCTCGAAAGCTCGTTGAATCTCCCACGTGAGTACTGCTGCTTTGCGAAGGCCGCCTCGAGCTGGGCTTTGACTTCACCATAGAATTTCTCGAAGAGTATCTGATCTGTGGAATCCATGTCCTCAGTGAGTACCTCCTTCCTGAACTCGGAGAGAGCTACCTGGAAAGCACTCCTAGCTGATGAAAGCACTAGGTACTGCTGAAGCTGGCCAATGAAATACTGCGAGATTCGCTTTGCATGGTCTATCGAGTATCGTAGCGTGCTCTTGAGTTCCCAAGCCCGAATCTCATCACGTTGCAGGTTCTCTCGCGCTACTGATTTCATCATCTCCTCAGCCATGGCCTCAGCCATGCTCCGCGACCTGGCGGAGAGCTCTGAACTCTGTGCAACTGCAGAGAGGATTGCCTCTCGATGCCCGTCAATGCTTAGGGCCTTCCCAGACCCCACGTGGTCTTCGACTATGTGCTCAAGCCCAGTGACAGAGGATTGAAGCTGTTTTCCGAAGTCCGCTATGTCACCCTCAAGAGAGCTTAGCTCAGCAAGGGTGACTTGCTCTCGGTTCAAATGGCTCCTGAGAACCTCGATTGTGCTCTTGACAATGTCAGCCTCTTCTTGGGAGTATGCGTATTCATTGAGCTCGCGGAGGATTGCCTGACCTGCCTCAGGCACATCGACAGTCAGCGCCTTGATTGCACTAGGAGTCAGGACCCTGTTCTCGAACTCCTTAATCCCCGCCGCGGAGGAGGGGAGTCTGAACTCAAGTTCCTTCACAGAAGTCACCTTGGGCCCAGGAGGGAGAATCGTGAAATCGTCACGGATGTTCATCTTGGCCTCCAGATCGACATCAACACTGTCGGCCTTCACCTGCTGAGAATCCCACGAACCCTGAAATCGTCTGTCAATCATGTCAACGAAGAGCACACTGTTTAGCCGATCCGCGAAGTCCCCCATGACAGCAAGTCCCTCGGGCTCGTATGTGATTTCGTTGTTGAGGATTGCCGTTTCCACATCGGCAATCTTCTTCGCCAAGACCTTCATGTAGGCATCTATCTTAAACGGGTCAACCACACCCTTCTCCCAAGTTAGGACGCATACGTGTGACCCAGTTCCGCCCTCAGACCCACCGGCCACAACCAGCTGTTCTGGCACAATCTGCGGTCCCGGCTTTCTATCCAGATCCCACTCGATGGACAGCAGCTCTAGATTCTCTGCAGAGAGAAGAGTATCTCGTATCGAGAAGATCAGAGGCGCAATGTTCATCGAAGCGGTTTCAGAGTGCTCCTCCAGAACATTGCCTGTTCCGATGGCACTCCCAAGTGGATAGCCCAGGCCGGTTGTCACTCCTAGTACAGACGCAGAAGCCATTCGAATAGCCTCTACTGTACTTGATGCCTGTGTTTCTCTGCGGTCTGTTCGGGCCAAGGTTAGTCCTCCAGTCCTCCATGCGAGCTGCCCGAGGGCGAAATGACTCGCACTGGGTTTGGTCTAGGCTTCAGTCAGTACGCTGTCTTTTGAATATAGTTAGTCTAGCTTGGAACTAAGCCTTGGTCCATACTCCATTGCCGAGGTCTCTGACCAAGCCTGCGTTCTTCAGCCCACGTAGAACGACAAGCACGGTTGTCGAGAGTAGTGAGTCCATCGTTTCCGGTACAGGAACGCTTCTTGCTCGTCGAATGTCAAATACAAGCTGCACGACATCAGCTTCCTCCCTTGCGCCCAGATGTGACAGAATGGTGTCCTGCAGGTGAATCACGCCATCCTTGACCGCCTCTATCTGAAGCTTGACATCACGAAAGAGGTATGGGACGTCATGCGATGGGAGTAAGTAGTCGATTGAGAGCTTGGAGATGGTGTCGAGGGCAGCCCTCTTTGATACGATGCTCCCGCTCAAGTCAACGTAGAATTTCCTGGGATCATTGGGGTAGTTGTTCACTTCGTCGCCTGAGAAGAGTGCCTTGGTCTCAGGAGCATAGAAAGCGCAATGCCCAGCCGAGTGTCCCCTTGTGGCAACAACCCTAACCTTGACTGCGCCCACAGAAATCTCGTCCCCAGATTCCAGCAGGTGATCTGGCTCAATGCCTCTGTAGTTGACACGCAAGGGACCTTTGTCCAGCTTCATCGCGAACCTTGCCGCTCGGTCCATAAGCAAGCGCTCGTTGAGGAACATCTGGGGATCGCGAAGCAGCTCTGCATCATCTCGATGAATCATCACGGGCGCGCCGCTATTCCTCTTGAGCCTGCCAGCACCACCAACGTGGTCTGGGTGTCCATGAGTGCAGAGAATTCCTACAAGGTTCTTCCTGACATCCAGTCCCAGGCTCTTCATCGCGTCGCCAATACGGTCCCCTCCTGGATCCCCTGCTGTTCCTGGGTCAATCACAAGGGCTTCCTCTCCGTCGACCAATAGGTAGCTTGAGATGAACCCGAATTCTCCAGCGAACTTGCCTCGGACCATGTGAATTCCAGGGACTATTTCGGATGATGCCATGGTGTGCTCAGAACACTCCCAAGACCTTATGACAATATCGTCAATATCCAAGCCAACAAATGAAGGGATTCTATGCGCTTGTCATCCGGGTCAAGAAGACAACAGCTCTGAAGATTGGAACTATGAGGAATCCAGAGATATCACCCGGAGTTCTTGTCTATGTGGGCTCAGCTCAGGGCTCAGGGTCGACCAGCATCGAGCGGAGGATTGCCAGGCACTTCAGATCTGAGAAGAAGGTTCATTGGCACATCGACTACCTCCTCGATCTTGTCGGAGGTCCAGAGGGCGCACTCTGGGTGGAGAGCGAGAATGGCTTCGAGTGTTCGCTGGTGCAAATGCTCGAGAGAAGCCCATCCTTTGAGAGCATCCTGAAGGGGTTTGGTGCCTCTGACTGCCAGGCAGGATGCAACTCTCACCTTCTAAGATACGCGGGCTCATCTTCGGCAAGGGCGGAGCTGGAACAGATTATTGCTGTGGTTGGCTTCGAGTCGCATTGGACAGATAGCGGAGAATTCTAGTCGCTTAATCAGCAAGTGTTAAATGGCGTGTATGCGGTTTGCCACTATAGGAGGACTTACACCTTGCCTGATTGGAGGAGCGTTTTCCAAGATCTAAAAGCAACGGGCCAGACATTCACTGTCTACCTGAGGTATATGCAGAAGGATACTCTGGCCAAGATTCCTAACGTGAGGGTTCAAGAAGTCCTAGATGATTATGTACGTCTGGAGAACCCGAGTGGACAAGGAATTCTAGGTTACGAGGACATACTCTACATATCCATCCCGAGACAGATGTAGGGCCAATCACTGTGCATGCATGGTGCCGTACGGCCAATGTTTTAATGCGCAGCTGTCCCTCTCTAGTCAGCATTGAGATTAGTATTGGTAGGTGCTTGTTGACGTGTCATCACTTGTGTACATACCTTTGGAGAATGAAAGAGTCCTAGCTCAGTCCCCTGAGTACTACCTCACGAATTATCGCCTCATTCAGTTCGATCATGGAACTAGGTCAAGCGTGAGTATTCCGCTTCACATAATCAAGGAGTACAAGCTGACTCCAAGATCCGCCATGTTCAAGGTCACGAACGGGATAGTCAACGTGGTAGGAAACATGGTCCGTAGGGAGGAGTTGAGGTCCGCTCTGGGATTGAGGGAATATGACGGACTCACTGCAGGCATGTATAGGAAAATATGTGAAGTGAGCGGGATTCCCTTTGTACATCCAGATCATCCCTACAACAGATGGAGCACTATAGGATTCCATCGTCCCTTTTCACGACACTTCTACTCCACCTTCGCGTGGCTCAAGGACGAAGAGGTCTTCACGTACTATCCGGACAACTTCATTCTGACGAACTACCGGCTCTATCAGCAGGACTTCAAAACGGGAAGGCTGTTCCTGTTCCCACTGTACATGGTAGAGACTTTCGAGTCTAGGAGCGGCCGACTCAGAATCAAGGCAACCACAGGGAGGTTCGACATCAAGGCAGTGGTGCCCAGACAGGACCACCTTGTGTCTGTCTGGCAGGCAAGGCTTTGGGACAGACTACCAAGAGAGCATCACGACTGGCTAGTTCGACCGTTTAGCTATATCACTCCTCATCACCCATTGTCACAGTACGAGGTAAGTGACCAGGCAATGGTTACTCCAAGCCCAGTGGCGAGGGAAACCAGTCAGGAAATGGAGGCAGCAGCAGGTTCTGCCGGCGCAGGAACTGTCTTTGTCAAGCCCGTCATCAAGGACTCCTGCACCAATTGCGGTGCACCCATGTCTTGGGAGAGAATCGATTGGACTGGACCTGATCAGTACGCCTGTCCGTCCTGCGGACATCCACACAGAGTGGACTACATCAGAATGTAGATGCCTAGCTGAAGTCCCGGGCCCATCCCAAGTCAAGCCGCTTGATGGTCGCGTCAGTCGGTAGACCGGTCTCGAGATCCCATCCCCTTAGTGTATAGTAGTCTCTCAGCATTGGCTCGAGATCCACGACCTGTCCCTTACCAGGACCTTCGGGCATTGGCTCTTTCGTGAATCTGTCAGGGAGGTTATCATCCGCCTTGCCAATGCCTTCTCGGGCATTGAATATGCGCTTGAGTGTGACCTGTCGCTCGGCGATCCTGGTGAGATTCTCCACCTTCGAGAAGTGCTTCTCACCTGTTGCCAGAGGTAGCATCTCAGCGAAGTCCTCCATCCAGAAGATGGGAGGCCAGGACACGGAATACCAGCATACAATCAAGGTGTCCCGGATGCAGTATGCATTCTCGCTCTCTACCACTGCGGTGGCCTTGTACTTCTCCGTATACGGATCGATGATCTCCGGGAGCTTGTCAGCACCCCATCGCTTCGCAGCTACGTCTTCATAGCCCAGCTGGTCAACGACAACAAGACTTCTGAGGTGATCCGCTCCGCGGGCGGCCGTAGCATGGCCAAGCCCGATGCTTCTGTGGGTTCTACCATCCTGTCCTGACACTTCCATTCCTTTCACGTGAATGGCGAACTTCTCAGTACCTCTACCCAAGCGCTCTGCAGCGATCCTGCTACCCTCAGCTAGAAGGTCACCGAAACCATCACGCTTCCCAATCATCTCAAGGAGCTTGATGGTCTGTTCGTTGTCGCCCCAAGCCAGCTCCACCCCACCGGTATCATCCACTCCAATTGCTCCCTTCACATAGGACTCTATGGCGAAGCCAATTGTCGCGCCTGCAGATATGATGTCCATGCCGTATCTGTTGCAGATCTGGTTCGCCTTCAGTGTGGTAGCATAGTCATCGATTCCGAGTGAGCTGCCGAAGGCCATGAGACCCTCATACTCAGGCCCTTCTTCGAGAGTCCCAGAGAAGGGACCATCAGGGATGTAGTTCATCTTCTTGCAGCCCAGACTGCAACCAAAACACGCGCGGTCTGTCACCGTGAATCGCGGCCGGATGTAGTCACCGCTGAGCTTCTCCCAACCTTCGAAGACTCCGGTCTGGTGGTTGAGTGTTGGAAGCTCCCCAATCTCCTGCTTCACTGCAGTCAGAACCCATGTCCCCCACTTCCCCATTTCTCTTGCTTGGGGGTTCTCTCGTACCCTAGAGTGCGCCTTCTTGGCCAGTTCAGTGAATGCTTCACGATCATGGACTTCAACTGCACCATGTCCGCGGACTGCTATAGCTTTCACATTCTTCGAACCTAGGACTGCCCCCATACCTGTTCGTCCAGCAGCACGAGCATGGTTGATGATGAGAGAGGAGAAGCGTACCAGTCTCTCACCGGCGGGACCAATCGCTGCAACCTGGTAGTCAGGGTCATGGTTCTTCTTCTTGATGGCCTCAGTCGCCTCATTCGTTGTCAGACCCCACAGATCCCCGGCATCCCGAATCTGGAGATCGGAGTCATGAATGTCAATGAAAACGGGCCTCTCAGACTTCCCCTCAACCACCAGCATGTCGTAACCGGCAAACTTGAGCTCGGCGCCAAGGAAGCCACCTACGTGGCTTTCCCCCCAAATTCCGGTGAGTGGCGCCTTGGAGATGAACACAGTCCTTCCACTCATTGGCCATAGTGTTCCTGTGATAGGGCCAGTCCCCAGAATGAGCTTGTTGCTGCTACTAAGGGGGTCCGTACCGGCACGTACCTCCTCGAAGAGGAGTCGTGCTCCGAAACCATCGCCACCGATGTAGTCCTTAATCCATTCCTTCGGAAGCGGCTGAATCTTGAATGTGCCATCCGTCAGGTTGACTCGCAGAATCCTCTCATGATATCCACCGGGCACCAGTGATTCACCTCTGCTTCGCTGTGCGCTCAATTTCCTTGAGATAGCCAGCAATCTTCCTATGTCTGTCCACCCTTCCTGTCGTAGAAACCTCACCGTAGGTGATGGCACCCGTAGGGCAAATCCTCGCACACTCAGGATCCCCTCCACAGTGATCGCACTTGATTATCCTCATTCGGACTGCATCAAGCAGGATTACGCCATTCACACAAGCACCTACACAAGACTTGCAGAGGATGCATTTGTCCTCATCAAGGTAGGTCATCTTTGTGACTGGGTCCATACGCATTGCATAGACAGGGCACACATCGACGCAGGGAGCTGTTTCACAGGGACCGCACACGTTAGGAACATCAAGTCCCAGATCATCGTACTTCACTATCTTGAGCCGCGCAAGGCTCGGCTGAAACTTGCCTTCTTTGGCTGCGGAGCAAGCGAGCTCACAGATTCTGCATCCTGTGCACTTCGTGTAATCCACTATGAGTTGAGATGGCATGGGAGTCACCTTGAGGGAATAGCAGAGTCAACCTCGTGGCTCTAAAATGCTTTGGCAGCTGGCAATCGGCGCCCTGCTTCTGCACGTTTTATTAGGGCACGTGCCTCACCAACGGATAGGGTGCAACAATGGCTGTGAATGAGTCTAAAGATAGGGAAGAAGGTGCCAAAGGCAAGAAGCGATCGGACCACACAGAAGTTGAGTTCGAGTTCGGTAACATTGAGTTCGAGGCAAAGGGTCGCAGTGTTGTCGTCGAGAGAATGTTCAGGCTACTCCTAGAGAAGATCGAAAGCGGCTCCTTGGTTGCTTCGTTCACACTCCAAGATATCGATGACGAAGAGGAAGAGGAGGAAGAAGAAGAGGAGGTATCTTTCGAGGATGTGGATGAGTACGAGGAACTCCCCGATACTGAGTTGGCAGAGGACATAGCAGAAGAGGAGCCATCCTTCGACGATGTTGTCGAGCCACCTCCGAGCTGGGATACTCTAGAGAGTGAGGAACCAGAAGTTTCAGACGCAGAGAAAGAGGAGTTTGATCTAGAGTAGGTCCTAGTTCACGTCGACCACCCACCCATATGGGTCGTCTATCTCACCAGTCTGAATTCGAGTCAAATCATTGAAGAGCCTTTGAGTAAGTTGCCCGGTAGCTCGTCCAGCAATCTCGTATCTGGTACCTTTGAACCAGAGCGAGCCAATCGGAGCGATAACGGCCGCAGTGCCGCAGCCGAACATCTCTCTGATTGCTCCAGTGTCTATACCCTCAATCACCTCATCTATTGAGATTGGCCGCTCACTAACCTGCATTCCATAGTCACGAGCCAGGGTAATCACGGAGTCCCTAGTTATTCCATGAAGGATTGTGTCGCTTAGAGGCGGAGTGACCACCTCTTCTTCAGTCACCACGAATACGTTGCTTGTGCCCATTTCTTCGAGCCACTTGCGTTCGTGGGCGTCTAGCCAGAGAACCTGTGATGTGCCCACTTCCTGAGCCTTCGTTCCGGCATAAAGACTCGCCGCGTAGTTACCCATTGTCTTGGCGGCTCCAACACCCCCCCTGACAGCCCTGACGTGATCTGTGCTGACATAGATGTCCACCGGGCTGAAGCCGCCCTTGAAGTATGGTCCAACCGGGGCCAGAACGACGAAGTAGAGGTACGAAGAAGCTGGCTTCACTCCCAGCTTCGGTTCGGTGGCAATCATCGTGGGCCGGACATAGAGAGAGCTGCCAGGAACCTGTGGAATCCAGTCCCTTTCAATCCGCAGCAACTCCTTGAGACTCTCAATGCCAAAGATGGGGTCTATCCGTGGCATCACCATTCTATCAGCAGACTGAATCAGGCGCTCGAAGTTCCTTTCAGGCCTGAAGAGGAGGACTCTCTCTCCCCGTCGATATGCCTTCATCCCCTCGAATATCCCCTGGCCATAGTGGAGGCAGAGAGCTGCGGGACTAAGCGACAAGTCACGGAAGGGATGGATTCTCGCATCCTTCCATTCGCCATCTGAATAAGTGGCCGAGAGCATATGATCGCTGAAGACAGTACCGAAAGGAATCTGAAGCACGTCTGCAGGCTTCTCACGCCTCATATCTTCAGCCACAAGTTCAATGTCGAGCTTCATGGCAGTCTCACTGTGAGTGGAGAATCGTTCCTTCCTCTTAAGGCCGAGGGTTCCCACTCCTGATGCGTCACAAAACATCTTAAGTTGCCGAAGTGAAGCACTCTCAATCTGATAAGGAGCTTTGAATCATGAGCCACCGCGAAGGGGCCCCTGCTGAAGACCCATTCCATATGGACCCGAAGGATGTCCTCTCACAGTACAGCGTTGAGTGGGTATCTCTGAGAAAGTCGTATGATGAACTGAAGGAGCGGCTCAGCGAGGTTCAGGCGGAGTTGAGCGCACTCGATCGGAGACTCGAGATGGGCGTGATGGATGACCAGCAGCACATCAAGCAGTACCGAGAGAAGTGGGCAGAGTCAACCCAGATGATACAGGTAAAGCGTGAAGTCGAGAGTAGGCTCTTCGAAATACAGAGAGAGATTCGTGCAGCAAATCGCCAGTTGAAGAAGCAAGAGGAAGAGCGAGTCAGGCGGGAACGAATAGAGCAGGAGCGCGCCAACGCGATGATTGAGTGGATGTCGCTCAAACAGGGCTTCGACTTGGTAGGTCAGCGAAGAAAGGAAATCAACGCCGCAACAGACAACCTTGAGAGAGAGCGTAGGAGCGGGGCCATTTCAGAACAAGAATACAGGCAGAAGAGAGTAGAGCAGATCCAGCAGCTTGCCGAATTGCGCACCGTTGAGTCAGATGTGAAGAACCGTCTTGCGGAGTTGCTGGCAGTCATCCGGGGATAGCAGTGCAGAGTGCACGAGTCTGAAAGAAAGAGGAGGCAGGACCCGCATGGAGTCCTGCGTAATCAAATCTAGATACGGTGGCCCTGATCAACCATCGCATTGGCGACTTTGAGGAAGCCAGCGATATTAGCGCCCATGACATAGTTGCCCTTTGCGCCGAAGAGCTCCGAGGTGTGGTATGCGTTAGCGTGGATGCTCTGCATGATCTGATGGAGCTTCGCATCGACCTCTTCTCGCGTCCAGAAGAAGCGCTGACTGTTCTGAGCCATCTCAAGACCAGAAACAGAAACACCGCCAGCGTTAGCGGCCTTTCCGGGGCCATAGAGAATCTTGTTCTCAAGGAAGATCTCAACACCCGCAGGTACAGTGGGCATGTTCGCACCCTCGCCAACGGCCATAACACCGTTGTCAACCAGTGCCTTAGCCTCCTTGGCGTCGACCTCGTTCTGCGTAGCACTTGGAAGGGCAACGTCACACTTCAGGCTCCAGGGGCTTCCTTGTGATGAATAGTCGACCTTGTAATGGTCGGCGTATTCCTTGATTCGTCCTCTTCTGACATTCTTCAGGTCCATGATATAGGCGAGCTTCTCTGCGTCAATGCCGTCAGGATCGTGGATCCAGCCGCTTGAGTCACTCAAGGCGATCACCTTGGCACCCAGCTGAATGCACTTTTCAGTTGCATACTGAGCAACATTGCCTGAACCTGATACAACCACAGTCTTGCCCTTCATGTCCTCGCCACGAGTCTTGAGCATCTCCTGTACGAAGTACACACAGCCGTAGCCGGTCGCCTCTGGACGGATTAGTGAGCCGCCCCAGCCGGCGCCCTTCCCGGTCAAGACGCAAGTGCCATGGTGATTGGTTATCTTCCTGTAGGCACCGTAGAGGTAGCCGATCTCGCGGCCACCGACACCGATGTCGCCAGCAGGAACGTCAACAAACTGACCAATGTGTCTGTAGAGCTCGAACATCAGACTCTCACAAAAGCTCTCGACCTCGGCATCTGTCTTGCCCTTCGGGTCGAAGTCCGAACCGCCTTTGCCACCTCCCATTGGAAGTGTGGTCAGGCTGTTCTTGAAGATCTGCTCAAAGCCGAGGAACTTCAGCACGCCTTGTGTGACTGTCGGATGGAATCGGAGCCCACCCTTGTACGGGCCGAGGGCGGAGTTGTACTGCACCCTGAAACCGCGGTTCACCTGAATCTTACCATCACGATCCTTCCAAGGAATACGGAACTGGATAATGCGCTCAGGTTCCACTATTCTCTCTAGGATTGAGTTCTCCTTATACACAGGATACTTCTTGATGGCAGGCTCTAGGCTCTCTAGTACTTCCAATACAGCCTGATGGAAGACTTCTTGCCCAGGGTCTTTCTCAACAACGCCGTTGTATACTTGCTCGATATAACTGTCCAATGGGAATCACTCACCAACAGTGTTAGCGGACGGCCCGCACCATGGCATGTAGATAAATGAATCGGATTGGTACAGCTTCCTAGAAGGTGGGCAGAACAAGAACAGTCTTTAGAAGCTGCGCGGAAGAATCACAAGAGGAGGAGTCTATGTCAACGTTCGAGCAGGAATGGGTTTCGCCAATCCTTGAGGTCTACAAGAAGAGGAAGATCACCGAGGAGTACTCGGTCATCCTTGGACTCAACCCAGTTGGACAAGCTCTCTGCAGACATCTCTACGAGAGGAATGACTTCGAAACGGTCCTTCTCTTCAACTCACCGGCGTTCTCGTCTTGGAGTCGCTATCCAGCAGACCTGAAGCCACCGGTGGTGCCTGTTCATGGAATGGTTGCTGACGAACTGATGCTCGTGTTCGGGGACATAATCATCAAAGAGCATGACTGGATGACGGACCTCCTGTTCTACATCAGAGGCAACGTTCCAACGAGATTCGTCATATCGCTGATGACCCATGACGGACTAACATGTGCACAGGTCACGTCCAAGAAGGGGGAGCGACTCTTGAGGAGGATGGACGTGCCGCTGGGAAGAGCTGATTTCTACGACTCTGTTTCCGCCCCTCTCATCAGCGCGGGAACAGCCGCGGGGCTTGACGTCGTGATTCTGTTCCTGGAATCCATTTCTGATGAGGTTCTCCTGCAGATTGACGACGAAACTGTCACAAGAGGCGAGGTAGAAGCAGGACTGTCCCTGATTCTGAGAGGACTCAATCTGGAAGTATTTAATACGGACTAGGTGTCATCGCTCGTTCGCCCGTATCCTGTTCGCGTTCTCCCACCGAAGGCCTCGTAACGTTCGTCAGGGCTCCTATCAGACAGACGCTCGTCACAGTCGTAGCACATCAGGGCTTTGGTTTCTCGAACGTTAACGATGTTGCCACACGAAATGCACGTCCAGAGGCCACCCTGCAACAGCTTCGTCTTCCTGAAAACCGCACGTGCCATGTCCTTTAGAGATTCAGGGCAGCCCTCGGCAACTCCAACTACGCCCTGTTCGGACCACTCGCAAATCACTGACACCAGAGTCGTCATCAGCTCAATGATGCGAGTTGTTCTATCTTCGATCTCGCGTGAAGACTCTGACTTCGTGTCGCGATGCGCATCAGGCAGTCCTGAGAGCAACTCGATGAAGGCAAAGAACGCGGGGGCGGGGAAATTGTCAGGTGCTCGAGCTTCTACCATTTGACCCAGGACAGCAGAGATCATCAACGTCTGCGTGTAGTCTTCCTGGAGTATTCTCTCAGCCTCGACAAGTATCTTGTCCACTCGAATGCTGTACTTCTCGGGAGGCAGGCCCCGGCTCTCTGCAATCTCTCTGACGGCGCTGAGAAGGCCTTTTCCTTTACTCATCATACGATTGACACGACGAGCTACCGAGCCGTATGGAAGGCCAGCGTCGGTTGCCAACTCCTGAAGAAGCTCTCTGGCGGTCACACTCAATAGCAGCACGTACCTCTCGCAGGGACTACTGAAGGCAGGACTCTGATTTTAGGTTACCGACCCGTGTGTCTGTGGGGCAATCTCTATAAGGAGGGGGCATCGGGCCAGACTTGGCGGCTGGCGATGAAAGACTGTGATATTCTCTTGGCGAGCGGTGCCGAACACCTCAAACCTAGGTTCCAGGAGCTAGGCTATCGCGTTTTCACTTCCGGGCTCAACTATGACAGCAAGCGGCTGTTCCCGAATGCCGACATCTACGCAAAGATAGAAGAGATTGAGAAACTCGCGAACAGGAGAGTAATCGTGGTTCAGAGCTGCACAGGGTCAGGTCCAGCTGAGAATGAAGACTACACCACATCAGATCGCGTTGTAGAGTTGCTGCTGCTTCTAGACCTTCTAGCAAGACCAATGAAGGCAAAGGAAGTGGGCCACAAGCAGTACTCTGTCACTCAACTTGCGCCACCATCAAAAGTCGAGGTGGTATTGACATTCCAGCCGTTTGCCCTCCAAGACAAGGTGTTCAAGACCGGCGAAGCCGTATCAGGAAGATGGGCTATCGAAGCAATAGCCCAGGCCTGTAACCGAGTGTTTGTTGTCAATCCTCATGCGCCGGACAGCCTCGAGTGGGTGAGTAGTCTATCTGACAGAGGGCTGTACCAAGTGATCGATGTTATCCCGGACCTTGTGGCATTCGCAGAGGAACGTTTCGGTTTCCAAGATGCCGTGATCGTGGCACCTGACGAGGGTGCCCAGGAGAGATACAAGTGTGATGGATTTGGTAAGAAGCGATCCAACTCCTATGTTGTGTCAATCCACGGCGAACTAGACGTCAAGGGAAGACATGTAGTACTCATTGACGACCTCACCAAGAGCGGCAGTACTCTCCTGCGAGCAGCCGAAAGACTGAGGGAACAAGGCGCAGTGGATGTGATCATGGCAGTCGCTCACGTACTCCCAATCGTGGGCAAAGGAGAGGTACTGCTTGAGGCCTTGATCGAGAAGAGCAGTGGCAAGATAGTAACAACCAACACTATCTACACGAACACGTTCTGCCACAAGAACGAGCACTTGACCTATGACGTAGTCGATGCGATAGTCAAGAACATCTAGTCAAGGTGATTCTGGGCCGCTTCCCTTGCGGACCACGCCTTACCACTTGAGCGTTCCACTAAGCCTCTCTTCTCAAGGTCATTCAACGCCTGAATGACAGCGTTCTGGTCACACTCAACGTGCTTGCCTTTGAGCATGGCTGTTATGGCGGCTGGCCTATGGGTGTCATTGATAATCAGCGCTAGAATATCACGCTGCAGTTGTGTAACCTCTTCACTCATTTCAAACACTGGATTCGCGGCTCTCAGGATTCTTTTAAGGCTATTGACACATCACATCCGAAACCCTTTTGTCTTGCCTCAAAGGCTGCCGGAAGGCCTAGCAATGTCAGACGGGAAAGAATACCACATTGGAATCGCAAAAGGAGAAATTCCTGAGCTTGTTCTCTTGCCAGGTGATCCTGAGAGAGCCAAGACGATTGCAGAAAAGTTCTTCGACAACCCTGAAGAGATAGCAAAAAGAAGGGAGTATTGGAGCTACAGAGGCACATGGAATGGAGTCCCCGTGGCTGTGTGCTCGACTGGCATAGGCTGCCCATCTGCGGCCATAGCGATCGAGGAACTTGTCAAGGTTGGTTGTACGAAGTTTATCAGAGTAGGTACTTGCGGCGCGATTAGCAGGAAAGTCAAGACGCACGACCTAGTGGTCTTCACTGGGTCTGTTAGAGATGAGGGGACTTCACGCCAGTACGTTCCGATTGAGTTCCCTGCCGTAGCAGACCCCGAGATTGTGCAATCCCTTGGACGTGCAGCAGACTCTCGGGGATTGCGGTATCATGTAGGCATCGGCCACTCTAAGGACTCGTTCTACAGCGAGTATCCCTCCTACGTCGCAAACCCAGAAGAGATGGAAAGGAAGTGGGATGCCATGCGAAGAGCGGGCGTGCTGGCGACAGAGATGGAGGCGGCCGCACTCTTTGTGATCGGCCAACTTAGGTCGGTGAAGGTTGGCACGGTCTGCATAGCCGTTGGCGAGAATGTGGAAGAAGAGGCCAAGATTGTGGGGAAGCCTCCGCTGGATGACCTCGTCGCTGTGGCTCTTGATGCACTGACTTCATAGCCGCCTATATGTCACTAAACCAGAGCTTCTTCTGGGCTGCTATGAGCAGACTCTCCGCGGCTCTCTTGTCCATACCTGCGATGCTCGCCAGCTGTTCAGGGCTGGTCCCAACGAAATCAGTCGTCGTAGCTATTCCCGAATTGAGTACAAGATTGATGACTGGTTCAGGAGTGTCGAGTTCAACGAGTAGGTCTCGCAAACTGGCAACCGTATCCGCACTGGCCTTTGGTGCCTCGACACCAGGCATCTCAGATCCGAGTTCATCGTCTGAGTCCTCCGTCGACTCCTTCAACGCTGCGAGCTCGGGCATCTCGCCTGCCGCTCCGTACTTGCGTATGAATGATGGCCTGAGGAGAAATACACCCAGAATGGCCGAAGCTGCCAGGAGGGGAATCAGTAACACATTGCTGATGTCAATGCCGATGATAGCTCCTCCAGGACCGAATCCCACCAAGGCAGAGACTGTGTCCTGGGTGAACAAGAATGTGAAGGATGTGCCTGAGAGGTCCGTGAACAGAATCAACCAGATTGGTGTGAAGATACCCAGACTCCCAGCCTCATAGATGAAGAACTCCCGAAACACCTGCCTTCTAACGAAGTATACGACCAGAGGCGGGGCTACCACGAGACCAACAGATATGACGAACCAGATTACGTAGACATTCCAGAGAGCAGCCAACAGGACTGCATCTGCGCCGTGACGGGCGATTTTGATTATCATTGCTCCCAGGAATATGACCCCTGAGAGGATAGCACCTACAAGCACGCCATGAGCGTATCTCATGGGACTAACTCACCTCGCAATGGTTGTAGAATGCTTGAGAATCTTTTAGGTGTTGTGAGGGTTAATCCAGCAGGACTGCTGAGATGATCAGTGTATGTGGGATTATGCACAGAAGCGACGAAATGCTAGGAAAACGCGCTCTGATGGCCCCTCTTGACAAGCCTTATAAGGCTCCTAGACGCCATCTAGAGCACTCTTTGGAGGAGTGATTTGAGAATGAGTTTTACTGTAAAGAAAGCAGTACAAGACTACGCAAAGAAGAAGAACCTACAGGTTGCGGGCGACTTCTACGGTGCCCTTGACAAGCACATTGAGAAGATGCTTGACTCTGCTGCCAAGAGATGCGGCGAGAACAAGCGCAAGACTCTCAAGCCATACGATCTGTAAATCAATCTGATGCCGGGAGTGGGAGCACAGGCGGTGCTTCCACTATTCTCTTTTTCATAACGTCACTCTTATCAGGTCCGAGTAGTCCCCCTCGTGACAAGGAGAAGTCTTCATTGTACAGAGTATGCCTCACCAACGACGACGGACCTCTGAGTGACAACCTGCTTAGATTGGCAGATGCCCTCAAGGACAAGGTTGAGCTCTTTGTCGTCGTGCCAGACGGACAACGTAGTGCCTCAGGGAAAGCATTGACTCTCAAGAGACCTATCAGACTGACTGAGAAACACGAGAAGAGGGGTTACAGCTTCGTGAGTCATGATGGGGTGCCGGCGGATTCCGTCATCCTTGCTCAGTGGTTCTACAAGGATCTAGACCTAGTAGTGTCCGGCGTAAACACTGGGGCAAATGTAGGCTATCAGAGCATTCTCACTAGTGGTACTGTTGGGGCCGCATTGGAGGCCGCCCTGAGGGGCATCCCTGCTATCGCAATCTCTCAGGAAGCTCGACCTGAGGAGTGGTTCAACTCCACCGGTGGCAAGCGTTGCTTCGAGATGGTGTGCCAGACATCAACCAAACTCATAATGGACATACTTGAGAAAGGCATGCCGAAAGGTATTGACCTCCTGAACCTCAACTTCCCTCACGAGCCGACCGAAGACACCAAGATTGTGGTGACAAAGCCAACCAAGATTCGGATGCACAATGAAGTGGAGGAGCGGCTCGACCCGAACAAGATGCCATACTACTGGTACCTGGGTCTCGAGAGACCACCCATGGCAGGAACAGATGCACACGAGGTCCTCGTGAATAACAACATATCACTTACTCCACTCGTGCTAGATTGGGTTAACGATGTCGAGATAGAGAATCTTCGCGATTACATCTCTCCTAGAGACGCTTGACTCGCTCGAGGGCGGCCCAAAGGGCGTCGGTGGCGGGCCTCTGAATTCTCGAGCCATTGTATGTTTCTCTGACGCTGGGATCGCTTGTAGTTTCTCCGATGACAGCAGCTTCGATTCCTTCCTTCTCTATCGCCCTTATCACATCTTCAGAGTTGCTGCTCTTGCACGTCAGAATCATACATCCGCTGCTGATGAGTTCCATCGGGTCGATGGCGAGAGTTTCGCAGATGCGTGATGTGGACTCATCTGTCTTTATCGCTGCCACATCTATTCGGAAGCCAACTCCGCTGGCGTCGCAAATCTCGTGGAGACCATTTGAGACCCCTCCCTCTGTAGGGTCGTGCATCGCGGTGACATGTCCGGTTCGGAATGCAGCAAGACCGTCCTTGACCACGCTAATCCTGTTTCGGAGAGAGATCGCCTGGTCAACAATACGCTGGCCAAGCAGGGCCGTCAGCTTCTCACGGCCCTCAGAGGCAAGAATAGCGGTTCCCTCAGGGGCTGCACACTTCGTCAGAACGATAGCATCGCCAGGCTTCGCTCCACTGGATGTGACGAACTGGCCATCTTCTGCGACTCCCAACATGAAGCCGGCGGCAATTGGCCTGTCAATTCCCGGGGTTATCTCTGAATGACCACCCACAACTGCAATATCGAGCGAACTGGCAGCCTTGTGAACCTGATCAACAATGTGCTCAATCTGCTCCTCTGTACAGCCAACGGGCAGCATGAGCGATGCCAGGAACCATCTTGGTGCCACGCCAAAAGTGGCAATGTCATTGGCATTGACGTGCACAACTAGCCAACCCAGATCTTCGATAGAGCCTGTGATAGGATCAGTTGCAGCTATGATCACCTTTTGCCCGACCTTCAGTACAGACGCGTCCTGCCCCAGGCCAGGGCCTAGGATGACATCCGGGTCGGAGTGTCCAAGATGCTTGAAGATGATGTTGCTAAGAATGTCCGGCGGAACCTTTCCTGGTTGCATGAGTTGGACTCCTTCAGTAGGTGCGCACTCGCCCTGTGCCTTGTGCATGAAAAGCAGGTTCATTGAAACCCAGTTCAGGGCACTCCTTGCTCACTATGACACGAGGCGACTCTCGGGCGATATGCGCAGCCCAACGAGAGAGTCCCCGCTAATAATCTAATCGAGATGGCAACTTCGTCTACGCAGGTAGGTATGCTTCGACTTCTTTGAGGTCCTGCGTTCTTAGCCGGGACTTCGAACGGCTCTGGGAGAGTATTGCGCCTATGATGGAGCCCTCTGCCATCAGCTCTCGAGATAGATAGGCCCGGCCACCAGCTGCGCGGGCTATGAGATAGGCGCCGAAAGTCCGGCGGAACTCATCCACCGCCAAGATCGTCTCAATCGGGTCCTTGTATCCCTCCTTTCTGCCCCTGAGGAGGGCCGCCAACTCAAGCGCGTCGTGGTAGGGGCGCTTCAGGAAGCTGGACCATCTTCTTTGCTCCAAGTCGACATTCACGCAAGCCAGCTGAACCTTCTGTTTCTTCAGCGTTCTTGCCGCCCTGACCAAGTCCTGTACAGGAGTGAATTGCGCATGGCCAGGACCAACAGACTGCGCAAGGGGGATGTTGGGAGAGAAGTCTGAGATAAGGATCACAAGAGCCTCGATATCCTCATTGCGCATCCGCTCTCTCCTGATGGTCTCCATAGCTTTCTTCAATGCATCTGCCAACGGTGTGAGCCCTGAGATCTTCAGACGACCGAGGGCGCGATACAGCTTGTTCCAATTAGTGGTTGGCGCCTGTACCTCCACAGCACCGCTGTCTTTGAACGCGATGATCCCGGTACGATCCTTGGAGCCCCTAGTCTCAGCCTCAAGACGCTCGATGAACTCCCTCACCTGCTCGATGCTACCCTTCATGGAAAGGCTCACGTCAATGACAAGCATGATAGTCAGGGGTGTTCGTCCAGTGAACACACTCTCACGGACATCTTCCTTCTTTATCGCAATCGGGAGCTCGCGTTCAATGCCAGACCTTGCGGCCGCTGCAATCACGGTCGATGGAATGTGGATGTTGGTAATCTCCCGGGAGGGAATTCGAGACCTCACAGGTCTTCCGTGCTTCATGGCATCAGAAGCCTTCAATGAGCCCGTTGCACGAGACCTCGTGCTCTTGTTGATCCATCCTCCAGATGACACTTTGGAACGAATCATAGCCCGGCGCCTAAGCTTCTCAAGATCGAAGACCTCTTCGCCGGTGTCAATGTCAGGGGTCTTCAGGAAGAAGCCGTCGTCGAGGTCGTAGGGAGAGTCTCGAATCTCAGACTTCGATCCAGTGATGGCCGTCTTCTTCTGAGGTGCATATGGTCGTGTCGCCAAGCCCCACTCATCGCCAGGCTCCGGGTATCCCATTCCTGGCTCAACAGTGTCAATCCCTGCCGCAGGCCCACTCTTCCTTCTGGTCATCACTTCCAACCACTTCTTCGCCAGACGGTACATCAGAGGTGCGTAGATTAGCACGTCTATGATTATGGCCGGCCATGGAGGGAACTCGAAGAGCTGTGCGCCAAATAGCCAGTTGACCGGACTCACGTAGAGCCACGGGAAGAAGGGTAGAATGACGAAGAGCATTACGGCGCAGATGGTCCCCTTGATGGGATCACCCTGGGGGTTTCTCACTTTTTGTGGAGCTTTTTTTTTCCTTCTTGCTCCCCATATTGAGCGAAGCGGGACTGGCGACCAAAGGAGCCACCGCTCAGCCTTGTGCCCTTCTCACCATCTTCCTCTTCTGGAGGAACTTCAGTCGGTGACTTCCGCGTCTTGCTCCTCTGAGATATCTCAGTAGCCTTTGTAATCGCTCGGTCAATGTCATCTGGAGACGGGGGTTCGAGAAGTCCGCCCCTTCTGGTGCGGTGGCTGAGGGCTAGCTGAGAGGCAATCTTCATGTCTTCCAGACTGACCTCCATCCTCCCTTCGAAGGCAGCATTGGTTATAGAGGCCTTGCTAATCACGATGTCTGGCCTGACTCCATCGACTTCGAGCGCGTCACAGGCCATGGCGATTGCGCGAAGGTGATAATCTTTCAGTACTACATCGCCCAGAATCTGCTTGGCTTTCTCAATGCGGCTTCTGAGCTCATCCTGTCGATCCGTCCATGCATCACGAAAGGCCATGGGGTCATCCTCGAAAGCCAAGTTCCTACGAACGAGTTCCATCCGGTCATCAATGCTGTGCTGTGCCGTCACATTGACGTGGAGGGGGAAGCGATCGAGGAGCTGAGGTCTGAGTTCGCCCTCTTCAGGATTCATCGTCCCGATGAGCACGAAGTTGGATGGATGAGAGATCGATATGCCCTCTCGCTCGATCACATTGACCTTTGTTGCAGCAGCGTCAAGTAAATCGTCAACAAGATGATCTGGCAGTAGATTGACTTCATCTACGTAGAGAACGTTCTGGTGTGCCTCGGCGAGGATTCCCGGTCGGAGAGCTTGGATTCCTTCCTTGAGAACCAGTTCAATGTCTAGGGAGCCAATGAGTCGATCTTCTGTGGTCGATAGAGGAAGGTTGACAACTCGCATCTTGCGGCTCTTGGTCCTAAGAGTCTCCTTGGACTCGACTCTCGAAGCACATTCCTCACAGAGGAACTCAGGAGTATCGGGATTGCAGCCGAAGCGGCATCCCTCAACGATACTTACCTCCGGGAGGAGGTCTGCAAGAGCACGGACAACTGTGGTCTTACCCGTACCCTTTGGACCCGAGATCAAAACGCCACCAATCTGAGGGTTGATGCCATTCAGAACCAAAGCGAGCTTGAGATTCTCAAGGCCCACTACTGCGGTAAAGGGCATTGTCGCTCGCTTGAGTTCGCTCATTCCACCACTTCAGATAGGCTATCTACAGCTGATTCCTCTTGACAGGCATAAATAAGACTGTTTGTGCACGTAAGGAGAGTGGTCTGGTTGATTTCCCACATCACACACCTCGAGTGTCCACAATGTAGGAGAAAGCATTCAGTTGAAGCGAGTGCAACTTTCTGTGTGTGTGGTTCACCTCTGTTCGCTAGATATGACCTCGCCCGAACAACCGAGGCCGCCAAGAATGAGGAGTTCCCCTCAGAGATTAACTCCATGTGGAGATATTCGCAGCTCCTCCCGGTGAAGTCCCCCTCATGTATTGTGAGCCTTGGGGAGGGATGGACACCGCTGATTACCTCAAGACGACTGGGCACACACTTGGGGATGAAGCTTCTCAGGATCAAGGACGAGGGGCAGAATCCAACATCGAGCTTCAAGGACAGAGGACTCTGCGCAGCAATATCAAAGCACATAGAGTTGGGCGCCACTGAGTTCGCAATTCCTTCCGCTGGAAATGCAGCCGTTTCAACAAGCGCGTACGCTGCCGCGTCAGGGGCCAAGGCGCACATCTTCATGCCATCTGACACACCCGAGCCCTTCTTCTCTGAGTGCGAGCTCTTCGGAGCCGAGGTTGTACGAGTTGAAGGCAACATCTCAGATGCAGGAGCAGAGATGGCCGCTAGGGGAGGCCAATGGACAGCTCTCTCCACGACAAAGGAACCATACCGCGTTGAAGGGAAGAAGACGCTGGGCTTCGAGATATGTGAACAGCTGGGATGGAGAGTCCCTGATGCTGTGATTTGCCCCACAGGCGGCGGCACAGCGGTGATAGGCATCTGGAAGGCATTTGAGGAGCTTGAACAGATTGGGCTAATCGGAAGAGAGCGGCCCAAGATGTACGCAGTACAGAGTGAGGGGTGCGCGCCTATCGTGCAAGCCTATGAGAAGGGACTGGAAACGGTAGAAGCGTGGCATGGGGGAGAAACAGACGCTCTCGGTCTCAGAGTACCAAGTCCCTTTGCGGGAAGACTAATCCTCCAGGCTCTGAGACACTCAGGAGGAGCAGCCGTGGCCGTCGCAGAACAGGAGATTGCCACCACTAGGCGAATGGCAGGCAGGATGGAAGGAATGGATCTATGCCCCGAAGCGGCAGTGGGCATCGCAGGTCTGCGAAACCTGGTTGAGTCAGGGCAAATCGACTACGATGAGGAAGTTGTGCTACTGAACACAGGTAGCGGTTCAAGATACACGAATGTGAGATGACCCGATAACTGCTGAGACAACCACGAGTATTAATAGCTGAAAGCTGATTCGTGGTACTGCTTCATCACACGCTGGAGGAAACCAATATCCCAGATTCATCCAACGACAGCGAAGGTGAGTACAGGAGCGTAAGGAAGTCCCTGCTTGCTGGAAAAGGGGAATTTGCAGTCATAGCTGTCTTGTTGCTCGTGTATCTCTACCTGAGATTCACAGGGATAGAAGCCACTTGGATGATACTCTTGGGAATCGTGGTTGGGATATGGCTCGCCTTCAGACCCTCTGAGTGGGCAGTGGAAGGCATTGAAAGCATATCCGGGCACCTGGGACTCACAGCATACGTGGCGGGAATGCTCACAAGCTTGGCAAGTAACATGCCAGAGGCCGTTATCAGCGGCATCGCCGCCTGGGAGGGGTACACGTCAATAAGACCAGAACTTCTGGACATAGCCGTCCTCTCCGTTCTAATCGCTGCAGGTTTCAACATGCTCCTGCTTGGCTTCACTATCATGATCTCAACGAAGGGAGCAGAGGACATGGACGTGCCCGAAGAAGCCATCAAGAAGGACTCTGTTCTCATTCGCTGGACCATAGTTGCGCTGCTAAGCATGTTTGCACTCGGAGTAGTCGAACTTGCCTCTTCAGGAGGCGCGAATGACCTCAAGTTTCCTGCCATGGCCTCGCTGGTGTTGTTCTTCTCGTACCTAATCTACGGGACAGTCCTGACCTCAGGCGATGTTGTCGACGAAAAAGAGGCCGCAGTCCCACATCACTCCAAGCGTTCGGCAGGTATCCTGTCACTCATCGGATTCATAGGGATCTTCCTAGCTGGGGAAATCCTAACACATTCCGTGGACGAGCTCCTGACAACACAACATCACATCATCTCAGGACTTGGTGACGAGGTGACGATTGCTGCATTCATCTTGGGTGCAGCAGGTGCGCTTCCAGAGCACGGTATCGCATTGATTGCAGCTGCAAAAGGCAAGATAGGAATCGCTATTGGGAATCTGATTGGAGGTGTCCTCCAGATAGTGTTGCTGGTGATGGGAGGTATTGGAGTCATTGTCCCAATCCCATTGGACCACTATGTCCTTTTCCAGATCGTCGTCATTGCGGGATCTCTGTGGTTCCTGAAACGGGCAATCACTGATGACCATAGACTCGACTTCTTCGAGGGAGCGATGATTGTGCTACTGCAGGCGTACGTCTTCGTGTTGCTCCTATCTCAGTGACGGTCCAGAATGAAAGGAAGGATTGCTCTTAGGTCATTGTTGCGTATAACAACATCCGCGGCCTGAGCTACCTCCTCATCCTCAGGATTGAAGGCAACGGATAAGCCCACCACTGAGAATACGCTAACGTCGTTCTTGCCGTCTCCAACGAAGGCCGTATCCTCAGGCGGTATGGAGAAGTGCTCATTGATGATCTCTATCTCACGGATCTTCTCACCCCACCCGACTAGGACCTCTACCTCACCAGTGAGGATACCATCCACGTGCAGGAGCTTGTTGGTCAGGGTGTACTCGACCCCCAGCTTACTTGCCACGTGGTTCGCCATTAGGTCAAGCCCCCCAGAGAGAAGGGCCGTATGTATCCCGTTTTCGTGGAGCGATCTTATTGCATCTTCTGCGCCTGGCGAGATGGCTGTGGCTCTGACAATGTCCATCACCTTCTCCACAGGCCTCCCCTTCCACAATCCTGCATCAAGATCAGCCCATTGCTGATAGGAGATCTTGCCGGAGAAATAGAGGTCGAAGTAGGCACCCCCTTCCTCAGTCGTGCCAAAAGCCTCGTGAAGCCGCCACCAGATGCTCTTGTGGGTAGTCAGAGTCCCATCTACGTCAAAGACAACTAGTTGAATCGCCATAACTGCAACACTCGAAGAGGCTTATGATTCTGCTTCGCGTTCTCGCTCTTCTCGGGCTTCTCGCTCAAGATCTTCCAGGAGCTCGTCGATTCGCTTGTCTTCTGGAGTCCCTGTCTTCGAGGATGATGAGGCAGCCTCACCTTCAGCTTCCAGAGGTGGCAGTACTCCTTCTTTCTCGAGCAATACCTCGGCCTCCATTGCGTCGAGCTCCCTGTCGATCCGCTCCTCCATATCGAGAGTTGTGTCTGCTCCAGTCAGATCTTCTGAGAGAAGCTCACCAGCTATGGAGATGTGTTCAAAGGACTCCGACAGCTTGTCGAGCTGCATCTGAATCTCTTCCGGCTTCAACATGGACCTAGCCTCGGTGAGAGCATCGTTCGCGATGCTGAATGCTCGAAGAACCTCGGCCTGAGTCTTTGCTTCCTCCAAGTTCAGTAGAGCGGTCTCAAGTGTGAGGAACTGCTGCTGGTAGCGATTCCTCCGATTCTCCAGGTCGACAACGATGCTGAGGTGGGAACGAGCGAGGGAACGATTGCCTTTTGACATGGCTTCCTTGGCGCTTTGCTGCTCCTCAGTCATCCTAGTCTCAAGTCTTCTGACTCTAAGCGTCAGGGCATTCATTGTGCCTTTCATTTCCAGAATGCCGCGTTCTGCATCGACCTTCTTCTTGCCGCTAAGGAACCCCATATCTTCCACCTAGTAGGTCCTTGTTGTCCTATCTCGTCACCTGAGCCATTTAAACAATTGTAATCTGTAACGCACAATAGTTATATCACCATAGAATAGACAAATCTCGATTTGATATGTCCCTTGAGCATTTGCTGAGGAAGGCACTGCAGCGGGCGAAGGAGCACGTCCTAGAGAACCTCGCATTGGTCGAGGAAAGAACTGGGGATGTCAATCCATACGGAGACCGGACTTTGCTGCTGGACCTTCAGGCAGAGAACGAGATTCTGAAGGTGGTTGAGGAATCATCGACGAAGTTCTCCGTCCTCACCGAAGAACAGGGATTCATTTCATCTGGAGGAGATCCAGAGTATCTACTGGTGATAGACCCAATTGACGGATCGGCCAACCTTGAACGTGGCATTACCCTGGTTTCAGCAGGAATCTCAGCAATACCATTCTCAGAGAGAATGACGACAGATGATGTAGAGGTAAGCGTGATTGATTCTTTCTTCACAGAAGAGACCTATGTCGCCGCATCCGGTCAAGGGGTACGCAGAAATGGAAGGACCGTGCGAGTCTCGAGTCAGGAGCGCATGGAGGACTCTATAATCTCCTATGACACGAAGAGGAAGTGGGACGACGGGTTTGCTCAGTCCTCTCTAAGGACTATGAGAGCAGTGCACGATATGCGCCGGACTGCATCAAACCTCCTTGATCTGTGTTGGACTGCAGCCGGGTCGCTCGATGCAATGATTGACCTTCGAGGGCAGCTGCCAATCGTGCATGTCTGCGGAACACACATGGTGGTCGAAGGAGGCGGATATGTTCTTCATGAGTCGGGAGAGAGGTTTCACTTGCCAATCGAGCCGGATGTGCGCATGAGCTTCGTCGCTGCCAGCAGTGAAGGCCTAGCTCGCTATCTCCTATCAGCATTCAAGGACAAGTCGTAGACATATCCGAAGTCTTATTTTTGTGACAACGCCGCCTATGGTCGTTGATTCTAATGGCTAAGTCAATGGTTCCACCAGAAGTTGCAGAGAACATGAAGGGCGTGAAGCACAAGATCGTGGTGCTCTCAGGCAAGGGCGGAGTTGGCAAGACTACTGTTGCCACCAACCTAGCCATGTCGTTTGCCAGGATGGGTAAGACTTCGGGAATTCTCGATGTGGATATCTACGGACCCAATGTACCGAAGCTAATGGGTCTAGAGGGTCATCATCCGGTTGCAGACGAGAATCGGATACTGCCAATTGAAGGTCCGCTTGGAGTGCGTGTGATGAGCATGGGTTTTCTACTCAGAAACCCTGATGACGCAGTTGCTTGGAGAGGTCCTCTGGTTGGCAAGGCCATCAGTCAGTTCCTCTCTGAAGTAAAATGGGATGAACTCGACGTAATGGTTGTAGATCTCCCTCCGGGAACAGGCGACGAGATACTCAGTGTCCTTCAACAGATCCCAGACATAGATGGTGTCATCATAGTCTCGACACCGCAGGAGGTTGCAGTGCTTGATGCGAGAAGGGCAATCCAGCTTGTCGAGAGAATGGGGGTTCCGGTTCTTGGCATCGTGGAGAATATGGCGGAGTTCGTCTGCCCCGAATGTGGAAAGGCATACAAGATATTCGGCGAGGGTGCAGCGAAGAAGGCGGCAAAGGACTACGGAATTGAGCATCTCGGGACTCTACCACTAGATCCTAGAATCATCACTATGAGCGACAAGGGTACTCCTTTTGTCATAGAAGAACCTGAGTCAAAGGCTGCCAAGGCATTTGCGGAGCTTGTCAGAAGACTGGCAAGCAAGATAGGAATCAAGTAAGCCAGAACGGTAAGAAGGGGACTACTCCTCTTCTTCCTCATCTTCCTCTTCTTCTAGCTCTTCCTCTTCTTCTAGCTCTTCCTC
>JAEOUG010000103.1 GCA_016839445.1 Candidatus Thorarchaeota archaeon
CTCTGTGTTGACCACATCGACCTCTGGCAGATGCATGCCCTGACCAATCAGGGAGGCTGGGAGAGGGTGATGGGTCCCGAAGGAACTCTCGAGGCATTCGTTGAAGCACGTGACACGGGCCTGGTGCGATTCTTGGGCGTGACCGGACATGGGGATAAGGTAGCTGCCATGCATAGGCTCAGCCTCGAGAGATTTGACTTCGACGCGGTACTTCTGCCATACAGCTACGTGATGATGCAGAAGCCTCGCTACGCAGCCGAATTCGACGCGCTAGCAAAGCTCTGCAATGAGCAAGGTGTCGCGTTACAGACAATCAAATCGGTCGCTCGTCGACCCTGGGGTCCTCGACCAAGAACACACAACACCTACTTCTATGAGCCATTGGAGAATCAGACTGCAATTGACAGGTCAGCACACTGGGTACTGGGCTTCCAGCAATGCTTCCTGATAACCCCCGGAGACCTTAGAGTCCTGCCCAAGGTTCTGGATGCGGCCAGTCGATTCGTGAAGCGGCCACCCGATGCTGAGATGAATGCTATGGTTGAAAGGTTCGACATGCAGGCCATCAGGGCCAGTACGAGCGATCTGAAGTGACCGCGGACTCAGGAGAATCGCTTATCACAGAGAGGCACCGGTCTAGAACGATACTCCATGGTTATTGATGAAGCCTCAATTCGATTGGTAGCTGAGAACTTCAACATAGGCAAACTCCAGAGAATAGTGCGTCCTCTAGACAGCGGATTCCAGAGCGACAACTACCACATCCAGACAGACCAAGGTGACTTCGTGGTTCGTGTCGTGCATGAGTCTGCCGAGAGCGTCAAGTTCGCTATGCAAGTCCACGAGTACTTGGCCGATCATGGGATCAAGACGCCAAAACCTGCACGGACCAGTGGTGGCGAGCTCACTTACTCCAGGGAGGACGGCCTATTTGTAGTCCAGACCTTCATTCCTGGTGCAGACATCTACGAGCCCCTAGAAGCAGTTGACCCCCTCCTTCCCTTCTACGGCGGTCAGCTTGGACAGCTCCACAGAGTCCTCCTCACAATGACCAAAGACGCAATGAGCAAGGAGGCAGGAGGAGGCGGGGGACACATCTCCTACGTGCACGGCGCTGGAGCGAAGTACATGCCTGATGATGAGTACGTGAGAGCAGAATATACTCGGTGGAGGGAGGAAATCGAACGAGTCCCTGAAGATGAACTGACAAGCGGCGTCATCCATGGAGATATCGGCCCCAAGGATTTCTTCTTCCAGAATGGAGAGCTCACTGGGATAATGGACTTCAATGCAGCTCACTTCAGCTATCTGCTCCTCGACATTGCTTCGATGATGATGTACTGCGAGTTGACTAGGCCTGACAGGACTGAGCAATATCGTACGTTCATGAGCAGCTATCTCACGACTGCACCCATCCGGCGAGAAGAACTCCGCTGGCTGCATCTGATTCTGAGGACTAGATGGTTTGTTCAGATCTTCTATCATCAGTACAGGTATGAGGAAAGGATTACGCAGGGTCTGGACTCGGAGGATGCCGATGAGAATCTGGAGGGCGTCACCGATGGGATTCATCTTCTGCGTGTGACGAATACGTTCCCTCTTGACCACTTCTACAGACTACTAGATTGACAGGCAATGTAGTGACGCCCCCTTCTGGCGGCGGGTTCGATTATTGTAGGGGCTAATAAGGGGAGAAAAGGGATGGAGAGTTGATGTTGAACCAATAGGAGGCAATTGGTTGAGGATCAAGTAACAGAGGCACATTCTGAACGCTCTACCACTTCCTAGGTCAACCCACCACACCCCCACTTCTTTTCGTTTCTTTCTTTGTCCTCTCACTCTGTACACCGCAATCGTATTCTTGGAACACGTGTTCTAACAACCCTTCCAGCTCGTTTATGTGTTGCTTGGCAGAACACTGAGAGATATGCAGACAATCAGTGACCCGATCACGCTTGGTGCTGTTGCCAGTCTTATTGCTGGATTGGCGACGGGGGCGGGTGCACTGCCCATCTTCATCAAGAAGGATTTCAGCAGGAGAACCTTGGACATAATGCTGGCCTTGGCAGCAGGGGTCATGCTTGCCGCTTCCTCGTTCAGTCTACTAGTGCCTGCTCTTGAGGACCCTATCATAGTGAACTGGTATGATGTTCTCACAGTTGTAGCGCTCGGGTTCGGACTTGGCGGCCTGTTCGTTCACCTCGCAGACAGGTTCATTCCGCA
>JAEOUG010000104.1 GCA_016839445.1 Candidatus Thorarchaeota archaeon
AGGACCGCAGTGCTCTCAGGGTCGACAATCCCAACAAGCTTCTCTGCGAGCCGCTCTGCCATTGGCCGATTCGAACACATGACCATAGTCTGTCCACGACGTGCATGGACAAACTCAGTGAGGTCTGCTAGTGAATCATCTTGGTCTTCGAATGCCTTCACTCCGAAGACTCGGTTGATATCCTGCTTCTTGTCATGAACCTCTCTTGCTGATAGCCACTTGCTGAGGTCTTGAACATTGGCGAGTGGGGGACAGATTCCGATATACTGGAGGTCAGTCTTGCCAATCAAGGACACCAGACTAGTCTCCAGGCGGGCACCTATGTCAGGTTGTCCAATGAGATCCAGTCTGTCTATGAGGACGCACTTCACATCCGCCCTGATCTCTGGGTTCAGTCGTGAAGCCAAGTCAAAGGCGGTGTAAGTGGCTACTACCACTCTTCCCAACGGCTGACTAGCATGAAGTGCCATTCTCCTCTTGCTTATCTCTGTCACTGGAATATTGAGCCTGCTGCACTTGGCCCCAATGGACTTGAGTCTCCGTTCGACTTGGTATGGGTTCGGGCACAGCACCACGGCCCTGGCCTTGAAGTCCTTGGCCACTCGGTTGATGACCGCTATCTCAGCAATCTCGTAAGCCTCATCTGAATCATACGTCACAAGTATCTGGCTTGTGCCCCTAGTGAGCCCGGTCTTTACCGCATCCATCTGGAACTTCGACAGGCGGTCTATCCCCTGTCTTCTCAGGACCTCCAGTAGCGGTGGCGCCACTTGATAGAACTCCAAGTCATCAAGCGTACTCAAAGGGTCCCACTCCGTCTTTCAGATGCGCATGTGGTACTATGAGGAAATAGTATAATATCCTATTAGTTTTGTGTGTGCTTGGGCATATTTCCGCCCGTGCTTTCCAAAAAACGATAGGGCAAGACTGCTCTACCCTATGATATGCTGGCACATACAAAGCCTCAAAAGCGCAGTGCCTCCTGTTGGAAATACTGACGAAGTGAGAGTCATAGTGACCTCTCAGATTGAGGCATGAAGCATCATGGCTTTCGTTGCAACGACCGATTCGAAGTTCCAGATAGTATTGAAGAAGGGCTTCAAGATTAAGCCGGGTTCCACGTTCATATGTGGGTTCCATGGCTTGGGCGAGGTTGGATTCCTGAGCACAGCTCACCTAACGCGCACCCTTAACGCAGAGCGTGTTGGCTTCATCAAGAGCGATATGCTACCGCTATTCGTATCAATGGAGAACGAGAAGCTCGTCTTGCCGTTTGAGATATTCTCCTATGAAGAGAAGAGCATGGTCTTCCTGGTTCCCAGATTCCAGCCACATCAATCAGAGCAGTGGAGCTTCATAGATCGACTTGCGAACTGGATTGCACAGAATGGCTTCAAGGAGACTCTGCTTCTGGGAGGTCTGGATGCCAGCTTCAAGGAAGACGAAGAGAAGATGCGTGCAGTTCCTACTTCTGCCTACGGTGACGATATGGAGAAGTGGTCTGTGCCCCTACTCGAAGAGGGTCTCTTTGTAGCAGGGCCTCTGGCTCTCCTCCTTGCCGAGCTCGAGATGCTCTCCCAACCTGCCGTTGGGCTTCTTACCTATGCCACACGTGGCAGACCAGATCCTCGTTCCGCCGCAGACATGCTGGAGAAGATCAACGAGGTCTATGGTGTGGAGGCAAACGTAGAGCAGCTGTTAGAGGAGTCACGAGAGATAGAGCGGCTCGAGAAGATGAGGAAGTCAATCGAGTCATCGGATAGTCCCAGTGACATGTTCGTCTAACCTAGCCGGCGGATGTACCAGCCAATATCCGTCAGGTTCTTCGCCACGAGCTTCTCTGGGGCAAGTCTGCCAATCTTTGCTGCATCTATGCTGAGAGCGGCTAGGCCCAGGCAGTAGCCGTCTTTCCCCTGTACAAGGACTCTTTCCCCACGCTCGAGGCTTGGCTCAATATCAACGACACCCTCTTTGAGAATGCTTCTTCCATACGTGAAGGCCTCTCCTGCTTTGACTGTGACCTTCAGCAGGTTCTGAGTCATCCCTAAGATCTCCGGGAGAACATGAAGACCCAGACGTAGGTGCCCTCTGAGGAAGGTTCCAACTTCCTTGCCAAGGAATCTAGGACTGAAGGATGTCTTTCTTGGCTCGCCGTTGAGGAAGAGAGTCTCTATCCATTCGGGCGGAACAAGGTACAGCCGCTTCGTTTCTCCTTCGACCATGTACAGTGGCTGTTTGCTTCCCAAGACTGCCTTTGAGATTCCCTCCCCGAATTCACGGTCGATCTCCTCTGCGAGAGTTTGCCACTCGACCGGTTCAACAAGCTTAGGAATCATGCACGATCCTCCTTCACTAATCTGCAGATGAAGAAGCCCTCTGTCCCGTGAAGATGAGGTAAGAAGCGCCTGGCTAGAGAGAGGGACTCATGCATACTGACACCGTAGGGTGAGGAGTACCCTGGCGTGCCAAACTCCAAGCTTATCGGGGCAACCCGGAGCCCGGGATGTCTCGTCAGCATGTCGTCAACGACATACTCGTTCTCTTCTGGTGCGATGGTGCAGGTTGAGTAGACCATTTCACCGCCTGGTCTGAGTGCTCGAACAGCGGCATCAAGAAGCTCATTCTCAACTGTAGCACAGAATCTAATGTCTGCCATGGTCTTGCTTGTCTTCCTCGTGGGGTCGAGAGGAATCAGTCCCTCCCCGGAGCACGGGGCATCCAATAGGATCTTGTCTATCTGGAAGTCGAGCTCTTCAAGCTTCTTCGCATCGCCACGGAAGACGATTGCGTTCTCAACTCCGCAACGCATGATGTTGCTTGTGAGGCTCCCCATTCGAAGCCTGTCTTGCTCTAGAGCTATCAAGGTGCCCTGATTCTGCATCAACTGAGAGAGATGTGTTGTCTTTCCTCCCGGTGCTGCGGCCATATCCACGACAACATCACCTGGTTCGGGATTCAACACAGCGACAGCAGTCATGGATGGCACACCCTGCACGTAGTAGAACCCGAGCATGTGTTCGAGAAGAGCTCCAGGTGAGTAACCATGGAAGTCAGCATAGAATCCATCTTCAAGCCACGGTATCTTCTCCAGGTCAACGCCCTTGCTGGAGATCTTCTTCACTGTTCCTTCCGTCGGGTGCTTGAGTGTGTTCATCCTGATTGCGGTCCTGAGGGGTTGATCACACGCCTCAATGAAGCGTAGTGTTTCCTCCTCTCCCCAGAGAGAGAGATACCTCTCTATCATGTATTGGAGGTACCCGTGCTCCTTCGCGATGACCTTCGCCTTCTCTCGCAGTATCTTGGACACTTTCTTCACTCACCAATGTCCTCATTCCAGAGATCTGGGTTCGCCTGGATGAATCCGTCCATCATGTCCTTGCAGTCATCATCATCGAGGATGACCAGTTCAACACCTCTCGTTCTCAGGTACTCTTCAGGTCCTTGGAAGGTCTTGTTCTCTCCAACGACAACTCTGGGGATTCCGTAGAGGAGGATGGCTCCACTACACATGTCGCAGGGGGAGAGTGTGCTGTAGATCGTGGAACGTCTGTAATCTCTGGCAGTCATTCTCCCTGCATTCTCTAGGCAGTCCATCTCTGCATGCAGGACGGCGCTGCCTTTCTGTACCCTACGATTGTGGCCTCTGCCCACAATCTGCCCGTCTATGACAAGTACTGAGCCTATCGGAATGCCTCCCTCTTCTAGGCCGATCCTGGCCTCTTCGATGGCTGCTCTCATGTTCGCATGGTGGTCTTCCATCTTCATCACTTCACGCTCCGTATGCTTCTAGTCCTGCCCTCAGTTCTTTTGTATCAGGATAGATGACAGGCACCTGCGGAGTCAGTCTGTCCGGAGTCGAGAGGTCCTTGAAGCCTGATCCAGTGACTGGCACCAAGACGTGATCCCCTCTGTCGATGACTCCGTCTTCCACAAGTGTCTTCAGCCCCGCAAGAGCTGCTACGCCACTAGGTTCGGCAAATACCCCCTCTAGTCTCCCGAGGTCGACCAAGGCCTTCTCGATGTCATCATCGGGGACTGAGACTGCCTCTCCGTTTGCTAGACTGAGGAATCTGAGTGCCGCATCTCCATCCCACGGGAAGGGGTCTGCTAGACCACCTGCCACTGTTGTGTTTGAATCCCATGGTTTGATGTCCCGCGGATTCTGGCCCTCTTTGAAGGCGCGCACAATGGGAGGGCAGCCTTCAGGTTGCACCACTACTGGGCGAGGTATCTCGTCAATCAGCCCCATCTCCCGGAGCTCCCACAGTCCTTTCATAGTCCCTGCCATGAGCCCACCGCTTCCTGTAGGAAAGAGAATCCAGTCCGGAGGGTCCCAGTTGCACTGCTCCGCAATCTCATAGCCCATCGACTTGGTGCCCTCGAACTGAAAGCAATTGAACGGCCCGAACGATGGGGTGGGAGTCCACCCAAACTCGTCACATGCTGCCTTGAGGAGCGTTGTCGTAGGGTCCACTCCCTCAGTGACTTTCTTCACGCGAAAGACCTTTGCACCAAGAGCCCTGAGGTGTATCAGCTTTCCCGCTGGAGCAGATTCGGGGACAAACACAACCGCCTGCAAGCCTGCCCGAGCCGCATATGTGGACATCGCCGCCGCTGCATTGCCCGATGATGCCGCAGAGACTGTCTTGACCCCGTCTTCATAGGCTCTGCTGACGCCGACACAGATTGGTCTGTCCTTGAAGGAGCCTGATGGATTGACAGTTTCGTTCTTGAGCACGAGATGAGTGAGATTCCATGCCTCTGCAAGGCGACTACTCCTTATGATTGGAGTATTTCCTTCTCCCAGAGTGACGATGTGCTCTCTGCTTTGGAGTGGCATGAACTCGAAGTACTTCCATAGTCCCCCACCTCTCCTCTCTAGTGCATCTCTTGTGATGTGCTCCTTCAGCATCTCCAGGTCTAACTCGAAGTCGATTCGGCCTCCACAGCCATCATTGGCCGGAACATCGCCTTCTGTGTAGACCTTCCCGCACTTCGCACATTTGATCTGAGTGTACTTCGACATGGCCACACCAGCCAGTAGATGAGAAGGGGTAGCTGTTATTTGGGTTATGGCTCATCAAGAGAACCAGTTCTAGTGTGGTGAGAACATTGTCGGAGACCTTTGAAGTAGAACTCAAGCTTCGCGCGTCAGATCTTGTGTTGGCCGAGGCGACATTGCTCAAGATGGGTGCAGAGTCACTCAACTCTGAAGTTCAGTCGGATGTCTACTTCAACCATCCGTGCAGGTCCTTCGAGGAAACTGATGAGGCCGTTAGGATTCGGTCGCGGATCATAGAAAGCGATCATGTGGCTGCTTCAGCTCATCCTCTGGTGGAACTAACATACAAGGGCCCCAAGGTCGACTCAAAGACGAAGACGAGAGTGGAGTACTCTGTGGGCGTCGACGACCCAGTGAAGATGACCGAAATTCTGTTGAGCATCGGATTCAGGGAGGTCGCCACCGTCGTGAAGCGTCGGAGATTCCTGCGCATCGATGAAACAACGATAAGCATGGATGATGTGAAGGGAGTCGGCTCTTTCATCGAGTTCGAAGTGATAGCCACTGGCAAAGACGAAATGGTCAGAGCACGAGAGGAACTGCTCTCCCTTGTCAGAGAACTCGGCTTCTCCCCAGAGGACTCTGTCAGGGAGTCCTATCTCGAGTTGTACCTCAGTGGAAAATAGTGCTGTCCGGCCTTAGTTCCTGTCGCAGTCTTTCGACAAATGACTCTAGGAATTCATGACGTTCTGCCGCTAACCTCTTTGCTGGCTCAGTATACATCAAATCTCTGAGTTTCAGAAGCTTCTCGTCCGCATGTTCTAGGAATTCTTGGAGTCCTTGGCCCTCATGTGTAGTGTAGGCTATGCTTCTGTACACGCCGACAGCCCCGATTGCATCGAGATTGTCTGCATCGCTCAGGATCTTCCCCTCAATGGATGTGGGCTCCAATCCTTCGCTGAATCTATGGGTTCGAATCACATCTACTACGTGCTGAATCTCATCCTGTGAATACTCCTGTTGGGCAAGAACGTCGCGACTCATCTCCCCAGACAGAATCGCATGAGAGATGCCAGTCTCGGCCTCCCTTGATCTCCCGATATCGTGAAGAATTGCGGCCGCTCGAAGGACTCGGAGGTTCGCTCCTAGTTCGGTTCCTAGCTCCACGCAGATTGCCAGTACCCTCTTGGTGTGGTCAAGTGCATGGGCTCCTCTCATGAGGTCATCTACTGAGGCCTGCACTAGCTGGAACAGACGCTCCTCTATCGAGTCCATAGCCTCGTCTGGTTTGATGCAGCTTAATACCTCTTTGGTGTCCTTTCGATATTTAGTCGCTCTCCATCCAAGAAACCCTTTAATTCAAAGAAAAGGTGGTCTGAGGGTGGAACCGCACTCCAAGCTAGGTCACTGCCACTGCCGAACACGACTTGGGTGAAAGCGAGGATACTCAGGTGAGCGCATCAGATAGCACTGCCAAACGCAGGATGAGCATTGCCACTATAATCAGTACAATCTTCATTACTGCAAGCATCATCTGGGCCGTTGTAGGCTTCGGCTTGATACAGTTCGGGGCAGTTCGGGCTTATCCACCTCACTTCGAGTATGACACGATCGACTATTGGCCCTACACTCACGATTTCGCTGGCGGCAGAACGAACTGGTTTCAAGATGTGAACTACACTACAGTGCCAGTGAATCAGACGCTCCCCGATGACTTGATCGACCGGCTGGACGACCCAGTCTTCATAGTGATTCCCAGAGACCCGGCACAGTTGTGGCGAGCAGGCTCGTATGATTACTACGATGGGTCCAGCTGGGGAAAGACCACGGTCTCACCCTATGACCTCTCTGTTGAGGAGCTGATACCTGCCGCAGCCGCCCCAAATGAGATCTACGACATCTTCTTCACAGCCACCGCCGGCGCGTCGGTAGGTGAGATGGAGCTTCCCACTATACACCCATCCATTCGGGTCATTCAGGACTCCTTCAGGACTTGGAGCGTTGTAGACGATACCCTTGTGCTCGATAGTCCATCTCGTTTGCTGAGCTACACATTAAGGACGGACCGTTATGGGACTCTCCTCTTTAGTCCCCTGATACAGGGGACAACTGGCGAAGAGGTCGTCATGAGCTTTGAACTATCATACGAGATTCAGGACCTGGTGAATGTGGAGTCTCATGCTCTGCCAGGCAGTTTCGCTCCCGGAAGCCTCGCAGTCTACACACAGACCCCCGCTCTGACAACTCGAGTTCTGGACAACATCAGCCAGTTCCAGGATGTTGGTAATGATGCCTACGAAAAGGCGCTCTCAGTTCAGTTCTACTTCAGGAACACGTTCGATCTTGTCATAGATCCAACTGCCCTTCAGAACCGGCCAGGAACGCAAGAGGTGACTGACTGGTTCCTAGAACAAGGACAGGGCCTCCCGCTGGACTTCGCCACCGCATACTGTGTCTTCATGCGCGAACTCGGCGTTCCAGCTCGGCTCGTCAAGGGCTATGCCATCGGTGAACCTGATCCGATTGAGGACTTCAGGACGATAATGGTCAGGCACATGACCTACTGGGCCGAAGTGTTCATTCCCATGTCTGATGGCAGTGGCGGCGAATGGATTCAGGTGATTCCTGCCCCTCTCACTCCCGAGTTTGGAGGGTCTGAGGACCCCATCAATTACCCGATACCAGATGTGGAGCTTCTGGTCTATCCCACCAACGGCTTGTACTACGCTCAGATAGGCAGTCTCTTCGAGATCAGCGCGCAGATATCAGTTGAGGGGTCGAGAATAACCACTCCCGAGACCCTCTTCTTCTTTGATGAGACTGATACACAGTACATCGGTTCTGCTTCACTTGGGCAGGCCCCCTTTGAGCCCATAGCAAATGTGAGCTATGTGTTCCCGTCCAATGCAACTGTTGACTTCCACATCATCTCTGCGACATGGTTTGCGCCCACGCTGCAGGTCACCAATTACACAGCTATCTATGCTGTGGGTCAACCTGTGCCTTCCTATGATGACTTGCAGGCCGCTCCAGACGATTTCGTTGTCAGCGGCACAACTGACGTCAATGTGAGCCAAGGAATAGACACCTACAAGGCGTATTGGGAAGACATGGTTCACGTGTACGGGCGCATGACGGTGGGTGGCAACCCAGTCAATGGCTCCAAGTATGGGAACGACCAGATCCGAATTATGTGGGACAACACCTTCATGGGAAACGCCACAATCGACGAGTATGGATTCTACTCCTATGACATCTATGTTGATCCCATGGACCACGCATCAATGAGCGTGGGTCCGCACGAGGTCTGGTCATGGTATCTAGGTGACTTCGACGACGGCATACCACGTCTTCTGCCCGCCAGGTCTCAGGACAACTCAACAGTCACGGTCTGGGGTCGAGTGGGGTTCGACCTCTATGTGACGCCTAGTCCGGCGTATCCCGGTGCCAATATACACTATGAGGGACGAGTCTATCTCCTGAATGGGTCTCTTTTGCCCATACCAGATTTCGCTGGTGTCTTCTTCGGTTCTCAGGCGAATTCCACAAGATCACTGAACGTCACTGGCGGCTTCACATGGAACTACGTGATTCCTGTGACACAGCCCGACGGAACCTACTTCATAAGGGCCAATTGGACATCCAGCTACCCATACATCGTAGGGAACTGGAGCATCGAAGTTCCTCTTGATGTAGGGGCAGGAGGCTCTGCGCTCACTCTGGATCCTCTCCCGGACCCGATTATCATTGGATGGACTGTAAGGTTTCAGGGCTACCTGACTCATGTTTCAAACGGTTCAGGAATAGGAGGCCAGTGGATAGACATCTGGTGGGACAACGGGACGCATGTGGTGAATCTGGGCCCCGTACTGACTGCGCCCAATGGCTCGTACTACCTTGATTATCAAATCCTCTCTCCCTACAAAGGTGATGTAGACTACTGGGCGAACTTCACATCTCCAATACCCGGACTATCCGACTCCGAGTCAATACACCGGACAACCACGGTCAAAGGCTATGACGTGGACATAACGATCTTCGCTGATCCTGACCCCGTACTACTGCTGCAGACACTGACCATCCAGGGGACAGTCACGGTTCCAGAGGCTGGAGGGCTTCCACTCCAGTTCGAGACGGTGACAATATGGATGCAGAATGGCACAGGGGTCTACAATCTCACCAATCGTGTGACAAACTCCACTGGGGGATACATCTACTACTATACAATCCCAATCTACCAAGACACCGAAGTCATCCACTTCTGGGCGAACTACACATCGCCCTACATCAATGTTGAAAACGGCGAGTCAATTCACGAGCCGGTCACTGTAGAGGCAACAGGGACTCTCCTGAGTGTGATCTCCGATGACACACACTACTACCTGAACGAGACGGTCATCATCACGGGCAATCTTGCCTTTTCTAACGGCACTCCCCTCCAGGGAGAGACAGTCTACATACACTGGATCAATGCCACCGGGACCTACATCTTTGAGAAGAAGACCGATGCTCTTGGCAATTACCTCTTCCTCTACAATCTCACGACCAACGATGCCACAGGGACTGTGGACGTTGAGGTATACTTCATCTCTGGTTCACCGCTCGTCGAGGATGCCTCGGCCATCCTTTTGCCTTCGCTCACGCTGCAGCTGTACGAGTTAGAGCTTACTATGGTGGTGCCGACGCAGATCTACGTCGACGAGAACCTGTTCATTCAGGGGTATCTCAGATATCTTGGTGGCTATCCGCCTCTCCCCGGAGAGGACGTGGAACTCTGGTGGTTTAACGCAACCTCAGGCTTCTACGAGTATCTCTGGTTCACAACAACGGATAGCTCAGGATGGTTCAACTTCACAGTACCCTTCGTTGGCCCGCAGGAGGGAACGGTCAGTTTCGCCTGCGTTCACTGGGCTTCAGATCCCCTGAACAACGATGTGGCCGCCTTCTTTGATGTTGACAGGATCCGATACCAGTCCAATCTGGAGATCACCGTGTTTCCGAATCCAGTCTTGCAGAACGAGACAGTGGCCATCCACGTCTACCTATACATGGATATCAATGGAACCGCTATCGCAAACACGAACGTGAGCTTATACTGGAACAATGGAACTGTCCGTTTCTTGGGTATTGTGACCACTGACGGGACAGGACATGCGGACTTCTACTACTCTGGAATGGACAATGACACAGTCCGCTCTGGGATCCAGATCTACGCAGTCTTTCCCGGAACTGCATACCTGGGCCCGAACCAGACCCTTCCACAGACTCTCACGTTAGACCAGTGGCAGACGCAGCTCGTGGGTGTGAACATACCGCTTGCAGTGTATAGGCTGACCGAGACCGTCGTTGTCACAGGAACGCTTCAATACACACCGTCAGGCATTCCCTACGGTGGAGTGACCGTTGAACTATGGCATCTGAGTACGTACCTGAACACAACGGTGACCGCTCCTGACGGAACATTCGCTCTCTACTGGACCATCCCCGGAGGGCAGGGCCTAGGATTCTACGACTTGGAGGTACGTTTCGTCTCTTCGTATCGCTGGATAGCAGACTCGCAGGCACCCGTTCCCCAGTTTGAGATTGTCGCACCTGGCTACACCTGGATCTGGTTCTCCGCGACACCGGGAGTTGTCTACCGAACATACTCCCTCAACATCACTGGGATAGTCCAGTGGGACAATGGTACCATCTTTGCCAATTCACCAGTAGAAATCTATTGGGGCGACTACTTCGGCGCAAGTAGCTATGTTCGCACGGTACTAACGGACTCCAGCGGGCGCTTCAGCATTCTCGAGCCCATTCCAGGAACCATGCCTCTCGGAGATCTGGACGTCTGGGGCTACATCGCCCCGGCGGGCTTCGCAACTTCAAGTGACTCTCCTGTGGCGACTGTCACCGTGGCAGTCTACTCTGTAGTGCTGACTGCAGATGTTAGTGTGGGGACAGCGTATCTCGGTGAGAGTATCACGTTCTTTGGGACTCTTCAGTTCGCTAACGGGACTCCCATGGTCGGTTACGAGGTGGAAATCTGGTGGAATGACCTGTTCATTACTTCTCTGACGATTAGTGATCCAGTTAGTGGCGCCTACAGCTATGACTATGACATTCTGTATGGCAATGACTTGGGATATATCTCCGGGTACGTCGATTTCGTTGTTCCATCGGCGGCATTCGCTCCTTCTACGGAGATTCTGCCTGATGTACTTGTCCTCGAGTATGTCACACTGGTTCTGAGTAGCGAGCCCTCTCCTAACGATTTCACGCGGGGTGACATCGTCACGCTTAGTGGCTATGTTGAGAACGATGTACTCACCAGGGTGTCAGGTGCTACTATCGAGGTCCTCTGGGGCGTATTACCTACTGGAGTCACAGGAGTCACAGAATCTGACGGAACATACTCGATTGACTTCACGATTCCTTCCTACTGGCCTCGAGGAACACATACGCTGACCGTCATTGTGGTTTCGCCCTTCCACGACCAGCAGAACACGCCGATTGTCTGGACAATTGAGGTTTTCGTCATTTCTGACCTGGACCTGCAGGTGACGCCTGCAGCTATTCTGGCTGGCGAATCAGTCCCAGTGTATGTCGAGCTCTATGACGGTGATGGAGTCCCGTTACACGACTCCCAGATTCTCATCATGATAGGGACTGCAGTTGTAGGCACCTATCTCCTGTCTGATGCTTCTGGCATGATTATTCAGGTGACCGTTCCTGCCTCTTGGAGTGAGGGCGACGGGACGTTCTTGATCAGCGGGGAGTTCACACCAGCGGGCGGTCTCTATATCCGCTCCGATTCCGACTCAACTGTCGACTCTATCCATGTCTTCACTGATGTCGTATTCATTCGAAACACACCAAGTAGGATAGACCCCGACCAGGTGTTCTACATAGAAGTGCAGCTAGAGGATACGGCGGGTAATGCGATAGTTGGCAGGAATGCAGAGATAGTGATCAATGGGACCGTTGTTTCCACTGAGATAACAGATAGTGCAGGTGCCGTATCCTACAGACTCGATGGGTATCCTTCGGGCACAATAATCACTTATTCTATCACGCTCACATCATCACAGGTCGCAGGAATTTCATCAGATACGTTCACAATCCAAATTCAAACACAAGGTGGTAGTCCATTGCAAGGAACAGATTTGCTAATCGCAGGTATTCTACTGGCCGGCGCTATCGTGGCCGTTCTAGCATACCTATACATCGTCAAAGGCATGTTCCGCACAACTGTGATATCCCGTAGTTCAGTGGATATCCCAACCAAGCTGCGGAACATCAAGAAACTCGCAGACGCTGGGAAGTATGGTGCATCAATCACGTTGGCGTATCGTACCTTTGAGCAGATGTGCGGTGCCAAGATGGGATCCCAAAGGGTCCATTCAGAGACCGCTCGCGAGTACCTTGATCGTGTGCTAGAGGCAATCCCGTTGGATGCTGGCTCTGTAGAAACATTTGTGCAGACATACGAAGAGGCCCGGTTCTCTCATCATGAGATGACAAGGGAGCGTTACGAGGAAGCAGTCAGGATATTCACTGACCTCTATCCTCGAATTGACTCGAGTGCACCCGTTGAGAAAGTCTAGATGTGATGCTAATGGGATGGAAGGAAGTCCTGCAAATCATCCTCTTTGTCCTCACCTGGACCCCAGTGGCAGTGCTGGGTTGGTATACGCTCATCGGAGCGGAGCCCACATACAGTCAGGATTTCTCCATCTACAACGACGAATACAACGGTCTCAGCCAGTTCAGAAGCAGCATTGAGGACAACAGGGACGTCCTCTCTATTCAAGCCTCAATGAGCGTTGTCTCTCGGTACAACGGCTCTGCAGTGCTTGTCATCATGGGTCCTGTGCGTGATTTCAGTCTCGATGTCACACTCGTCGTGTACAGCCATCTCTTGGCAGGAGGCGGGGTGTTGATCGCGGACGACTTTGGCACCGCAAACAGCTCATTTGCTGTTCTCAACTACCTCATGACAAGTCTCCTAGGAGGACAGCTACCTGGCAACATTTCTGGACTCCTATCCTACACAGGCGGCGTGATCTTCGACTTGGATTCGTATGACCCCGCAAAGGAGCCGCGTCTTCCGATAATCAGGGACTTCCACAGTGTGTCAGGTCCCGGGGCAATACTCACACAAGGAGTATCTGAGCTTCACTTGAACTATGCTTCGGCAATCAATCCATACTGCCTGGTGGGCCTGAATGGCTTTGCATGGACTACACCTCGGACTTGGTGTGAGACCGATATCAATGACGATACACCAGCTCCCGACCCGTACGAATGGAACGGCAGTCTTCCCGTTGCGGGAGCGCTAGACTTCTCATCTGAGCAGATTCCGAACGGTGGACGTCTCGTAGCGACCAGCGACCCGAGCATATTCATCAATGACATGTGGAGAAGGTTCTCCGGCAACAGGCAGTTTGGGGCAAACGTCATTGAGTGGCTGTCAAAAGGAGATACTGAAGTACCTGTCATCTTCTGCGAGGAGCTTCTGGCAGTGCCTCCCGCATCCAGCGAGTTCTTCTTCGGACTATACCTTGGCCGTGCGCTCTGGCTCTCCTCACTCCCCTATCTCTCCGCACTCTATCCTGTCTTCACTGCCGTGGGCATCAAGAAGTACCTGCCCGAGTTGAAGAAGCCGGAGGTCAAGAGCGTTTCAGACGTGTTTCTCCGAAGAGGCCAGACATACTTCGGCGAACGGATGACGTACTACAGAACAGAAGGCAACTACACCAGAGTCGTGAAGATGCTGTATCGAAAGCTCAGAAGAGGACTGCGCAAGAAGATGCAGTGGACTGACTTCGATCCGCGCAGGGTGTGGGATCTTATGCGTTACAAGGACTCCAAGCTCAGTGAAGCAGAGTTCTACAGGACAATCGACCGGATAGAGGAGATTTCCTCCAATCCGAGTATCAGAATCAAGGAGAGCGAAATGATGGAGCTCTTCTTCTTCATGAGGAATATTCAGCGACATTTGGTAGACTAATGGAGGTAGAAGATAATTGACCACAGAAGAATCCAATGAAACCCCAATCGTGGACACCACTGCAATGATGACGATTGATGAGGTGAAGAACCTTACAACCGAGATCATTCAGGAGTGCAACCGGATCATCGTAGGTAAGAACGAGATCCTGTCTAATGTCCTGATAGCTATGCTATCAAACGGGCATGTCATTCTAGAAGGTGTTCCCGGTCTGGCAAAGACATACATGGCGAGGACCTTTGCGTCAATACTGGGGTGCGCGTTCAAGCGAATCCAGCTCACCGTTGACACACTACCCGCCGACCTGCTCGGGAGCAATGTCTTCAATCAGAGAACAGGAGAGTTCTGGTTCCGGAAGGGCCCGGTCTTCGCGAATCTCGTTCTAGCTGACGAGATAAACCGATGTCCTCCCAAGTCTCAGAGCGCCCTGCTCGAGGTCATGGAAGAGCGACAGGTCTCCATCGAAGGCGTAACTAGGAAGCTTCCGCAACCCTTCCTCATCATCTCCACTCAGAACCCGGTGGAGCAGGAGGGTACCTACCCACTGCCCGAGGCGCAGCTTGACAGATTCATGTTCAGGCTCATTCTGGACTACCCGACCGGGGATGAAGAGGCCGAGGTTATCCGAAGAAAGCACCTCGGCGAGGCATCAGACCTGAGAGTCCTGGCGGATCCCACAACCATGGTCAAGATGCAGAACACCTGCCGGACCGTGTTCATCGAGGAAGACATAATCAACTACATTCGAGACATCGTCATCCGAACAAGGAACGATCCACAGATTCTCTTGGGAGGTTCACCGCGAGCCTCACTGGTCCTGATGAACGCTTCGAAGGCACGGGCTGCCATGCATGGACGGGACTATGTTGTCCCAGAGGATGTACGTCGCCTCTCGGTTCAGGCTCTCAATCATCGGCTTGTGCTGAAGCCCGAGGCTGAGCTGGAAGGGTTGACGGTTGAGAGAGTTGTCTCGAAGATACTGGGCGAAGTAGACTGTCCCCACTGAGCGTGAGAACCTAGTTACTGGAGAAGACGCAAAGTGATTACGCAGAGAGGCTTTGTGGTGGTGTTTGCGGGAGTCCTCCTACTGACAAGTGGATTCTCTTTCATCAACTTCTACCTCGTGCTTCTTGGTGTGTACCTAGTCATTGGACTCGTCGTTACACTGCCTCTCTTTGCAGTCACAGCCAATCTTGCAGGCATCGAAGTCGACAGACAGATCGACAAGGTGAAGGTCTTCTCGGGTGACTTCCTGCGTGTCAGGGTGACCATACGAAATGCCTCTCGAAGACACTTCGATTTCATCGAAGTTCATGATCAATACCCGGAAACATGGATTCTGGCCATAGGTGAGAACTTCATCGCGTCGAGGATTGAGCCAGGCAGCAGCATCACGTTCTCCTACATACTCCAAGCCCGAATGCGGGGGCGATACTACCTGGGACCCACTGAGGTCGTCATGCGTGATCGCCTTGGTCTGCACTACTACAAGCGTACCCTCAAGGAGCAGACCGAAGTCCTGGTGTATCCTACTTGGAAAGATGTCCGAAGGATGGAGGCGCTCGGGAAGCAGCGACAGCTGGGCCTCATGTTCGGTGCCCACAGAACCAAGACGGTTGGAATGGGTGCGGACTTCGCTGGGTTCCGAGACTACGTCCCCGGCGATGAATTCAGGCTCATAGACTGGAAGACCAGCGCCAAACGTGGAGACATGGTGATTAAGCAGTTCGAGATGGAGAAGAATGTCAGCGTAGTCTGCATGGTAGACACAAGTGGTAGCATGGGAAACGGTTACCCGGAGAACACGAAACTCGAATATGCCATCAGAGCTGCTGTGCTCCTAACTCACCTTGGACTTGAGAGAAAGGACCTTGTTGGTACCTGTGTGTTCAGTGACATGGTCCACGGGTTCGTTCCTCCACAGACCACCATGAATCACATGTACGACGTCCTTGAGGTCCTCGCAGCTGCTGAACCTGGCGGCTGGAGCGACTACGAGACCGCTATCTCGCATGTTGTGGAGAAGGTCAAGAAACGCTCGCTCGTCATCTGGATGACGGACCTTGAAGAGAGTCCCGCACCGCTTCTGAATGCAATGAAGACGCTTGTTGCCAATGGCCACAAAGCCATGGTGATCAGCCCGTTCGGGCCTTGGTTCGAGGCACCAGTGGGCCAGTTTGGTCCTGTGGAGAAGGTGCTCGCTGAGGCTGTGTCTGAAGAGCTCTGGGAACGAAGAAGGAAGATTGCCAGGGCACTCGCCAGATTCGGCATCTCGGTTGTTAACGTGGGGCCGGAGGACTTCCTCCCCACCATCATAAAGACCTACGAACAGGCAAAGCAGAGGGGGGTGGCCATGTTTTGAGAGCAGTCACTTGGCTTCTCCGCATTGTCGCCACTGTACTCTTCATCATAATGGCGTACTTGATCTACTATAGCTTGGATGTCAATGACATATGGCATTGGGACGCCCCCTATGCCTTTGTGGTCACGGTGTTCAGGCTCCTCTCACTTCTCGTCTTCTTCATGATTACGAATATGATAGGTGGTCTTGCTAGCGTCTTCACAGGTGGTGTTGTGCCAGATGACCTTGTAATAGGCCTTTACAACACAGTGGTCCTAAGATCGTGGTATATGCAGCCCTACGGTGTAGAAGGTCCTCTGACCAATCTCACTGATGTCTGGGCCTCGTTCGGCGCGAACTTCAGCAGTGTACTTGGCGACCTCTGGACCAATACCTTCCTATTCCTCTACTTCCTTCTTGCCGGTGTCGGAATTGCTCTCTTTTTCCAAGCAATCACGAAGATGGACCACAAGTACGTTGGTGGATCCTTCATCTCCCTGCAGTCCATAATCATAATCGCGGCGTTCCGCACCCTCATCGTACCGGATCTGAACCCCTTCCCCACCGACTTCTTGGCCTTCTTGGCAAGCAATGCACAGATTCTGGCCCTTGTTTCCTTCGCCTTCCTTGAGGTGAGCTATCAGATGATCTATAGTCACTCCGTTGGGAAGCCCGTTGAAGACAGAGAGGAAACCCTAAAGAAACAGCTCTTGGCATTGAGACAGGCCACAAGAAAGCAAGATGCCATAGAGAGAGGTGACAAGGTCCGAACCACCGGAATGAGCCGAACCGCGGGTGCAACTGCATTCAGTTTCCTTCGCGAAGCGATAGAGCGCAAGGTCGTGGGCACCAAGGATGCGCTCGAGAATCTTGACGCCATCTCTGATGTGCGGCGGCTTCAGATATTCGTAGATGACCTGCTTCACACTGACTCGCGAGCCAAGGACGAACTCACGGCCAAGGCCGCATCTCCCTCCTCCGGATACGTCATCGGTTCCATGCTCATTGGCTCAGTGATTCGGTTCCTGAGTGTCGTTACGGTCACGTTTATTCTAATGAGTCCCGGCGTTCTCAGTGTACTACTCGACTTGCCTATTGGTATTCTCGATAGCGTTGAGATTCTTCAACCAGAGATTGTCCTAGTCCTTCTTGTTCCCGTTGCTCTTCTCTTCCCCTTTGCCGCGATGGTGATCAGCTGGCTATCACAGCGAGAGGTTGAAGACAAGCCTAAGCTGACAAAGGAAGAGAAAGAGGCTGAGAAGGCCCGTAAGAGGGAAATCGACCGCAAGAGAAGGGAAGCTGCAAGGGCTCGACGTGAGCGTGCCAAGGCCCGCAGGAAGCGAAGATTCGTTGATGAGTCCGAAAAGGACGAGTGGGATAAGGCTCTTGAGGAGACGTACGGAAGTTCATAGTGGGTCGATTCCTGATGGCAGACAAAGTAGTCCTTAGCCATGGTGATCTTGACGGAATCACGTCTGGAGCGATTGCACTGCTCAAGTATCCTGGATCTGAATTCTACTTCACACGTCCCTCTCAGGTCCACCAGGACCTGTTCCGTGTGGCCAAGGACAGACCACGTCTCGTTCACATCAGTGACATTGCGATTAACGAACGACGCTTTGACGACCTCCTCCTAGCGCTCGATCGCTTTCCTGAATCCACTGACATCCTCTGGACAGACCATCATCCTATGAGCAAGGAACACCGCAAGCAGCTTGAGCGACGGGTCGACCTATTTCACGAGTCTGGTCCCTGTGCCGCAGAACTGGTCTATAGGAAGTTCGAGCAGGATCTCCCAGAGCATGCGGTGCGGCTGGCCTTGTACGGGGCCATCGGTGACTACTGCGACGATACGCCCTTTGCCCGACTCCACTTCGACGATATCGACAAGCGAACGCTGTACCTTGAGGCAGGCCTCCTAGTACAAGCACTGCAGGAGATTGACTACCGCAGTGAGTCGAAGGACTTGGTGCATCAGCTCACGCTGGGGATAAAGCCGAGCTCAATGAACGATATTGTGGACCTCGCGATGAAAGCCACAAGAATCGAGCATGAGGTGTTCAGGTACGTCCAGAGCAACGCCAAGAAGACGGGTGTAGTTGGCTACATACTCGACATGCCGGTAAATGGATACCGTGGTAAGAGCGCGAAGTTCTCCGCCTATGTTACCAATTCAAAGATTGGAATCAGTGCTAGGTCATCAGAAGATGAGGTGGACATGAGCATAAGGAGGCGAAGAACCGATCTGGACCTGAACCGCGCACTAAACGACATTCTAGTCAGCTTCGACGGCGCCTCTGGGGGCGGCCACCCTGCGGCCGCAGGTGCAAGCCTGAACAGGGATGATTTTCCCAAGTTCCTCCAGACGTTCTCAGACTACGTTAAGAATGGCGATTAGAATGCTGTGAAGAACGCATCAAGCATGACCCATGCCACTGTGACAACGGCCTCCCCTGCGACCACGCCGCTGAGAATGCGACTTGTCCTATCGTAGCTCATTTCATAGATCCTTGTCTGAGTGGGCCTGTCTTCTGGCGCACACGGCGCAATGTCGATGTAGTCAAGACGCTTCTTCATTCTGTAGTCGATGGCTCCCCCGACGAGCATGGCGACCGCTGTTGCAGGAGGGATAAGTATCCCCACGACAAGGCTCATCGGGCTCATCCCTCTCTTGCTGAGCTCGCGTCCTGCCACGAAGCCAAAGATCGCATAGCTGAGAAGATACGAGAAGGCAATGATGGGGCTCACATCGCCGAACTGGTCTAGACCAGGGAGCCGAAACTCGCCAAGCCCCTCTAGGCTCGTGACCAAGAATCCAAAAAGCTGCGCCGCTGGGCTGGGAAAGTCAGAGCCGCCGAAACCGTAGGTCAGGAATATCAAGTAGGTGATCGCCGACCCGACGAAGGTTCCTAACATCACCCCGACGAATACACCCTTAGCAATGTCACGCCCCCTCACCTTTGTCAGGCGTCCTAGCTTCAGATGAACGAGGAGCGCAATTGCTGAGTCTTGTACTGCACCCAGCATTGACACGAATGTGGTTATGACTGAGAAGCCCACTCTGAAGAAGAGCACTGCAGGGATTGCCACAATATCCGAAATGTACCCCGCCAGCATTCCTGTTTCGCTGATGGCTCTTGCCGTGAAATACGCTGAAACCAGTGCAAGGGGAGATCCTAGGATTATCAGAAGCCAATGAATCTGGAGCCCAGCAAAGGGTCGAATGAACCAGAAGACGATGATGTTCACTATCATGAACAGAACCATTGAGAGTACTGCTACCCACGGAGGAATCTGTCCTCGTCTGCTCTGAAGGTACTCTCTCGGGTTCTCTATCATGGCCCGGATTTCTTCCTTGAGGGTCTGGATAGAGAACATCTCTTCTCGCACGCGCAGAAGCCTCGACAGCTCACTGCTCTTTGGAGGACATTCTGTTTCGACACCATCATCTGTGGCTATCTCTCCCATGGGGACCTCCACATCTTCCCCATCTTCTCCAGATGGGGCCTCCTCTTTCTGCCGGCCTGTCAGAACATCACCTGCGATAATGGTCACGAACACGCCCAGCGCCAGATAGAGGATCTCGGCTCTCTGCAGATGTTCACCGAAGGCAATGGCGCTGTTGGCTCCCTCCAATACTATCCAGACAAACAGCGACAGCACACTACCTGCAGCTATGACCAGCGTTCTCCGCCACCCTACGAAGAAACCAATACCTGCAATCATCGGGGAGTTGTTTACACCCACCCAGTCGGGTATCGCTCCCGCGGCAGGGACCACGCCCTCGAGGACGTTGGGGAAGGATGAGAAGGGTGACCCAGTGTAGTAATTGGAAAGTGGTTGTGACACACCCATCCACCCTGCAGCTGCCGCAAGACCTATTCCGACAGTCTTCTTGGCCTGGGCGTCACCTCCGATGGAGTTGATACATCGAGCCTGCGGCTGTATTTGAGGCCACGCCTCATTCTCGAATCGATCCCGCATGGGCGCGAGGAGTAACATGCCGAATACTGCAGCAACGATGGTTACATAGACGATGAACTCGTAGGTGATTAACGGAGGGACGGTAGATGTTCCGTAGGCTGTTACTGGGTCATTGATTACTATTGCAGGGAAGACGATGAGAACGCCGACTGCAATCATTGCTGAGCTGTTGGCGATTGTCACAACAATCGTGTTCTCTTGAGATGTATATCTCCCACCCACGCTGAGGAATATCGCTCCCAGCATCTCTGCGCCCACCAAGAACACGACTCCCAGCTTCAGTGCTAGGTAGATTGCCATGAAGGTCATAATGATGCCGACGACTATACCAGTTCCCAGCGCTCGCTTTGTCACAGGGTACTTGGGTTCGCTCAGCAGCGCGGCGTAGAGAGCGACACCTCCGATTGCCATGACGACGACATGTGAGAGGACACCGAAGAACCAGGCCAGGATGAGTAGCGCAAGAGCACCGCTTCCCAAGATGGCGAGATCCTTCTTGTTCGGCGGGCGTCCGAAGAGTGAGAGATACAGGAGACCTGCTTCAGCAATCACTGCAATAATGGCTCCTGGCCTGAACCAATGCCCCTCGGTGAGCCAGAGTACGGCATAGAAGAGGCCCGCGGCGAAGAGACCACATGCAAGCGCCCTCGTCGGGTCTGAGAACAGGCCTCTCAAGTACTGCCGCATGGGGCGCAAGACTCGCAATTCTACAGCTGGCCTCCGAGCTCGAGTGAATCATAAACAGGGGGACTATCTATCCCGAGCGTATAGGACCCTTCCGGACACATGGCCCATATATATCGTTATACTTTGCTTGAGAGCCTCTGAAGAATCTCTTCCGGCTCGATTCCATCAACAAGCAGTGTCTTCTCCCTTGACTTGTGTCCTCCAACTAAGACGAGACTGGACGTGGACACACCTAGCGCCTTAGCCAGCCTCTTCACCAGCTCGGTATTCGCCTTGCCTTCTCTTGCCGGTCCCTTGAGGTTGACATGGATTGAGGTGTCATCAATCTCTGAGACCAGTCTCTCATCTCTCGAGCTGGGCCGAACGAGAACCCGAATGAGCGTCCCCTTCTCCGTCTTCCATACAGGGCCAGAAAGCATGCTCTCTACTCCCCCTCCAATGCATATGAAGGTGTCCGGACCTCAATATGACGGAAGGGCTGTCTAGGATTTCTTTATTTGGGGAGGCTTCTGGTGACATCGTAAGACCGTACCTTCAACGGGGCGAATTCACGATGAGCGATCCGGTAATGGATGCATACACGCAGGCGTACAACAGCTCGGGCAATATGGTGCAGGCCTTTGGTGTCATTACGGAGTCTGGCCAGGTCCTCTGGCAGAGCAACAACTGGGACCTGACTGCAGATGCCTCTGGCTTAATCGCAGCTGTCAAATCAAGATCGGCTTCTGTCGTTCAGAATCAGGTCAAGTACAGCACGATGAGGACTACCCCCGAGAGCCTTGTTGCACGGAATGTCCAAGGCAGCGGAATTCTCGTGCTGACCAAGGTTGATACTGGCGGCGACCGGTGGGTCGTTGCTTGGGCCGATCCAAATGCACAACCTGACGGTATCTATGTTGACGTGGACCGAGCTGCAAAGACTCTCAAGGGTAAGATCTGATTGAATCCCTCACAGGCCGAGCTGTCAGTCTTGCACACGGGACACGCCAAAAGGCGTAGTCTTGGCTGGTTTGGAGGATAGACATTGGAGTCAGCTATTGGAAGACAATGGTACCAGCTCTACGAAAACAACCCAAAACTGCAGGCCTTTGCTGTGTTAAAGGGTTCAGAGGTGGTATGGCAGACAGAGAACTGGAATCTGGTCGAGGATGTTCAATCAATACTGAAGGCCCAGAAGACTGGGTCCTCGAAGGTCTCCGCCTCCGGTGTGAAGTACAAGACAATTGAGAGTGATGAAGACAGCCTCATCGCCACTGCAGATAAGGACCAAGGACATCTTCTTCTGGCACGAATAGACAAGGACGCCTGGACGATTGCTTGGGCGGAGTCCGGCTCAGTCCCTGAACTCGCACTGATTGACCTTATGCGGACAGCTATAGTCTTAAAGGGCAACGTTTAGCCGGGCGGCCCGCGATGCGGAAGGGATAAGTGGACCTCTTCCACAGCCGCGTGCACACTGACAAGGTCTTGACTTACAATGACAGTAACCGCATACATCCTGCTGAACGTCGAGATGCCTCACCAACCAGCAGTTCTAGAGGCTGTGAAGGCAATGGAGGCCTCCAGAGAGGTCTACATGATCTATGGTGCCTTTGACATCATCATCAAGGCCGAGTTTCCTGACAACAACGCATTGAGCACCTTTGTTGTTGACGAGC
>JAEOUG010000105.1 GCA_016839445.1 Candidatus Thorarchaeota archaeon
CTCCTTCATGCGCTCCTTCTCTGGGTTCATAGGTCCGGGCTTCCAGCCGTCGGCGGGTTCGAACCACCAGTCGGTGACCGTTCCCTGCCGTTCCTCGGCGGGCTTCCAGGCCACCTTCACAGGCATGCCGAACTCAGCATCCCATGGGTCCAAGCCTCGAAGCTCGTTTGCGATGGCCGTCTTACAGCCGTCTACAATGACGTAGGCCAGCACAAATGGAAGTCTCTTCAGTGAGGACTTGCCAGACCAACCCGCAATCGTGAAGGTATGCACGATACCCTCCTGCTTGAGCTCAACCCAGTCAGTCTTCTCAAGATTGTCGTCAAGATTCCAGCAGTTCACTCTGGGCGGGAAGAACTTGTCACCGCACTTGGGACACTTGGTGCCCCAGAACTCGCCGTCCACGAAGCCCTTGCCGAGCTTAGAGACCTCTGCGTACTTCCAGTAGTAGAGCTGGTCGTAGTGCAGGTAGACCTTGAACTGCTCCTCTTCCGAGTCCCAGTCATAACCCATGAATCCGATGCCGGTCTCCTCGACGCCGCCGCGGAACTTGTCGGACTTCTTGACGTCCCATTTCACGGCATTGTGGTCGGGGATCTTGTGCATTCTCTTGTCCTTCGCCATCTCTATGGCCTCCTCAACACGAAGTTGCTGATACTAGTACCAGTGCCAGCGTGGCTGTTGACAAGACCAGTGTCAGCGTCCTTGACGTAGGTCTTGGAACTCAGGTGCTTCTTGGGCGCGGAGTCATTGAGGTGCATCATGCACTCAAGAGCGCTCATGATACCAGTGGCTCCAACTGGATGGCCATATCCCATAAGACCACCACCAACATTGGTTGGAACCTCCCCATCAAGGAAGGTCTGCTTCTCGCGGACGAACTCCTTGACGTTCTCGGTGGTGCACCAGTGAAGGGCCTTGTAGATCTGCACCTCAGAGGAGCTGAAGGCGTCGTGAATCTCGGCCACGTCAATCTCCTTAGCGGCGTTCTTGTACTCAATGCCAGCCATGTCATAAGCATCCTCACCGGACTTGCGGCAGGCTCCGAATTCGGTCATGTCAGGATAGCCCTTGCCATAGAGCTCGTTCCACCCAGGGAAGTCGATACGGTCCCCAGCACGGATGGTACAACTGCTCAGGCCAGCACCGGCAATCTCAACATAGTTGTCAGGAGCATGTTTCTTGGCCCATTCCTCGCTGGTGACGAGGGCAAAGGCACCACCGCGGCTCATCAGACAGCAGTCCAGCCTCTTGAGGGGATAGCTGATCAGACGGCTCTCCATGACATCATCCACAGTGAGGGTCTTCTTGTAGTAGGGCGACTTAGGATTGGTGTAGTCACTCCGATACCACTGCGACTTCTCATTGTCAGCCGCGTAGTTCCTGTTCTTCATGGCAGCAAGAGCGAAGTCTTCCTCAGTCAGGCCGTTCTCTTTCATGAACTTGTAGGCCATCGCGGCATAGTAGATTGGATAGATGCCGCCGGCCAGGGCCTCATACCTCGTGTCAGAGGCCAGGGCGATGAACTCGCTGCCCTGCGACTGGGTCACGTTGTCCATGGTCTCCCAGCCATAAACTCCGACCACATCAAAGAGGCCTGATTTCACGGCCATGAAGGCTCCGTAGAGGGCAGACCCGCCTGTATTTCCTCCATTTTCAATACGCACGTGGGGTAGCCCGACTAACCCAAGGTGATCGTGAACGACCCACTCAGGGCAGAGTTGCTTGCCGAAGTGTACTGAGAAGTGTGAATACACCATAAACTGCAGGTCCCTGAGTGAGAAGTCGGGGATGTCCTGCTGGGTCTCCACAATACAGTTCGCAGCCATTGCCTCTGGTGTTATATGCATGGGATAGTCGAAGGGCGTAGCAGAACCACCTGCGATGCACACTTTTCGACTCATGTTATATCACTGAATCCGTTTCTTACGCCGGCGAGGGGCCGACGGTAATGAGGCCACACCAAAATCGCAGGTACTTAACAGCTTCGGACGGCGGAAGGTGGAACCAAGCAGCACTCGGAATCCTTTTGTTGGCGTGTTATGCTCAGATGTTTGATGAGGGCGGCATGACCATCACGCTCACCTATACAAAGGATGACGGGACTCAGGAGCAGATTGACTTAGAGGAGAGTGTGACTGTTGTCGACCTCCATTATAGGAACATCTGTGCTGTGGACCTGGCCCCTCTTTCCAGTTGTGAATCCCTAGAGCAACTCCATCTAACTGGCAACCGGCTCCAGAGTATCGACCTGACCTCCCTCTCTGATTGCACCGCCTTGCGGTTACTCGGGCTGGATCGCAACCAGCTGCAGCGCATCGACCTGACCCCCCTCTCAGCCTGTACGCCGCTATTTCACCTCTCGATAAGAGACAACCAGCTCCAGAGCATTGATCTGACTCCACTCGCCGGCTGCACCGACCTGAGAGACCTCCGGCTGGATCACAACCAGCTCCAGAGCATCGACCTGACCCCTCTCGCTTCCTGTACAGCCCTGCAAGAACTCCCGCTAGGACGCAACCAGCTCCAAAGCATTGACTTGCACCCCCTCTCGGGTTGGGCATCTCTGTGGTCTATCGATCTGCATGGCAACCAGCTCCAGAGCATTGACCTGACCCCCCTCTCCGCCTCTGCCGCCCTGACGCACCTCATGCTGGGTGGCAACCAGTTCAAGAGCATTGACCTGACCCCCCTCTCTTCCTGTGTCGCGTTGACGTCAATCGCGCTGGATGGCAACCAGCTCCAGAGCATCGACCTGACTCATCTCTCCACTTGTTCCACGTTGACCTCCCTCAGTCTTAATAGCAACCAGCTGCAGCACATTGACCTGACCCCCCTCTCAGCCTGTACTGCACTGGAGTACCTCGGGATAAGAAGCAACCAGCTCCAGAGCATTGACCTGGCCCCACTCTCAAGCTGTGCTGTCCTGAAGGCACTCTGGCTGGAGGGTAACCAAATCCAGTCTATCGACTTGAGCCCGCTCTCTACCTCTACCGCCCTGCATAAACTCGAGATGGAAGGTAACGAACATCTAGTAGCTTGGATTCCGCTTCCGCGCACAGTGACACGTCTTGTGTCCAAGATTGTGCAATACCAGCGACCGATGCCTCTGACCTATCCCTGGTCCTTCCTCCACCGAGTAATGATGGAACACGGAAGCGACTGGCGGATACAGCAGGACATCCTTATGGCCATGGGTCTGGGCGACTACGGGTTCATTGATGCAGACGTCCAAAGCCTGCTGTCATCCATTCCTCAGGAGACCACTCTTGAGTGTGCCTGTGAGAGAGTCATTCCAGAACTACTGGAGATCATCAGGAGCAGTGTGGAACGCGGAGGTCCGACAACTGGATTGAACCTCGAGAAGATTGCTCTGAAGCACGGAGAGATTGCGGCTATCGCTCCAGCAGTAATCGAAGCCAGACATCAGGAGCTTGAAGCAGTACGAGTGGGTTGGAGAGAGTCGGCTGTAGACCTGAGGGAACTGGCAGTGACAGCCTATGGATACGATTTGATGAGTAGCCAGGAGATTAGGAGATTGACAGGGGACACGATAAGAGAATACCAACCACTTCTCACCCAAGTGGACTTCCTGAAGGAGCTTGGCCACGAAGTCAAGTTTTCCGAGGAGCCAGTACCGGGTGTTCAGATGAGTGACGAACTGAAGAAGGCCATCTGGTTCATACTCGAGAATCAGGGAGAAACCAGGGGGTCAGAGAAATCCGCGAGGACCAGCGGTCCCCAAAATCCTCCTTACCCTTGACTGTCCAAGAACACTCGGGTGCGGCTCACGCGCAAGACGCCACATAATGAGCAATTCGCTGAGCTCATGAGCGCTTCGAAGAGGCCCGTTGCTCATTCTGTGCAATCCTAGTCCTGACAATCTTCTCCACAAGCCCCTCCGGTATAGGATTCTCCGGAGAGAAGTGAATGGTCGTTCCAGATATGTGATACGCCTGGAGTTCCGCGGTGAACTGAGTGAGGATAGACTTGTCCACCACGTAGAAGCTGAGGTGGCTCTCAAAAGCGGCGAAGTGGACTAGCGCTCCATGATGCTTGTACGTCGGGATCTGATAGCTGATGAATTCTTCAGCCTGCGGCGCAGCCGCTCTAATGGCATTCCGCACACGTTGAAGAGTGGCCTGCGCGTCTTTGGGAAGTCGAGCTAGATACTCATCCACCGACTTGGCGGGCGTTGAGTCGCTCCTCTTCGCGGCGGGTTTTCTTGACATGAATCTGCCCTTCCCATACCATCGTATTAGAGCTTGCCTAGAGGGAATAATGACGACGAGCAAGAACGCATGCGAAAATTGCGCCACTGGGCATGACTGTGAATCTCAGAACGCTTAATAGACATGGCGGTGAGCACCCACAGGGGTTGTTAATGAGGAAGAGGTTTCCTTTGTTACTTCTGCTATTGCTAGTCAGCTCGTCAGCCATCCTCCAGAACGACTGGCCTGTTGGAGAACAGGATCGCGGGATGGGACGGTCAGATCAGTTCTCCTCAATCTCTCAGGAGAATCCTGCAGTAAGGCCAATCGCCAACTGGACCCACGGCATCTGCGATGCAGTGTGCGTACAAGGCAGTCTGGCCTTTATTGGTGATGGATTCCACGTAACGATTCTTGACATCACAGACAAGTCAGCCCCCCTTGAACTGTCCACGATTTGGCTCGGCGGGCTAATCGGGGGTCTGAGAGTTTCCGGAGACCATCTCTATGCCGCGGCTGTGGGCACCTTCTGGGTGGTAGACATCTCAGACCCGTACCATCCCGTGAAGCACGGAAGCCTGGAACTGGGAAGCTGGATACGGAGCATGAGGCTAGAGGGAGGTCTGCTATATCTGGCTCAGGCTAATGGGCAGCTGAGAATAGTGAATGCCAGTGATAGCTACAGCCCGGAAGTGGTGGGAATCTACACAGGAACCACCGATTTCCGTGACGTCAGCGTGTTGAATGGTTGTGCTTACATTGCCGCTAGATGGGGAGGGCTTGTGGTCGTGAATGTGACAGAGCCATCAAGTCCATCGCACGTGGCAACCGTCCCTGATGAGCAGATTGGCGTGATCTCGGGCGTGTGTAAGTCGGGACCACATATACTGACAACAGGATCGGGAAACATCAGCGTCCTGAATGTGAGTGTCCCCTCCAATCCTGTCATTTTGAATACCACTGAGCACTCGGCGACAAGCATTCTAGCAGAGGGGGAACTCGTCTTCGCTTTTGGGTGGGTAGAACTGCTCATCATGAATATCTCTAATCCGTTGAGTCCAGACCATGTGGCGAGCATCAGCAGCTACGCGCAGACCGACTCCTGGAATCCCTTCGTCCTGAATGGCCATGCATATGTAGCGACCTACAGCCACGGGCTCGCAATTCTCGACGCGACAGAACCAGAAGACGCCTACTTCGTGGGAGAGTATGCGACTCCATACAGTGCCTGGGGCTTCCAGGTGGCTAACGATCACATCTTCGCAAACGAGTGGATTCGTGGTATGTACATCTTAGATCTGGCAGACCTCAGTCCACTTGATGTGTCAGCAACCCTAGACACGTACGGTGCAAACAGCCTCGTTGTCAAGGACAACATTCTGTATGCGGACAATCGTGGAAAACTGTCGATTTACGATGTCACTGACCCACTCAGCCCTCAATGGCTGGGCAACTACGACCCAGAGGAATACCTTGAGATCTGGGCAATCGAGGTAGTGGCAAACAGGGCCTATCTCATCGACAGGAACCTTGGTCTGATAGTGGTAGATGTGTCAAATCCCCAGAACCCACGGTTCCTAGCCAGCTATTCGATGTTGGTTGACAACGACCCTGATGTATGCGTGTCAGGAGGCAAGATCTATGTGGTGGACGGAGACTATGCAGAGAAGAACGTCTTGGTCCTCGAGCTGACTCCGTCTGGGGTTCAGAAGCTCGGCAACTACTCACTCTGGCCCTGGGAACATGTCCATGCTCTGGAGCATTACAAGGGATATCTCTTCGTAGGGTCGAGTTCGCGGCTGAGTGTTCTGGACACGAGTGACCCTTCGAGTCTCGAAGAGGTTACGACATTCTCCATCGGAATAGACGCAATGGAGTTGGCGAACGACCTCGCATACATAGGAGGCGGGCATCAAGGCGTCTTCCTGCTGAATATGTCTGACCCAAGCAATCCAGTACATCTGGGGAATCACTCCAGCCACGGTGATACAGTGGGAGTGCTGTTTCACGAAGGCATGATAATCACCGCTGAATACGAAGGAGGAATCTGGATCTATGAGCACGACTACGACAGCGACGGAGTCTACTCAGTAGAGGAGTACTTGGCTGGCGAGTTTCCTGTTGAGACTGAAGGAGCGGGAGTCGGTTCTCAGCCCTTTGATGTTCTGATTGTCCTCGTGATTGCTCCGATTGTCGTCCTGCCTTTGGCCTTCCTGGGATACAGGAGGAAACGAGGGGTCACGTGAGTTCCGAAGTAGTAGGCCGGCGGAGCGCTAACCTAGAACCTCATCCCTAATAGCATCATCAAGAGCAGACGCCATGTTTGGACTTATCTCAATGGCTGACCGATAGGCCTGGATCGCTGCGTCTCTGTTGCCAAGAGCCAGCTGGCACTCTGCAAGGGTCTCGAAGAAGTCAACGTAGAGGCGGTCCTTCTTATCTTTCAGGAACGACTCCAGCTCCACGACTGCAGACTGCTTCTCCTGTCCCTCTGCTTCCGAGGCAACCCTTGAGAGTTCCCACCCTCTTAGGAGGTTCCTTCTGATAGCCAGCAATCTCCCTATTTCGCGAACTGGCTCTGCGTGCTCCTCGACGTTGAAGTCAGTGGTCACGTTGGTCAGCGAGTTCTTCCGATCCCGTTCGACATAGACCCTGGCGCTTATCTTGCCACGCATATCCCCGCCAGCATCGTCACCGGCCTTCAGTGCCGCGTAGAGCCGGTCAGCCAGAGGCCCGGTGCTGTTCTCAAAGGCCTCAGCCATGCTAGATATGACAGCTTCTCCGACAAGTATGTTGCCCTGACACGAGTAGTCACGTCCAGTTCGCTGATACGCAGAAAACACCTTCGCACCAGTAAAGGCAAGTGCTCCCTTCTCGAAGGCAACCATGCCGACCTGACGATTCTCTATCCCGTTGTCCATTGCACGGAAGTGCTCTAGTATCTCCTTCAGATCCCAGTCTTCTTCGAGTTTCTCATAGAATGCAGGGATGAAGTCTAGGTTGCCCTGGGCCTGGGAGACAATAGCGCCTGCTCCCATCCTTGCGAAGCCAACCTGTCCTGCGTTCCAGAAGCAGGAGGAGATGGCGAATCCTACCTCGCCTCGTTCACTATCAATGGCCACAATCGAGAATGTCATGGATAATCAGCTGCGCGGCCGGAGAGGGCCATATAAGAGTATACCATTAGAAGCAATTGACGAGAACAGGGACCAAACGGAGCTCAGAAGCTTCAGTCGGGTCATGGGAAGTGTTTTCTGTGAACCGGCAATTCGGAGTAGTGCTCGCAGAGGATGGATTAGCATGAACACTCGAATGGCAGCAGTCGGAGCTGGACTCATCATCCTGATGGTCCTGACTGGAGTCTTCCTGATTCTAGGGATGCAGACACCACAGGATGACGTGGAACCTGAGGACACCGAGCCACCCTTGATTACACGAACCAGTCCCGACAATGGATCAATCCTGTTTGGCGCCGTCGCCCTGACGTTTGATGCGGAGGATGAGAATCGGATCATCAGACTCGAGATACACGTGGATGGAGAGATCAGATCTGCGGGCCAAGCATACAATTGGAACACAATCAACGTTGATGACGGACCCCACAACATAACCTTCCGTGCAAGGGATGAATCACTGAACTGGGGAGAGGTCAATGTATTCTTCAATGTCAACAACACACAGACTCCGGAGTACGACTTCGATAACACATTCAAGATCATGGCCTACAATATCGAGGAGTCTGGTATTGACCCAGACTGGAAGGAAGTCGTCAAGGAAGAGAACCCAGACATCCTAGTGCTGGTCGAGACCGGTCACCTCGAAGACGACGGATACATGCTGTTCCATGAGGCAGTGCAGGAGTTCAATGACTACTTCGTTGACGAGCAACCATACTACGGTCTCTGCGCGCTTGACATCTACTACTCCACTAGCGGAGAGGCCATTCTCAGTCGCTTCCCGATTGTCAAGTTCAAGCAGATTCCTGTGGTCACACTTGACGACGACGATGACTACGATGTCACTCATGACTTCGTTGAGGCAGTCATAGACATCAATGGAACACAGGTACACTTCATCGGAGCACACCTTAAGGCAGGCGGGGGCGCAGACAATCAGCTCCGGCGAGACTACGAGAACGAAGGTATCATCAATTACATGGATGATCTCGGAGATGTGCCCATAGTCTATTTGGGTGATATGAACTCATACTCGCCGCAGGACAACATCACCAACGACGAGGGCTTAGGATTTGGGCCACTGACTATGCTTGTGGACCCTGAAGACCCCACATACGGGCAATACTCCTCAACAGTCCACAACTTCACTGATGTATATCGTGCGATAAATCCGGATGAGGTGGGGTACACCTACGGTCACCAATATGAGCCGCTCCTTGGGAGGATTGACTACATCATAGTCAACGATTTCTTCACTGACAGGCTTGTCAACTCCACGGTGGGAGACACCGCTCATGCCGACACTGGGTCTGACCACTACTGTGTGGACCTCTTCTTATCATGGAATGGAACCGGGGCTGTAGAAATCACGCCCCCGTTCGTTACACCCGAAGTTGCCTCAACTCAGGCACCTGGCCCTCTGAGTGTCCCTAGAGCTGGAGAAGCCACGATACTGTGGTCATCTCATGCCGTTCTTGATGTGGAAGTCAAGGCAACCCCTAAGCGAGAATAGTGAAAAAGAATAGGTGGTGAGCGGATGCTCACCACAAGTAGAAGGGGTGATCCGGATCCCCGTCATACTGGGTCGGATGATGAGCTCCTCGTGGGAAGGGATAGGCTGCCTCGGCGATAGAGAAAGCAATCTCCAGCTCAGTGTGAGAATCTGAGCCGAAAACACCGATGAGCGAGTACTCCAAGAAGAAGTAGGTCCACATGCCATTCTCGTATTCGCCAGCATCCCAGCCCATACCCATAATGTCGCACGTGAAGGCCGCATAGACACTGTCCGAGTTCTCCATTGCCATCAGCTCGGCCCCAAATCCGCCAGCGAAGCAATGATCAAGAAACACGAACACGCTCTCAGCCACTGCATACTGCAGGATTGCTGCGAGTTCGTAGTCCCAGAAGTATCCGTCTTCACCATTGGCCCCAACAGTGATATCCCACATGCACAGGAGGCTAGCGCCTCTACTATCACCAGAGCCATGGCCGGACGAGATGAACGAGATTGTGTCTCTGGGCCCTGCACGGGAAACCATGTCGCGCAGTGCCTCTTTGACATTGTACTCTGTTGCCAACCCGTCGTACTTCAAGTACGGACTGGTATCGTCGCCGAGCACAATGATCTCATCATAGCCAAGACCGAGTAGATAGAGGTACCAGTCATTTGCGTCGTCGTCACAGAACCGGAGATCTCCGATTGCCTGATAATCGCTTATCCCAACGATGACAGCAAAGTGCTGCGGTCTCTCACCACGTTGACTGACCGAAACCAGCTGTTCGTCAGGGAGTAGGGATGCGGTTGCATCGATCTGCACAACGCGTCCTTCGTTTCCCATCCACAATGGAAGTGGCGCAAGCAGCAGGCCGCAGACAAGGAGCACACTTAGCAGTAAGGTGCCTTTGTAGGTCAATTATCTCACTCCTTCAGTCAGTCCAGAGGGACTGATGACGTGTGCCCCCCAATTGCACCATATAGTCACTCTTTGAAAGAGTCGCGAGGAGGTTCCGAGAAGAAGATGCCTCAGGAGCGTCAGAGAGAGCGACGAGCGCCACCCAGGCCGCTATATATACTATCTTTCAAAGAATCCCATTGGCCGTACCTGTCAGCCAAGCCATCTTGACATGAAGTCGAAGAGGTTCTCCCCACAGATTCGAGAGACCTCATCATCTCTGTATCCGCGTGATGACAGTGCCGCCGGGACTCCTCCAAGTAGGGATGGATCGTCGATGTTTCCGACATAATCGAGCTCAGGCATCATGTATCGGAAGAAATCAGGGCCGAGCCCCACATGTTTCACTGAGACCAGATCCACCATGTGATCCACATGGTCAAGCCATCGGTCTAAGGACGCAGGGTCCCCAAGGTCACAAGTGAACTCAGACAAGAGATTCAGCGCTATGATTCCGTTCTTCTCGGCGATGGCCGTTATTTGCTCATCAGTGATGTTGCGGAAATGATCATACAGGCTCTTTGAGTTAGAGTGAGAGATGTAGACAGGTGTCGATGTGTACTCGATTGCCTCCCAGAAAGACTTCTCACCTATGTGCACGAGGTCAAGTATCATGCCCAGCTCCGATGCGTGGTCAAGCAGTTTCCTGCCATGCTCTGTGAGGCCTGCATCGTCCTTCACTTCGCACCCAGATGCATAGATGTTGGCTCCGTTGTGAGTCAGCGCGAACATCCTGAGACCCTGGCTACACAGCCTGTCAAGAATAACGAACTCAGGGTCGATTGCTGCGCAGCCCTCAATGGAGAAGATGACCCCGCTGTCATCCGAACCAGCAACGCGGTCAAGTTCGGCCTTGCTCTGCACATGCAGGAGGAACTGATTCTCTGCCATCTCTCGCTGCATGCTTTCGAGAACTGCAAGCACGCTCTCCGATCTGCGGAGGTCAACGTCGAAGTGGTCGAAGTCGCCTCCCAGCTGTACAATGGAGAATCGAACAGGACCCCTTCGCATCTGGTCGAAATATGTGTCTACGAGTTCTCTCTTGACTAGCCCCTTGTTGGCCAGATGAACCAGTACTCCGATGTCAGAGTGCGCATCAAAGAAGAACATACCACGCTGGATAGTGAATCATGCTTATACGTGTAATCAGCGAGGAGGCCGTTTCTTGAGGGGATTATAAGCCAGTGATGAGTATCTACCTGTATGGGGCTTCAGGTAGCAGCAGAGGGTCATGGATTCATGGTCTGTGACATGCGAGGAGGAGAGAGGGACTCCTTCTACGAGCTGGCTGTTGATCTTGCAGGTCAGGTGATGAGCGGACTCTCTAACCTACAGCACTCGGTAACGATTGAAGCAGTCATGCTATTCATCACGGCGTCACGAGCACATCTCACGCTCTTGGCCAAATCAGATGAGAACGAGCCAATCAACCCGGCATTCAAGAGCACTCTGGTCAGTACGACCTCCGACCCAGAAACGGGATACCTGCAAAAGTACATCATACCGATACTAGAAGCGCCCGAGTGCGAAGACAAGAGCGGCTAGAAGACCTCCATCTTGCAGAACTCATTGAGTTCCGCGGGGAAGGGCTGGAAGAAGGTCTGATTTGTGATGTAGTCTTCATCGAACCGCAGGCCCCAGAGCAGCAACATCTCCCTGAGCGAAGTGAGTGTTGTCTGACCCGAACGAAACGCTGTCACTTGCATGTGGTAGTGGTCTCTCTCCCGCTTGGAGAGATGCTCTGAGAAATAGCCGTAGACCTTGTTCAACACGTTGACAATACTGGGTGCTCTTGGCGTCTTCTTGAACAGGTCTAGAAGACCGACCCTGTACTCCGAAATCACTGAGGTAAATGGAAGGCCGCCCTGATTGGCAACAACTCTCCCCAATTCCTTCAGTACATGTTGGCTGTATGTCATGAGGAGGTACTTGTTCCTAGAGTGATAGGCTACTAAGGAGCTCATCTTCCTTGAGGCCTCCACACCTCGAAGATCAGCCAAGGCAAACGCCTTCGTGAGGAAGGTTTCCCGTATCTTCTCGTTCCTTAATCTGCCATCACTCTCAATCGGCAATCCAGCGTAGTTGGACAGAATCGACGCCCCGAAGAGACCGGGTCCGCTTCCTGTCACGTTTGCACCCTTCTCAGGACCTGAGTAGTACCGTACCCGAGATATGCTGCAGGAAGGAGAGCCCTCTCTGAGGATGAAGCCATCGATGTTCGAGAGTGTTGGAATTATCTCCTTGATGTACGAGGACATCTTCTTCGTCAGATCGGCGCCAGTTGAGGGCTGCACCAGTGTCTTCTCTTCACCATCGGTAACGATTCGAATCCACTTCCGGGGAACTCCAAGGCCAATCTCGACTTCTGGACAGTGTGTCACGAAATCGACGAAGGGACTGATCTTCTGATTGAACTCTGAGTTGATGACCATGCCATTCCACCAGCAAGCGCAGAAGCCCAGACACTTGCTCGAGTAGAGGCGAGGGCGCGCATAGCTCGACACCGTCGGGTCACTCCGCCTTCAGATCAACAATCTTCACGGACTCGAAGTCTGTGACGACATAGTATCTGTTTACAGTGACACATATCACTGCGCAGTCAGGATGTGCAACGAAGTCTTCTAGTTCGGGGTGCCGGGTCAAGAGGAGCCTTGCACACTTCTCTCGTGTGTCACCCTTAGTGTCTGTTGCGGTGCCGCTAATTGATATTGATACGGCCTGACGAAGATCGGATGCCTTGTTCTCCCTGTTGTCCACCATCAGCGAAACATTCGGATTGGCAGCCATGTGTCGGTATTTCAGTCGTTGGCGCATGGTTGCGAACACGATCTGGCGATAGTCTTCTGTGACCTCAAAACTGACCAAGCAGGAATACGGCTCCCCTCTGTCAGACGTGCTGAGCACGGCAACTAGCTGCGAACTCATCACTCGAGTGAGCTCAGGTATCTCCAAAGGACTATCCGCCAATACTGCCACCAATAATGACATACTGGGCTACTGATACATAAAGATGGGGTTGTGCTATCGCCTAACCCCTATCAGTAATCCTGACTGAACCTCTTCTCTATCCATGAACCAAGGCTCTCTTCTTCCATCCCCGATGGCGCACTTGGCTTGCCCTCTACACCTGCGCGCCTCCGCTTCTCCATTGCTGATGAGAGATCCCGAGTTTCAAGAACGTCCCCGTCCTCCACAACCATCTCGATGACCTTGCGATATGACTCGGCAGACTGGAATCCCATGTGAACATACCTCTCTCTTATGAAGTCGGCACCCAGAAGTATCATTCCTGTGAATCTGGTCTTTAGCCCTAGGTCAACGTATCTATAGGCCAAGAAGGAGTCTTCCGCAGTGACAGGATCTACGCCATTGACAGGTACAGCCTTCTTTGTATTCAAGTCCATGCCGACAAGAAAGAGCTCGCCGTCAACCACCTCGTACTGCATGATGTACCCACGCCAACACGCCGTACATGAGGAGTAGGTCTCCATTCCGAAGTCGGCGGGAACATAGAGCCCTTCTCCGCTAACACCTATGAGCGAATACACGTGCTCGTCCACCTTGAATTCATCTGCAACTTGGCCAGTCACGGCAAAAACATCCTCCCAATCTCAGAGCTCGGCTGCAAGAGAGAGCCTAAGAACCTTTTCCACTAGGTTGAGCTGGAACCGGAGTCATACTCCATCGATACAGGATCCTCTGCAAGAACCTTATCCAACTTGGATGCCAGTTCATCAGCGTCCTCCTTGGTGAAGACAAGAGGAGGCTTGATCTTCACTACGTTGCGGAGCGGCCCATCAAGGCTCACCAAGATGCCCAGCTCTTTCATTCGGTCTATGACATAGGTCGCCACCAGAGGTTCTAGTGTTTCGCGGCTCTTCACTAGCTCTACACCGATGAACAGGCCTCTTCCGCGCACATCGCCAATGACCATGTGCTCATCTTTCAGCGCTCGTAGGTGCTCCAAGAGATGATTGCCAACTTCGAGCGCCTGCTGCTGAAGGCGCCTTCGTTCAATCTCATCGAGTACTGCCATGCCCACCGCACAAGAAACAGGATTGCCCCCAGTAGTGCTGAAGAACTCCATTCCGTTTGCGAATGAACGAGCTATCTCAGGTGTGGTTATGACTGCGCCCAATGGATGGCCGTTTCCAATGGGCTTCCCGAGCGTGACAATGTCAGGAACCACGTCCTGTGTTTCGAAGCCCCAGAAGTGTGTGCCCACTCTGCCAAACCCCGTCTGCACCTCATCTACAATGCAGACTGCTCCCGCGGCTCTTGCGTACGTGAACGCTTCTTCTAGGTATCCAGCAGGAAACTCAATCTGACCGCCGCAGCCCATAAGGGGCTCGCAGAGAAACGTTGCTGTGTTCTCGTCTGCTACAGATTTGACATCGAGAGAGTAGTTCCTCGCGGCATCCGAGTCCTCTGCTCGGAACGCGCCTCTATATGTGTCGGGCATTCGTACAACATGCACATGTGGCTGGAGACCTCTCCCGCCAGGGCCGCTGAACTTGTACGGGCTGAGATTGATTAGCTCGCCTGTGTTGCCATGATATGCCCCATCAATCACAATCACATCTTCACGACGGGTGTGAGTTCTGGCAAGGCGGAGTGCTAGCTCATTCGCCTCACTGCCGCTGTTGACGAAGTAGCACACACTCAGCGGTTCAGGAAACTTGGAACAGAGTCTCTCGGCATAGCGAGTCAGACTCTCGTGAAGATACCGTGTGTTTGTGTTGAGCACAGCTGCCTGGCTGGCAAGTGCCTTCACAACGGCGGGATTGCTGTGCCCCACATGAGGAACGTTGTTGACTGCGTCTAGATACATTCGGCCCCACTCGTCGTAGAGGTACTGCATGTAGCCGCGGACTATCTTGAGGGGTCTTGCATAGGATATGCTGAGAGATGAGCCAATGTGCACACTCCTCGACTTGAGTATCTCTTCCAGGGTGTCAGTCGGAGCTGATACTACCAATGGATCTAATCCCAGCAGGTGATTCGGGTCGGGGCTGATGCTCTTCCAGACTTCGATCGTACTGGGTGCCGCCACACCACGGAAGTCTCCCTGCATGTCGAGCAAGTCGCAGATGACTTGGAAGTGTAGGTGGGGAGGCCAGCCCCCATTCTCATTGGGACCTCCAACCTCCGCGATCTGTTCTCCAGCCCCCACGCGGGTTCCGGGCTCGTGGCGCTTGATTGATTCCCAGCTGAGGTGAGCATACAGGGTATAGAAGACAGGGTCTCCGCCATCCACAGAATGCTCCAGAACCAGCGTGGGGCCATTGTCGCGAGCGAGCTGATTGTTGCCAACACTGTGGACGTGACCGTCGAGTGGAGCGAAGACAGGAGTCTTCTGTGGTGTGAAGAAATCCATTCCTAGATGAACTGTCCTCTCCTCGTCCCACTCCCGGTATTGACTTCCAGTGTAGAATAGCCTCGGCTCGCAGTACTGCCCGACGCCGATAGTGCAGTCCGACTGCCCCAACACACCGGAGATGATCTCTGAGAGAGTTTCATTGTCATTGAGATGGTCAGGGGTTGGGATGTAGAGACTTCCGACACTTAGGTCGATAGGGCGTGCCGCTCCTTCTCTGGCAAGATCGCTCAGTATTGGCTGCACACTCTTCTGGTTCCTCGCGAGCCAGGAAACTACGGCATCAGAACTTGGGCATGGCGGCATCCCACAAGCACCTCGCAACAGGTAGTAGGCCATGCGTGGGTGTACGTGTCGGAGCGCTCTAAGGAGTGACCAAGCGTCCTCCTGAGAGATTAGCAGGTACTCATTCTCTGGTTCAATGATATGCTGGTATGCTGAGATGACTACACTCATAGCAAGGCGGGCGCAGATGGAGGGAAACAGCACAACCAGCTCTTCTTCCAGAAGTGGGTACACCGAGTGATATCCTGAGACCACATCGACGGCCGCTGCAAGGGGATTCGCCTTGCCGAGCATGGCATAAGTCGCAGCTACGGCAACCTCAAAGACCGTCTTCGATTCGATCATGTCACCGAAGTCCAGAATCCCGAAGGAGCGGTCCTCTTCGTGTGGCGACTGAACTACTACATTGTGATCATTCGCATCGTTGTGAATCACACTAGTCCTTAGTTGAGGGAGTCTGGGAGACACTTCTACGCGGTACAACTCGAGGAAGTGAGAAACTAATCTCCTGTTCTGTTCATCTTCCACGTATCTGAGGTAGGACTCAATAACTGAGTCCGCCTTGGCGAGGTCCCAGTAGAGCTCTCGTTGGGCTGCCGGTGACGAGAATCCATCCAATGCCTCCGAGAGTCTACCAACGAAGCAGCCCAACTCCCTCAGGAGGGCGGTCGAGTGGGGATTCACGTCTGCGAAGACCTTGCCCGGGACGTATGTCACCATTCGAACGTAGTGCTCGGTACCGTTGGAGCTAGTGACTCGACAGATTCTGTCTGCAGTGACATCATCCAGTACTCTGGGGGAGCTACCGTGGGTCAATCTCCGGTTCAACCACTCCATAGCTTCGTTCTGAAACAGCAGGGTCTCCGGAGCTTCAGAAGCAGCCGCAATCTTGAGAACGTAGGTCTCCGAGGGAGTAGAGACTCTGAAGTTCTGGTCTCGTTCGCTGGGGAGTTCATCTACCGGTCCGTCTATGCCATAGTGCTCATTGGCGAACAACCGAGCCTTCTCTGGAGAGAACTCCGGACGCTTGACATCACGAGACCACATGGAGCTTCAGCACACTCACAGGGCGGACGTAGGTTGTCAGAGTCATAAATGCTCTTCCAGAGGTCTGACTGCCCTACAGCAGATTCTCCATGCATGCAATGTACTCCTCAACATCAAACTCCCAACGGCCAGACCGCCGGCTATAGCAGTCGTATGTACGATGCCAAGGGGGTACGTGCGGGTCCGTCGCAGTCTGGAGAAAGATCGACTCGAAGTGACGTCGCAGGCCAGTGACACCTCGGAGAAGGGCAGTCACATAGGAAGATGGCATGTGGATCTTCATCGTGAATGAACGATCAGATTCAGCGTAGAGCTCCCTTGGAAACGGGAGCAGCGCAAGCGAATTGAGCACTGGGTGGAAGGGAGTAGCGGTCTCGAAGAACAGGCACACCTCGAGCTTGTCCACAACGTTAGTGAATGCCCATCTCCACCCGCGGATGATTCCGTTGCTCTCCAGGCGGCGCTGCCTCGCAGCAACCTGTGGTTCGGAGAGCCCTATGGCCTCACCAAGCTCCTTCAGAGTGGCGCCTGCATCTTGTTTCAGCTGAGAAAGCAACTTGACATCGACATGGTCGAAGTCCACGGGCTTCTGCTTCAGGTCCATATCAATTCGGAAGACCTTCTCTGAGTGAATCATCTCCTCAGACTTCTCCACCCACTCTCTCCAGTCCCACTGCCATTCACCAGTGGGGGCAATCTTGCTGAAGTCTGCATTCATGACCACATAATCGACATTCTCCACGATTCGATGTTCACTAATGAGCCCCTTATCATAGAATGCGTCGATTGCTGCCGTGATGACTTCAGGGGAATGGGTGCCAAAACCTGCAGACACCATGGTCCCATTGTATCTTCCGAAGGTCGAGTGCCAGGTGTAGAACATTGGAAAGCATGCCAGGATCTCGCTTGGGAGCTCCTGTCTTCCCTGTGGATGCGCCAGGAGAATCTTGCAGTCACCCAGCCCCATTTTCGTCTCGTGGGTCTGAGCAAGAAGAGACTCAAGGAAGCCGGTCTCTCTGAGACGCTGGATTCTGTACCGTACTGTTCTGCTCTTGAGAGGAGGCTCCACTACCTCAGCGATTTGCTCAGCTGAGACCTTCCCGCCCAGTTGCTCGAGGGCGTTCAGGATAGAACGATCCTTCTTGTCAAGGCGTTTCGTACGTGCGGTCATCGTCGTCGCGTCCCAGCCTACTCCTAGTTTAAGATATTCTTCTCGAATGTTACTGTGAAAGTAAGTTATATATGTTGCCGAATAGAAGGATGATATGAAGAAATGGCAATCTTGAGCCATTAAGTAACCAAATAACCATACAATGTGAGTGAACGGTAATGATTCAGTCCATGAATGAAGTGAACATAGCTGACCTGACTCCGAGCGCGTTGGTCGTCCTCGATCATCTTGCAGCGGACGGACCTAAGGCGCCCAGGGAGATATCCAGACAGTACGAAGTACCACTGAGAACCGTGACCTTCGCACTGAAGAAGCTCATGAAGCTGCGACTCCTCAGAAAGGTTCCGAACCTGATGGATATGAGAAGACCTCTCTACCACATTGACAACGGTCGTGTTGAGGAACTGCAGAACTTCATCGAGACAGTGCGTATCCAGTCAGGAATTCATTTGCGCGCAATCTGAGCATAATTGTGAACTCGAACCGCCGGACTTCCATGTCCGTGGTACGTCTCGACTAGTGCATCAGACACGTCACACCCGAGTGGATTGGCACCATGTCGACTCCCGGAGGACTCGACGGGCCTACTCCTCGATGCCCTTGAGACCCCTCAACTCTAGAGTGTCCAAATACGTGTCCATGGCGAACATCGTCAGTGTCTTGTCGACTGCAGGCTTCTTTCTGAGGAAGTCTACGATGAACCGATTCATCTCCTCTATGTCCTTCGTTCTCACTTTCAGCAGTACGTCATACTCCCCACTCAACACATGAACTGACTGAACAAGTCTGTGTCCAGCAATGTCTTTGCAGAATTCGCGCTGTGAGATGACCTTGGACCCTCCGGGAACACGGTAGGTCACCGTCACCAGTATGAAAGCCAGAGTCCCACGGTCGAGTTTCTTGGGATCCAACAGCGCGGTGAAGCCACGAATGTATTCCATCTCGCGAAGTCGGTTGATTCGGGCGTGGACAGTGGAGATTCCCTTCCCCACCTTGTTAGCGATCTTGGCGTTCTTCGCCCGCCCATCCTTCTGGAGTTCCTTCATTATCTGGATATCCGTGGCATCTACTGCCGCTGAAGATTTTTCGGTCATACTCTCCAGACACCCATCAAAACTGAAATGATTTCTGTTTTACGCAGGAAGTACATATAGCAGAATGGGCGTATCACAGAATCAGCAGAGAGCTCTCCTCCAATGTGATCAGCGAGGCTATGACCTCAACACCCCACCAAGGTATCTTGTTCTGCTCTCTGCATTCCTCATATCCCGAGAAGCAAAAGACTTCTAACCCCCATGATGCATCGTTTCAGATGGAGGTCGGTTCATTGCCGTTCTTTGAAAGCACTGAGCAGCTGAAGGAAGTATTCGAGAAGTTCTGGACTGAGGCCAAGAAAGACACTGAGGTAATGCAGAAGCTCGAGAAGTCGGCCGTCATAGTACGTTTTGACATTGAACAGCCAGAGATACATGTCACCATCAACTTCAAGGAAGCCGGGGCTGACGGGAGTCTGGGGACACTGGGATTCGATAGCGATGTAGAGCCCGAGATAAAGGTCTGGTCAACATCAGAAACCACCAACAAGTTCTGGCAAGGAAAGCTGAATACGCCCATGGCCATGGCGCGCGGACAGGTCAAGATGGAGGGCTCTGTTCCTAAGGCGATGGGACTTCTCTCCAAGATCAAACCTCTGTTCAAGATCTTCCCAAGGGTGCTCCAAGACATGGGACTGGATGACATGATACTCTGAGAGTGGTCTTCATGGGATTAGCCCTGCGGCCTGTTGAGAGGCTAGAGGTCATTGTCCTTGTTGATAACGTTGTAGACTTCTCTGGAGCCGTCAACATCGAAGAAGGTGTATCACCAAGGACCTGGGTCAAGGAGGGTAAGCCGGAGTACATCCAGTCGGGGCACGGACTCTCGCTACTTGTGAGAACCCATGTAGACGGTGAGATACACGAAATCGTCTACGACGCAGGGCCTTCTGAGGAGCTTCTCGAACACAACGTGCGTGCACTTGGGCTGGATCTGGCAAGGGTCGAGGCCATTGTGATGAGCCACGGTCACTGGGATCACTTCGGAGGTCTGAAGTGGCTCATTGAGGAGATTGGCAACCCCCCACTACCTGTCTACCTACACCCGAGGATGCTAGCGCCTCGCAGAGTGGTGACGGAGACTCCGAAGGGTCAAAACATCTGGACACTCCCCGAGATACCGACCCTAGACGAGATTGAGGAATGGGGAGGCTCTCCAATCATCGATGATTCTCCTGTCACTCTTGCCGGAAACACACTTCTGCGAACAGGTGAGATACCGAGACACACACCCTACGAGGTTGGGATGCCAGGGCATCAGGCACTGCTGGACGGATCGTGGATGGATGACACGCAGGTCATTGATGATTCCTCCTTGATAGCCAACGTGGCAGGCAAGGGAGTGGTGTTGCTGACTGGCTGCGCGCACGCAGGAGTCGTGAACTCGGCCCGTGAAGCTCTACGTCTCACTGGGGCAGAGCACCTGCACGCCATCATTGGCGGAATTCATCTGATAGGCAGCTCCGACAAGAAGATTGACGATACGCTTCGAAACCTGGACGCCCTCAAACCAAAGGTTGTCGCGTGTGGGCACTGTACAGGCTGGAAAGCACAGCACCAAGCGTCATCTCTCTTCAAGAAGAGGTATGTTCAGAGCAGCGTAGGTCTTCTGTTCGACTTCTAGGTCGTAGAGCAAAGTATATTAGACGTGGGACGAGGAGCTATCTTGTTAACCATAGTTATGGATAACCATAGTTAAGGTGAACATAATGAGCAAAGCAATCACCAAACAAATGAGTATCTCCGAGATCGTCATGAAGTGGCCAGAGACTGCTGGGACCTTCATGGAGCACGGCCTCCATTGCCTCGGATGCGCCGCTGCAAGGTTCGAAACTCTCGAGCAGGGAGCCATTGCACACGGAATCGATCCAGATACACTAATTGAGGCGCTCAATGAGTCCATTGAGAAAGAGTAGACTAGGGAAGTAGGATTGAGAATGCCCTCTACTCTGAGGGCTTTATCCTACCATAGAGTCTACCTGTTTCTTCTTCTGCCATCTCAAAGCTGTGCTCTTCATCAGGGAACTTGCCGTCCCGTACTTCTTCACAGTAGTCAGTAACAGCTTTCTTGATGACCTCACGGATATTGGCGTACTTCTTCACGAACTTCGGCTTGAAGTCCTCGAAGTAGCCAAGCATGTCGTTGACAACGAGAACCTGCCCATCGCAATGCGGGCCGGCCCCGATTCCTATGGTTGGAATGTCAATAGACTCTGTGATCATCTTCGCGGTCTCTGAGGGGACTAGTTCTATCACAAGAGAGAAGGCTCCAGCAGCCTCAAGCTCCCTCGCCTGCTTGATGAGGCCCTCAGCCATTTCGGCGGTCCGTCCTTGTACACGGTATCCACCCATCTGGAAGATTGACTGAGGGGTTAGGCCTATGTGCCCCATGACAGGAATGCCGGCATCAACTACTGCGCGGACAACATCCACCACAGGACCGGCTCCTTCAATCTTCACAGCTTCTGCACCACCTCGTTGAAGCATGAGTGCGCAGTTCCGGAGAGCTTGGTCAATGCTCACTTTGTAGGACATGAACGGCATGTCACCCACTATCAGGCAATCTGGACGGGCCCTTGCCACGGCGGCACTGTGGTGAATCACATCATCAATGGTAACAGGAATCGTCGTCTCATATCCTAGTAGAGCATTTCCCACCGAGTCGCCCACGAGAATCATGTCGACTCCACATTCACTGAGAATACCCGCGGTCGGGGCGTCATAGGCAGTAAGCATAACGATCTTCTTGCCTTTCTTCTTCATCTGACGAATTCTATGAGTGGTCTGTCGTGC
>JAEOUG010000106.1 GCA_016839445.1 Candidatus Thorarchaeota archaeon
AATTGGAAGGACTTCGAATACGTGAAGAAGTGGGAGATAGATGACCTAGAGATACAGGTAGGGATGACCCCCAAGTAGTCCTAGACGGGGCTCTTCTCTCTTGAGAGAAGCTCAACCAGAGTGTGGAAGAACTCAGCGTTCTCGACAAGTGATGATAGGGACACCCACTCATTGGGGCCGTGGAGGTTGTCACCACGAGGGCCAAAGTCGAAGACATCTGCTCGGTCTCCAGCGAAGTAGCGGGAGTCGGAGCCTCCGAATCCTTCCACGAGCTTCACTGGAATGCCCTCTTTCTCAAGTGCCCACTTGGCAGCTCGAATGAGGCGCGAATCCGGGTTGGAATCCACATACCCCGCTCCAGAACTCACACTCAGGGAGAATATCTCAGTCTTCCCATGGGCCGCTTCCTCGATTGCCTTGTGGACTGCCTCCCCATCGTTTGTCATAGCACGAATGTCACAGTACAGCGTCCAGACATCGCCTTCTTTGGAGAGAAGATTCGGAGCAACGATGGTTCCCTTGTCCGAGTGCTTGGTGGGGAAGGAGGCCTGTGAGATTGCTAGCAGCGACCTCATCATGCTCGTCAGGCCGTCGTCGAACTTGTATTCGGCTCCCTTCGGGTCCGGATGCACCACGTCCATCTCAACAGAGTCAGGAACAACGTTGGACTTGATGAATGCGCCTCTTACGTCAGCCACAACCGTATTGGGATTGAGATCAAGATATTTCGATGCAGCGAGCATTGCGTGACGATCGACCCCAGGTCGCATGTAGGCACTATGGCGAGAGGCAGTTCCGTACGTGTCGGTTGTGAACTTCACGGTTTCACCTCTGCCCTTGATTCTGAGTTGCTTCTCCTTCACCCTGAGGTTCGTGGGCAGTATGTTCCTTCGACGATGGATGATCTGCTGGTGCAGGCCATCAGCTACAACGACCAAGTCAGGGAACTGCCCTTGCTTCACGAGCCACTCCTTGAGATGTCCCGCACCACTTCGGCCCCCAATCTCTTCATCCCCTGTTGCTGCAATCATAACCGAGCATGAAGGGTCGGACTCGGCAAGGCGGTCAGCAAGAAGGAGCAACGAGGTGACGTTGCCCTTGTCGTCACAGGTCCCTCTACCGTAGGCCCGATCGCCATCTATCTCTACCTTCAGTGGATCTGTTTTCCAGCCCTCCCCAAACGGTACAACGTCGAAATGAGCCAGAAAGAGAATCTTCAGACGCCCATGCCCTCTGCGGCCATAGGCAGTGTAGTACCCATCGGACTCAAGAAGCTCAACACGGAACCCGAGCTTCTCGAGAACCTCGTTGATGTAGTTAGGACACTCTGGGCCGAACCTCTTATCCTTCTCATTGACGGTATTGAAAGAAACGAGTTTCGTGAGAACGTCCACATGGTCAAGCGTCATGCTAGGTCGTGAGCTCTGATGCGGACCATAGTCAAAAATCTATCCGAAGAAAGAAAGAGAAGAGCGCCAAGGGAGGCATCTCTGCGTCCCTTGGATCTCATTTGGTTTCTATGTACGCTTGTATATCCAGCGATTCCATGAAGAGAGGTTCGGTAGCTCCTCAGGCATTCCCTTCCTCTTTCTGATCTCAATGATCAGCTCTTCCTGCATGTTTCCGGGTACTGGCTCAAAGCCGCGGAACTCGTAGCCGAAGAAGCTTCGACCTGCGGTCGCGCTGCGGAACTCGTCCGCAATACCGATGGTCTCGGCGGTTGGAAGAGTGCCCTTCACAGCAACTGCGTCTTCTTCACCCTCGATAGTGATTACTTGGCCCCTATGCCCTGTAAGAACCTTGATCACTTGACCCTGTGTGTCGGTCGGGGTCTTGATGTCTGCATTCAGTACAGGTTCGTAGAGACCAGGTTTGCCTGTAAGGAAGCCCATGTTCAAGCCAGAGCTCACCATGGTTGCTACTTCGTTGTATCCGGTGTGAGCTGGGTCGTTGTGGATGGTGGCATCAGTGATGACTGCCTTGACACCCATGACTGGCTCGCGAGCAATTGGGCCACCGTCTAGGAACTCACGGAAGATTGTCTGGACATAGGAGAAGATTCTATCGAATCTCTGGACACCTGTCATGGCATCCACAAGAATCGATGTCTCATAGACATCGAGAATCTTCCTCGCCTCCTTAGCGTCCCAGCCGCCCTCATCACGGAGAATCTGAGCTCGCTCACGGTCGTTCTGATCAGCAGTAATCTTGCGCTTCTTGATCAGATCAACGGTCTTTGCGTCGAGTGGCTCAAGGAACATCCGGATACGGTTGTGACCATTGGGTGACTTCGTGTGGAACTCGTCGCCCCTCTCGGTCATCTTCTCACGGTAGACGATAATCGGCTCGGATACCTTGATCTTGACCTGCTCGTTGATTCTCTTAGTGAGAATCTCAATCTGCAGGGGATCTATTCCATCCAGTCGGTATTCACCTGACTCCTTGTCATGAACGAATCTTGCAGTGGGGTCAGCCATGATCCACTTGGATACGACCTCACCAAGCTTGGCAATCTCTTGTGGATCGGTGGGCTTGATGCTGCGACTGACAACAGGCTCACTGACATACTCAATGGCCTCGAAGCCCTTCATGTCTGATTCAGGGCCTACGAATGACTCGCCAGAAGGACACATGAACCCAAAGACGGAGAAGAGGTTGCCTGCCGGAACTTCATCCATATCCAGAATGTCAGTGATCTCCTGCACACCAAGTCGCTTGACCTTCGCATTCTGCTTCATGTTGACCAGGCGGATTTCCTGGCCAGACTTGATAGTCCCAGAGAAGACTCTGCCAATCAGAGTAGGTCTCTTGCTCTTGGGGTCGATGAAGATCTTCGTGATCATTCCTAGCAGTGGTCCGTCGGGGTTGCAATCAAGCAATGCCTTGCCCTCGGGGGAGTCCATCTCGCCGCTCCAGATTCTGGGAATCTTGTACTTCTGAGCGTCCTTGGGATTGGGCAGATGCTTGACAATCATCTCTAGGAGAGCATCGTCCAGTGGGAGGTTCTCTCTGAGCCAGCGCTCATCGCCCTCGTTGTATTTCTCAAAGACAACAACTGGCTTGATGCCCTTCTTCTCCAGGGTCTTCATGGTAAAGGCCCAGCCGGTCTTCGCGCTTCCGATGGCAACGCTGCCATCCTGGAAGCTGACTCTCCAGTCCTTGCCATACTCCTTGGGAGCGACCTTCATGATGAGGTTGTTGACCTTCGCGATAATTGTGTCAATCCGCTCGTAGACCTTGGCAGGTGGGAGTTTGAGCTCGTTAATGAGCCGGTCCACCTTGTTGACGAACAGAACTGGCTTGCAGGCCTCTCCACCAACAGCTAGTCGGATGTTTGTCTCGGTCTGAGTCATTACTCCTTCTAGGGCGTCGACAAGGATGACTGCGCCGTCGCTGGCACGCAGCGCACGGGAGACCTCACCGGTGAAGGAGAGGTGTCCTGGTGTGTCAGACAGCTGAACGAGATACTCCTCGCCTTCCACCTCGAAGTTCAGTAGGACAACAGAGGTGAAGATAGTGATACCTCGTGCCTGTTCCTCCTCATCGCTGTCAGTCATAAGTGCCTGACCAGCCGCGGCGTCACTCATCAGACCAGCTCGTCGCATGAGGTAGTCTGTGGTGGTTGTCTTGCCGTGGTCGATGTGAGCGGAGATGGAAATGATTCTCTTGTGCTCGAAATCTCCTGATTTGATGAGCCTCTTGATTGCATCCGGCTCTTTGATCTTGACCATAGGGTGCACACTCGTGATTGTCTTCTCTCGCTGTCGGTATGATGTAGCCTATCCCCAACTTGTGAATATGACACGAGAGAACTCGTCGGGGTCACCGATGACCTCATCGGTGGCGTGCGCGACTTGCCGGGTGGAGTCTTAAAAGAATTACGTTGATGCCAATTGACAGGAGCCCCAGCGCTATCGAAGCAAGGAACCTTCTAGCTTAAGTGCTCATGATGCACACGGGGTCTGTGGAAGTGGGAGTCAAGTGCGAAACGGATGTAGGATTCTCGCCGCTCTGATGCTGCTGCTCTTGTTGCAGGTCCCTGGAGTCGCGGAGCCCGTTGTCAATCAGCCACACAGGATCAATCAGGACTCCCCGCTTGCCCAGCACGCGTCCCCATCACAAGAGCCTCACTCAGTCTTCTGGATATCACACGACAACAGCTTTGAGGGCTACGGGCTTCCCGGGTCGGGAACCGAAGAAGACCCCTACATCATCGAGGGCTATGAGATCAACGGCGGGTCCTATTGCATAAACGTTCAGAGCACAAGAGCTCATTTCATCATCCGCGACTGTGTTCTTCGGACAAGCGATGCCAGTGGATACTACGCTCCGATCCGCTTCACGAACGTGAGCAACGGCAAGATACGTGACTGTGTGATCAACTCTGAGGAGCACGGAGTGAAACTAGTGAACAGCAGCTACTGCCGCGTTGCCAGATCCCATATCATTGCTGAGAATGACGGTGTCATAATATCGACGTCACGGGGCTGCCTTGTCACAAATAACGACATAAACAACGGAAATCGTGGAATCTGGTTTGACGAGTCCACAGAGTGTGAGGCCATAATCAACCGGATCGAAAAGGGAGGCATCAGAATCAATGATCATAATGGCCCATACGATAGGTCTCACTGGGACCATCTGCTTGAAGATAACGAGGTCAATGGAAGACCGATAGTAGGTCTCTACGACTTGGCCAATGTGTCCATTGATGCTTCTGGATTCGGTCAGCTCTTCATGTTCAACTGCTCTGGTGTGAGAGTGACATCAGGAGCCTTTACAAATGTCACTACTGCCTTCGAATTGATTGGTTGCACGAACTGCACTGTGACCCAGAGTTCAACAATGTTCAGCGAGGACGAGGGCTCAGTACTCTGGTGCACCAACTGCTCAATCTCGGACTGCGCATTCAACTGGAGTCTCAGGGGGACGAAGATTGTTAACAGCAGCTACTGTCAAGTCACAGGCAATGTGGTTGGCGGCAGATTGCCTGAGGCCTATTCCTCCTCCTATGGGTTCAGATTCATGTACAGCTCCTCCTGCAACTGCACAGGCAACCAAGTCCAAGAGAGAACAACCCCCTTCGAGGTGTCCGACTCTGATACCATCAGGGTGGAGGACAACACCATTTCGTTCACAGGTTATGGCATACATCTGACTTCGTCCCGGAACGTAGCAGTCGTCGGAAACGACTTCCCTGCCACAGCCGGAGGATTCTCTTCCTTTGCCTCAATCTCTGTCTACGGGTGTCGGAACATAAGCATCCTCAGCAACAACCTGAGTTCGTCAACAAACGAGGTGGTTGAAGTCGCATACTCGTATGAGGTCGACATCTCCCGGAACACAATACATGGGCTCCTTGAAGTTCGGACGACGTCTGACCTGACCTTAGACGGCAATGCAGTGCAATCTCCGGTTTGGGACTCAATCGAGATCAGTTACGGATGTAGCAATCTAACCATCGTCAACAATCAGTTCTACAACGTCAGCCTGAGTTTCCTGAGCTCTGGCTACCTCTGCACAGCAATAAAGGAGATTGACAACAACACAATAAACGGAGTGCCCATTCTGGTAGTTGCAGGGGAAGAAGACGTGGATGTGAGCGCGGAGGAATTTGCCCAGCTGTTCGTGCTGGACTCCAACAACATAACCGTCTCGAATCGTAGCGTGGAGTACGTGGCAAATGCCATCGTAGCATGCAATTCCACTCTCATTATCAGGAACATGACTTCTCAATACTGCAGGACATTCCTGTCGGCCGGCTTCACTGAGTTCGTGCTCACCAACTCAAGTCTGGTGGGAACGAACGCTGCAATACTTGACATCGATTCATCAAGCCGGTGCACAATATCGGACTGCGATTTGGTGTCCGGGATGATCAGCATCTATCATTGCTCCGATATCACCATCTCAGATTGCAGCATTCTTGGTCGGGGAGTGAGTGCGGGTTACTCCGAGCGGATCTTAGTCATGGACTGTGTCATCTCCTCGGACTACAGCCCACTCTCCTTCTACTACAACAACGATTCTTCTATCATAGGCAACCAAGTCCTAGACGGAGAGGCGACATCCATTCAGTGGTGCCGCAACATGACACTTCTCGACAACGAGCTTGGTCCAGCATGGATCGCAATGCAGGGCTACGCTACGGAGATGGACTTCTGGCGTCATCGAATTGAAGGCAACACACTCTTCGGAGTCCCGATTGGATACTTCTGTGACATGGCTGATTCTGAGATCAGCTATGACGGATACTCACAATTCATCGTCGTTCTCTGCAACAACACAAGAGTGGTTGGGGAATCACTAGGACCAGCATATCATGTCTTTATTGGGCCCTCCCAGAATGTGACCTTAGATGGGATCAAGACGGGAGAGTACTGTCATATAGAGGGTCTCTTCGCATGCAACTTGAATATACGCAACTGCGAGCTCGGAGGCTATGTCTATCTTGAGTACAGCCATGATGTGCATGTCAGCGGATGCGTGTTCACACCAGACTCAAGCCTCTACACAGTGCTGTCCAACAGACCTGCTGTCTCAAACTGCACCTTCAACGAGGTCGGCCTAGGATTCTACGGAGGTTATGACGGCTCGGTTTCAAACTGCACATTCGTTTCATGTCCATATGCTGCCATAGGTCTCGAGTATTCTTGGAACACGACCATAGATGACTGCCAAACCCATGGGTGCTTCACAGGAATCTCTTCACGGGGCTCAGGCGCATTCACAATCACACGCAGCAAAATAACGGACTCGCTGGAAACCGGGATTGAGGCCATCTCCGCGGAATGGGCTACAGTCTCCAATTGCCTGATAGAGGAATCGGGAAAACACGGGGTTCACTTCTGGGGATGTTCTCACTCCAATATTACCAAGAACAGGGTCTACGGGTCCGACGAGATTGGTGTCTACCTTGACGGCTGCGAGAATGTGTCTGTCTGGGGGAACGCTGTCGGATGGAACTCAGGAGGGAACGCCTATGATGAAGATGGCGATGTCTGTCGATGGAACTTCGCTCTTGACGGTAACTTCTGGTCGGACTACTCGGGAAGCGGATGGTACTACATTCCTGGGAATACAGGCTCGGCAGATAGTAGGCCCAGTCTTCTCTTCGCACGTGACTACGCGGGGCCTGCAGTCGACCACCCCGCGGACAGGATGATCTGGAGCGGCGACGTCGAAGTGGTCACATGGTCTGTTCAAGATGAGAATCCAGTGACCTACAGAGTCTATCTCAATGGCACGCTCAACGAAACAGGAGGTACCCACACGCCGGTGGCCTCCGTGGAGCTAGACCTGACAGACTGGAGCCCGGGCAACTACATCCTGACCATCATCGTGACAGACATCTTTGGAGACTCGGCCACGGACACAGTCGTCGTGGACGTTCTTCAGAGGCAATCTACAGTCAGTGTCTTCCATTGGGAGTTTGTGTTGCTGGCCGGCGGTGCCGCTGCGGGCTTTGTAGTACTTGCCATTGTCCTGGGTAAGATACAAGTGAGAAGGGTCGACTCAACTACCTCGACGCGATGACGACCATCCGTTCCGAGGTCGAGCAATACTGCCTGCGGGGTAGCTGATTCTCACCGTATAGCTCAATCCTAGAGAAGCCGACCTCTTCGAGCATCGCCTTGATCTCGAGGGCGGTGTACATTCGGATATTGTTGTTCTCCAGGGCGTCCTGATTCATCAGCACAATCCTATCTGCTTCGACATCGATATAGATGGCGGGTCGACCTGTTAGTACTCCAGCGGGAGCATCGAGCACGTGTGGCTCACTAAGCAAGAAGCCACCTTCGAGCTCCGTCCATGTCTGCTGGAAGCGGGGCAAGTTGTAAGGATTCATCAAGTCGAGCAAGAGCTTTCGCCCTTCTTTCAGTGCGTCATGAGACGCTTTGAGCACCTGCATATTCACATCATGGTTGAAGAATCCGAAGCTGTGGCTCAGCATGACAGCGGCATCGAACTGCTTGTCGAACTTCATGTTTCGCATGTCACCAGTGAAGAAGTTCACGTCCACTCCGTCAGCCTTGGCGTGCTCTTGGCCTACTTCGATCAGTCGGTCAGAGATGTCAAACGCCGTGACCTTCAGCTTTCGCTTGGCGAGCTCGATGGACTGGTCGCCTGCACCACACGCTATGTCCAGAATCTCATGGCCCTTCTTGAGCCCTAAGGCTTCGATGCAGAAGTCCACCACCATCCTGTCGTAGTGCTGGATACCTTGAATGGATCGTCGGTGCTTCACTCTGAACGTCTCCGCCCAGAACTCATTCCAGCCAAGCTCTACCTTGTCCATTGCCTGTCAGCTCCAAGTGAACAGGAATCTGAAGCGACCCGGATATGAAGATTGTCATACGATTGACTTGACAAAGCAAACCATCGAGAAGAAGCTGGAGAAGGGGCGCGCCTGTTTCTTTTCGCCGGGAGGGACGAGACTCAGGAACAGGAAACTCAGAATGAGTGTGCTCCCATTCTCCACACGCAACTGAGGTAAGTCTGCCTATAAATCTAGTCTTTTCGTTATCCACGGGTATTTTAGGACCGGTATGTGATTATAACGGACACTCTGTCGAAAAACCGTCGGTCTTAGACACGCGTCTAGGGCACTCTAAGGCGCTTAGCGCGAGGTCAGAAATGCACAATGGAAGACCAATCTGGTTACAGATTGAAGCTGAGAACTAGAGTGAGTGAAGCATGGAACCAGCCTTGGGTCACAGGAGGAGCGAGCAGTGACAAGAGCCGCTCATCGAGAGGCTTGCCACATCAGAAAAGATGGTAGCCCCGCCAGGACTCGAACCTGGGTTCCCCGGTCCAGAGCCGAGGGTGCTGGACCACTACACTACGGGGCTATTGTGGAGCAGCAACCTCGTGAGTGGTTTTTACCCTTTTCGGTTGAGAACGAAACCAGACACCTCAAGGCACGGCTAGATTCCAACTTTGAAGATCAATGCATCCTTCAGGACTCGCTGGAACATCCGGGTCAGGTTCTTTCCTGCCGTGGCAATGGTGTCGTACACAGGGTAGCCCTGAAGGTCGAGCATCTCGACCATGTACTCGATGGGCAATGCGTTCGGCAGGTCACGCTTGTTGAGAGCAACTATGATTGGAATCGTTGCCATCCGATCTGTACCCAAGGCAATCCTGAGCTCCTGAATGGAGGCGAGGTTCTCGTTCATCTGCTCAGGCGTAGAGTCAGCCATGAATATGATGCCATCACAGTCTCGCAAGACCTTGATTCTGCTACTCGCGTGCCGCCTCTGCCCAGCCACAGTGAACACGTCAAAGACAATCCTCTCACTGGCGGTGACCGGCACGAAGTCGAAGAAGGTGGTGCGCCCCAGCTCATCAGAGATCTCCACTATCTTCCCCTTTGACAGAGACCTCACGTTTGCGAAGAGCCATCTCAGGGCAGTTGTCTTTCCTGACAGAGATGGACCGTAGAAGACTATCTTGATGTGAACTCGTCCGAGCTCATCACGCTTCAGCACACGGCCGGGCACAATCTCCGCCGCGGTCTGAGGAGATATCTGAGCCGCCCTAGCAAGGTTCGTTGTAGTTCCGACATCAACGCTCAGTTCCTCACGCGATGCCACGAGTCCACCCATTGAAACGGCGGCGGGTGGAGCGGGAGCGGGTCTGGTTCGGGATACAACAGGCACAGCCTTGGTTGCGGGTCCCTCGGAGGATTCCTTAAACACAGCAGGGGCCGTCACGCTTTCCTCCGGCTCCTCGTGGACATCTGCTTTCTCGTCCGCTTTCTTGGAGCGGCGGAACCTCCTGAATATCGGCAAACCTCTCTCCGCGAGTTGACTGTTCCATTCTAGACTTAAATCTTCGGGGGGTTTCCTTCGCAGTGACCTTTATCTGTGTGAGTCAGTGAGGAAGCCCCATGACAGACCTGGTCGACCCCGAATTCATCGCAAACATGTGGCCAACCCTGGCCGAGATGACCTACCTGAACAATGCGTCTACAGGCATTCCACCAGTTACGACAGTTCAAGCGATGAAGCAGTTCCTCGACAACAGAGTGAGAGTCATTGGGGACTTCCAAGAGACCCTCGCGCTCTACAAGGAGATCAGAGAGAACCTGGCTGCTCTCCTTGGAGGGGACTACCATCAGTACGGATTTGTGCCAAGCACAAGCTCCGGAATCAACTCCTTTGCGCACAGCATCGACTATCCCGAAGGCTCGAACATAGTCCTCTGCGATCTGGAGTTTCCAGCCAACTATGTCCCTTGGCAGAATGTACGTTCTCTGTACGGGCCGGAATTAAGAATCGTCAAGTCCAAGGACGGTGCGGCACCTGTCGAAGCTTTTGTAGAGCACATCGATGAGAATACGAGAGTCGTTGCAGTGAGTCAAGTCCAATTCGGAAGTGGATTTCGAATCGACCTTGACTCATTGGTGAGAACTGCTCATGACCACGGCGCCATGGTATCTGTGGACGTGATACAAGCAGCAGGCTGCTTCGAGACAGACTTGGAACGCCTCGGAGTCGATTTCGCCACAGGTCAGGCGGCAAAGTGGATGCTTGGCCCCATTGGAGCGGGATATGTCTTTGTAGCCAAGTCCATTCTGGAGTCACTTCACCCAAGGTTTCTTGGTTGGTGGGGCGTTGAGGAGCTGTGGGAGTTTGGCTATTTCGAGAGAAAGCCACTAGCGGATGCTCGGAAGTTCCAGGTTGGCTCACCAACGGCAATAGCTTACGTTGGTCTCAATGAGTCCCTCAAGGTTCTAGCACAGGTGCCAGGCAAGAACAGACAGGCGAAAGCCCTCGAGAACGCCGACTACCTGAGGAAGCGTCTTGAGGAAGTTGGTATCCCATTCTATGACTTCGGGCCGAAGAGCAACTCGGCTACGGTTTCTGCCGCTCCAAGTGATGTGGAAGAACTGCAGAAGCAGCTATCCAAGGACAGGGTTCATGTGTCAGTGCGAAATGGGCGGCTCAGGATCTCACCCCACTTCTACAACAGCAAGTCGGACATTGACACTCTCTTGCAGTACCTCGGGTGAAGACCATGGATATGATTACAGACTCGATATACTTCAAGGTGAGTCGTTCCTTTGACTCCAATATAGCGTTCATCTCTGCAGGAGACCACCAAGTGCTAGTTGATGCTGGAACAGGATTCTACTTCTCTTCACTCGAGGAGTCTCTTCAGTCGGTGGGTGCATCTGTCGAATCGATAACGGACATTGTGCTGACACACTGCCACATCGACCACATCGGGGGCGTAGTACCAATACTGGAAACCGCGAACCCGACAATCCACCTACACAGAGCAGAGGCAGAGCCAATCAACAACGGCGATATGAGCAAGACTCTTGCCAGCACCTTTGGTGGGGACCTTCCTCCCTTCAAGATCCGTGGCATCCTGGATGAAGGGTCCATACTTGAGTTCGGTGACATAAGGTTGAAGGTGTTTCACACTCCGGGACACTCCTCCGGCAGCATAACCATGGAAGTAATCGGAGAGCGAATCCTCTTCACTGGGGACACTCTATTCCCAGGTGGCAGCTTTGGCAGGGTCGACTTCGCTGATGGAGATGCAGCCAAACTTGTAGAATCACTGAAGCGAATCTCGGAGATGGACTTCGACATTGGATTGCCAGGACACATGAATGCCATGAAGCATAACGCGAAGCAGTCGGCGGCAACTTCCTATAGAATAGCCAAGTCGATGTTCAGGGTGTAGTAACGGCCTTCACGAGTTCGTCAATCTTCATCGTTGGCGTAGCCTTCTTCTCTGTTTCAGCCAAGTACTGTGATTCAATGGCCTTCACTAGTGCGTAGACCGATTCATTGGATGGAGTTTCTATCCCGAGTTCTTTTCCAAGACGGATGATCTCTCCGGTAATCGCATCGATCTCTGTTCTCTTGTGAGCTCGCAGGTCTTGTAGCATCGAATTGATGTTGTCACCCGTGGCTTTCGCGGTACCGAGGGCGTAGCGCACGGGGTCTTCAGTGGTCAGCTCGATTCCGAGCGCCTCCACAATCTTGGTGGCTTCCTCAACAAGACGAATAATGAGCCCTCTGAGTTCCTGATTCTTGTACACCTCTCCGTTGGATAGGCCCGTCAATGCGCCAACAGGATTGATTCCGCAGTTGACCAGGGTCTTGGTCCACACGACGCCTTGTATATTGTCGCTTGACCGGACATCAAAGCCGGCGGCCTTGAACATGTCTGTAATCTTCTCGACAAATGCGAAGTTGTCTTCGTAATGGGACCCAATCTCAGTCAGTCCACAACCAGTAGCCTCCACCGTCCCCGGCTCATTCTGAAGTGCACCCATACAGGTAGTGGCTCTCAGGACCCTTGTCGTGCCCAGCGCTTCTGCAACTTGCTCTTCAGTGCCCAGGCCGTTCTGTATGAGAAGAACGTAGGCGCCAGCGTCAACTAGGTGTTTTGCACTAAGTGCGGCCTGCACTGTATCATAGGTCTTTGTTGTGATTATGACAAGATCCGCTTCTGTCACATCTGCTGCTTTCTCAGTGGCACACATGTCCAGATGATACTCACCCATCACTCCAAGGAGAGTGAGGCCCCTCTCTTCGACAGCAGTGATATGAGGGCTCCTGCCGACAAGTGTCACTTCAGTATCCTCTAGTCGACTCAGGATTCCTCCATAGAGGCTGCCTATTGCTCCGGATCCCACAATCACTATCTTCATGATGATTCACCTATTTGCATTGCCAGGCGCACCTGCTCCTCCAGATGGGCAATCATGTGAGTTAGCGCACTACGGCGGTTAGCTCGGTTATCGAAGTCCCTGCGAATCCTCTCAAGGTCCTTGACTGGTAGGCTCTGCATCTCTCTCGCCAACTGGACCATTCTTGGCATTGCACGAACCACGTTATCCACCACTGTCACATCTGCGTGGACTGCTGTGCGGCTCATGGGATTCAGGTCGATTGTGATGACGAACTTGCCCACCTTCTTCAAAGCCTCAGTACGGTCTCCGTCTTCGAGAGGTACTAGCACAACATCGGCCGCTCCGATCCCATCAGGATCGACCTTCCTTCTGTTACTGCTCAGTTCAGGAATAGTATCTGAAGGTCTATCGTGAGTGCCAAGCACTTCATCCGCCCCGGCATCACGAAGAGCCTTGAGAATGGCATCTTCTCTCTCCTTCCTGTAGTAAAACAAGTTGATCTCAAGTGGTGCCCCTGTAATCTGGGACAGCTCGACAAGTTCGTGAGGGACAAGCGAGCAGATGTTGCCGTTCACGCTAATCACGGGATGCTTGGCTGAGAGCATTGCGGCGACCGCAGCTCTCATAGCTTCTTCAGCGAAGCTTGGAGTTGACTCCCCAATCAGGTAGTCAAACGCTTCTCCGCGACCGTGAGCGAGCAGACCAGCAGTGGCAACAATGTCCTTCTCATGACCATCAATGATGGCCTCTCTGGTCTCAAGGGACACCCTTCGGGGATGGTCAGGAGGTATCTCGATCTTGGTCATGTCACCAACCTCCCACCCTCATGTGCAATCTCTGTTGCGCTGATCTCTGATGGGTTCCAGTGGTTGGAAAGGATGCTCTGTGCGGTGGCAACATCGCTCTCACTGCAAAAGCAGAACACCGAATCACCAAGCATAACCATGCTCGAGTCACTGAGCCCCTCATGGTCAAGCTCGCCGAGAGCTGTCGACACCCGCTCGGTTTCAAGGCCAGCCATGTTGGAGAACTCACGTGCGCAGCGAATGAAGCTCTCAAAGGTTGGATTGGCCACCAACTGAGAGAGCAGGCTATCTCCAGCCCTGTTGATGCGCTCTCTCCTCTCTGGATGAGTCAGCACTTCGCTCGTCTCCAATCCAGATGAGCCAGCAAGGACAACTCGGAGGGATTCATCGTACGAGTAGGATGTTGTGTTGCCTATGCCAGGAGCTCCTGGCTTGATCCTTATCTCAGGACCACCTACTGTCTGGGCCATGACATCCCCAAGACCAGTGTGGTTCACGACTTCGGCATAGTGAGCGAAAGAGGCTGCGCCAAAGAGATCCAGGGATGGATCGAGCAGATGGCCTAGAGCGATAGCGGTGCCAAGGGCCCCTGCCCCTGACGCACCGAAGCCTGCACCGATAGGAAGCTGTGACTCATGGTCAACTATCACCTTGAGGCTTCTTCCATATTCCTCGGTCAATCTCTGTATCACCGCTTCGGTAACTCGTGCTTCAATGCGCGTGCCGTTGTACTTGGTCGATATCTCCAATGGTGAGTGGTCGGTAGCCTCAACGGTTGTGAGGGTGCCTATAGCCACCGAGAACCCTGCACCCGTAGACCCGCAATGTAGTGGGTTCTCATGTCCATCGAAAATGCGGAACAACCCAGTGATATGACCCGGCACGAAGGCTCGTGCCACATCATGAGATTGCGAGCTCAAGGTGTATTCCAAGATGTCATCGCAAAATCTGGTCTAATAAGACCATCTATAGAGAAACTAATGTGCGTATATACATGTATAGATTTTGCGCCAATCACTTCAGTGGCACAAGACTTGTGTATTGCTTCACTCGGGGATCAACGGAGCGTGGAGCAGGGTAAGCCCAGCGAGCATCGATGTCCCGGCCCGTCAGGTCGTAGACCTTGAAGCTGCCTGATGACCACGTGAGAGGGCTGAATCCAAGCAGTAACGTCTGTGTTCTCCAACTCGTCACCACGAGATGTCGGTTCATGCCTGCTGTTGGCACGACAAGAAAAACGTTGGAGAGTTCCATCAGAAGTGACGTGCTGATACGATAGAAGAACTGGTAGGTCTTCCTGTGTTCTTCTGTCCCCTGCTCGCGGAGGTCGTTCAAATACCGAACAATCGTATCATCATGAACTGCAGGATCCATGACATCAGAAAGCTCTTCCACGTCAACAACGACAGCTGTCTCGAAGTAGTAGGCGAGCGGGAACTCGGTGATGTGAAAGACAATGAACTTGTCCCTTGTGATTGTCTGGTACAGATGCTGAAAGATGGCCTGCTTCGAGTACAGCATATTGACATCAAGGGCTGCCGGGCTGAAGTTGTCGGCTTCGTCTGAAACAACCAGCCTGAACATATCATCAAGCATGTCACCGTCATAGCCAATCCGGACCATGTGATAGGGCTTCTCGCTCCCCTTCTCCATCCGTCCAGTCGAGCTAAGGTACGCGTCGAAGTCCTTCTGGAAATGGTCAACCTCATTGTCATTATCCGTGACAAACAGTGACTGAGTTGGAGTCCCGAGAGCACGGACCACATCATCAAAAGCCTGAAACCTTGCCTTCTTCTCGGGAGCGAAGTCCTTCAGGATTTCCTCCAAGTTGCGAGAAGAGTCTGCCAAGTATTTCACACCAACCGATAATTGTTCGATGTTCTCCCAGTTTTCCACACGGCCCATCTCTGAGCGGTGTGTTGCATCCATGCTTAGGGCGCTGATGGTGACGGTGCATCCTCTAGGGGTACCGTCATCGGTACTCCCGCATTCCTTCCGTCAAATATATTCTTTGCCCAGAGAAACAGCTGAGGCCAAACCAGCCCCCCACAAGTCTTATCCGAGTTCCTGTCGAGGAAGCCGATGTCAGGACACAGCGAGGAATCCATCTTGGTAGAACATACTTCCAAGTTAATCAAGGGAAGCCTGAGTAAGACGCTTGAAGGCAAGAAGATCACACTCTGCGTCACCGGCAGCGTGGCCGCAGTCGAGTGCGTTGCACTCTCTCGGAAACTTATGCGTCATGGAGCAGAGGTCTTCGCGGTCATGAGCCACTGGGGCCAGAAGATCATACACCCCAATCTTCTCGAGTGGGCGACAGGAAACCCGGTAGTCACAGAACTCACAGGACAGATTGAGCACATCACCCTGGCGGGGAAGCACGAGGGACATGTTGATCTAGTACTGGTTGCCCCCTCCACTGCAAACACAATAGGCAAGATTGCCTGCGGTATCGATGACACCCCCGTGACAACGACGGTCTCTTCAGCCATCGGGGCAGGAATTCCAGTTGTCGTCGTTCCCGCCATGCATGAGTCCATGTATGATCATCCGGCGGTTATTGAGAACATCGAGAAGCTCAAGCGAATCGGTGTCACTGTTGTTTCCCCAAGAATGGAAGAGGCCAAGGCCAAGATACCTGACGTAGATACCATTGTTGATGTTGTCATCTCTAGGCTTGGTCCTCGAGAGCTTGAGGGCAAGAAGTTCGTTGTGACAGCTGGGCCAACGAGAGGTTGGGTTGACAGAGTCCGCTTCATCACTAATCCCTCCACGGGGAAGATGGGCATCGCTATCTCGGAGGAACTACTTGCTCGCGGAGCAGATGTGACTCTTGTTGTCGGCCCCACTTCCCAGAAGCTACCACAGAGTGCCAAGACCGTCAGAGTAGACACGTCAGAGGAGATGCTCAAAGCCGTTCTAGAAGAGATAGAGGACTGTCAGTGCCTCATCTCAGCGGCTGCCATCCTCGACTACGTACCAGGGAAGATGGAAGACACGAAGATGGCCTCTGGACAGCCCTCTCTCACCGTAGAGCTGAAACCAACGAAGAAGGTCATAGAGGAGGCACGTAAGAAGAAGAAGGACCTATTCATCGTCGGGTTCAAGGTTGAGTCAGGTGTCTCAGCGGCCGAGCTGGAAAAGCGGGCACGCAAGAAGATAGAGTCCGGCATCTGCAACCTTGTTGTCGCGAATGATGAACAGAAGAAAGGCGTGGCCTTCCAGACAGACACGAATGAAGTCCTTGTGGTGGGCCCCCAGGGCTTCAAACTACACCTGCCACTGGCAACTAAGAGAGAGATATCACGCCAGATAGTGGACCTCCTAGTGAAGGAGATGAAGTAGCAGCTCTCAGAGTATCTCGAGAAGCGCGTCAGCCATTCGTTTCATGTCAACAAAGATGAGCCCAAGCTGGGCGTCTGGCTTCGCGATGACTAAGAAGAGAGCACTGTCCCCAACAGATGTCATTAGGGTGTATCCGCTTTCTCCCTTGACATAAAGCTCCAGGAAGTTCCCGCGCTCCAGTTCCTCCGTAGCCTTCTCAGCGAGGGTCAACATGGCAGCACTCACGGCAGCCACGGTTTCCTGTTCGCTCTCGGGAAGTGCCGAGGATATCATGAGCCCGTCAAGCGATACAAGTGCTGCTCCTTCAACACCAGGAACCGTTTCGAAGTCTCGTATGATCTTGTTGATTCCATCGACTCGACTTGACATTGTTCGACCCTCGACCTAACAAAGGGTAGTCTGTGGCGTGCGTATAAAATCTTATTGCAGGCGGGAATTCAGGCATAAGGAGGCGCTTCCTCAGACCCCAAAGAACTCCTTGGCGTCGACCTTTGAGTCCTCCTTCCGTTGTTGCTCCCGTTCTTCTTTGGACCGTCTGTCATCTTTCCATGGTACTTTGTCCCCTCTTCTCCTCCGTAGGTACAAATACCCTACAATCCCGACACCCAGCACTCCTCCGACAGCTGCAATGATTAGCCACGGAACGGCTCGAACTGTAAGGAAATCCTCCAGCACTAGGGACAATGTATCGAATCCTGCCAAGCTTGCCTGAATTCGAATGTCGAACTCCCCGATGTTGGACTGAGTCCAGTTTCCGCCCAAGATGACGCTATAGATTCCCTCGCCCACCTCTGTAACCGAAACTGAAGATGCGTTTAGCCAGAAGTCAACTGAAGCCGACTGGATTGGATTGCCTACAATATCGGTCAGCTCTATCGTGATTCTTACAGTGTCTCCTGCCCAGATGATGACCTGGTTCAATGCGATGTCGCGCAGATAGATGGAAGGCACATCCATCCATGACACTATATTCTCCACCAGCTCATCCCGAAGAGAACCAGTAGGCGTCAATGTGGACAGCGCCACCTTGCCAAGCCCTGCCAACCCTGCAACGAGGACAGGGTCTGAACCATCTGTGGCAAGTATGGTGAGGTTACTCCAAACGGAAACGAAATGTCCGTTGTAGTCAATCGCAGAAGATATCGAGTTTGGAGAAGACAGCAATGGATGGGAGGCCTCTGTGATAGAGACTGAAGATCCAGAGCCCGATGCACTGTGGACCATCGGCCATGGTAGCCAGGGGAGACTGTCATCGATTCCCAATATGGCCAGGACTCCGCCGCTCTTGACGTAATCCTCAATCTCTTCAGAAGAGGAGGCGAGCTCGGATGCAAATGAGGAAACCGTACCGGGTTCCACAATGGTAACGCTCCTCAGGGAGAGCAGAGTCAAGAACTCAGACATATTCGATGGTTCATAGTAGTCGTACGATATTCCGAGCACCGAGAGAGCTGCGGGGAGATATGCCGTTTGACCCAATGCGGCAACCGGACTGGTCCCTCTTCCAGGAGTGTGGCCATCAAACGCTACGGAGGCGGGATTCACCGCCGCAACATGAGGATTTGCCGAGGGCACGTACAACCGGACTGAGGGATCTCCGAATAGGATTTGCTGATTAGCATAGTCAGCGGGCTCCCTGGTAGTCAGCGGATCGGAGTAGTCCCAGCTAACCAATTTGAGACCGTTTGAAAGCGAGGCACCTATGGTTTCGCCCTCACAGAGAGACTGAGCCACCAGCACAGAGAGCATACCAGCGGGTCTGAAATACACCGTCCTAGGAGACCCAGTAACGGCAACAGCCCCGTGTTCCATCAGGGCCTCTGGCAACCTTGTCCCACCCAGTAGGCAGGCTGTGAGAATGACAATCGGGGAGCCGATGTTCCCTAATGCTGCATCAAGATCATCTGTGGATCTCGTGACATGGTTCTGATTCTCTGCAGCATACGCAACCGGGTTAACCAGATGATCACCGTCGGCCAAACTCTCCCGGACCACTTCGCTTTCCTCGAATCCCCATGGGCTGTCAGTAGACCTCAGAGAGAAGTGACCTTGGCCTCCGGGTCTACTTGGAGGGTCTCTCGGTAGCAGAGTCAATGTTCCGTGAGTGCTCAGAGACCAGAACGCTACCTGAGAGTCCAAGTAGCTGAACAGGACATCGGCTCCTACGTGGAGCTCTGTTTCAAGACCGACATCTTCCAGGGCATCGGTGGTATTCTCTATTTGAGTGAGGAGAGGGTAGTTGTAGAAGTTGTCAAGGAAGTATTCTCCGTCAGTGTACGCGTACATGCTTACGAGGGATGTGTTCGCGGAGTCAGCCGTAAGGAAGAGGTATCTGTGTAGTAAGCCCCGATTGATGAATACTGAGGCCATCTCTGCAGTAGCAGCAGGAATCCTCCCAGGATTGAAGTGTGATTGGAGAGACCTATCGAAGCTTGAAGGCACTAGGGTCTCCGGAGCCACGACCACAACCGGTTGCGGAGTGGAGGCGTTGTAGGCCCCTCGGACACCCAAGAAGGCCTCGAACGTGTCTACTGACTCCATCATGGAGAACTGGTTAGGAATCCTCTCGTCATACCATCCATTCTCAGCGCGATTCTCGTACCTGTTAACGACGTATATGTTGTCAATCTCAGGACCGACAAGATACGGAGCCCATGTCTCCTGTGCTCGAGTGGTGAGCTCATTGTCACCACCACAGACTGAGAAGAGAGGTGCTCCGTGAACAGCGGCGCTATAGGTGGACGGAGCAAAGAGCTCATTGCCGCTGCCAAGAGGAGCTGTGACTACGATGTCTGGGCTCTTCGAGATTGAAGTGATGTTACCGACTACGCTGGGGTAGTTGTCAATGTGAATAAGACTGCCTAGGGCCCCCAGTTCACTGAGGAGTGATGGTGATGCGAAGCCAAGAGGATCGACGAGGAATATCTGGGTAGCACCAAGGCGCGACAGAGCCCACTGTGTTTCCGCGGGAACTTGGTCGCCATCAACGTAGAGGAGCGGAGCATTCCTGAGGGACGCAAGAACGCCTGCGTTTGCAGCGGCCTCCAGATTCTCTGATAGATCTGTGGGAAGGAACGAAATCTCCCATTGCAGCTGAAGTCCATTCTGCTCGGTTGTGGCGTCCATCCAGCCTGCGATGATGGTCCACTCTCCCGGCATAGGGTAGGGTAGGTTGATGCGTTCCACCCCAGGACTTGACAGAATACTCCCGGCAGGTGCCCACATTGCCATTCGCCCGGTCGGGTCAATCAGGGCCAAGTTGAGGTCGGTTGCCACGTTGTTCCAGTTGAGCGTGACTTCGAAGCTTGCAGCTCCTGCAGGCACAGTCACTGGTTGCCGGAATCCCGGGTGATAGGTCACTTTGCAGTCAAGAGGCACTGTGTCGAAGCCGTGGTTAGTGACATTCATAATCCACTGGCCGGGAACTGTTACCGGTAGCCAGAACTGCATGGGTTGGAGAATCTCAACCGAGTTGACATCGCGAGATATCGCCATCTGTCCAATGCGGGAGTAATCAAGGATGTTCCCGTTGGGGTCAACGAGCCTGTGAGTCAGAACCTCTGATGTCGTTGACCAGTTGAATCGCCCGTACATCCAGACAGCCCAGCTCGGAGGAGTGAACGGGTTGCTGGTCTCAGCATTGAAGACCGCGGAGCCCGAGAATTGGACTTCACTGGATGCACTGTCGGCTATCGTGTGTGAGGCGCTCCCGGTGATTGGAGAGGGAGTGGTGAAGTCATCTTCAGCAATGGCCACAACCACAGATGCACTACTCGCCCACTCGGATGCAGCAAGCTTCGCGGCTATCTCTGCAGCTGTTGCGCCGTCAATTCGCGGATAGATTCTTGAGCCGAGTGACTCCTGTCTGTCAAGCAGCAGACTCTCCGGATAGTCTCCTACTACAATGCCCTGTTCCAGGCCCCCATCAACATACAAGTACTCAGCCCAGTCCTCAACAAGCCATGCCTCACTCGTGGAATCAGAGGAATAGAGCACTGGCGAAATGTACTGGGTATTGTTGTGCACAAACACGCCTGTCGGAACGGTAGCGATGTAGGCATACTCGTCAACATAAGATAGAGGGTCCGATGCAACGAACGCAATCCGGCTGAGTGGGTATTGGTCTGAGAACAACGCGGCCGGAGAAACGACATCCAAGCCTTCTGTCTGTCTGCTTGGGACGTATCCTGGAGAAGTAAGATACGCCGTGGAGCCTAAGAGAAGCACACATACCATCGAGACGGCCACGTATCTGCGGACTGCTATCAAGGGTCACAACTCCTTCGGAACAAGGACTCGACGCTTAGTAGCCAAATAGGGTTTTCCTGTGGAAATACGAATAACAGATTGTCCAGACCCTACTCAGTGTCTAGGTCAAGCAGGTCTTCGTCGAAGACATCGTCGTCCCCATCATCTTCTGTCTCTTCAGGTAGGGCATCAATCAGATCATCGATAACCTTTCTGAGGCGTCTCCGAGTTGTCTTGGGCACATCCCACATCTTCTGCTCTGCGCGCTCCACAACTTCACGCGCTATATCGAAGATCTCAGCCTCGTAGTAGTTCTGCGCCGCCTCGACAAAAAGCTCAGCCGACTTCTTCTCATTGCCCTGCGTTTCCGCGATGTCCCCAAGCAATGAAAGAGCATCAGCAACTCCGGCCTTATCATCAACATCCTTGTAGAGCTTCAAGGCCTTCTTAATCGTGGCCTCGGCTTTTATCCAGTCTTCCTGATCGACATATGCCGCCCCCATGTCCATGATGACACTGGCTTCGCCTTGATCGTTGCCAAGTGTCTTGTAGGACTTCTGAGCCTTCTTGAAGAATTCGAGGGCCTCTTCGAAATTACCACCACCGAGACTGGCAAGAGCCAAACCGTACTCGGCATCAGCGGCTCCGCTCTCGTTCTTGACCTTCTCAAAGAGGGACTTTGCTCCTTCAAGCGTTGAAACGGCTTCACTCCAACGTTCCAGATTGATTTGTGCAACGCCGAGATTGTAGGTCGCGTCACTAATACCGCTCTGGTCATTGAGCTCCTTGTAGAGCTTCAGGGACTCGTCGAAACACTCGTGAGCCTCTTCGAATTCTGCAACTGACATGTATATGTTGCCGGCCGCATTGTAGAGCTTGGCACCAATGTCCTTGTTTCCTTCTCTTACTGCCGCTGCAGCCTGTTCAATAAGCTCGGCAGGGTCTAGGTCATCGTCGTCGTTCGAGTCCTCCAGCTCGGGATTCATATGGCTCACCTACTGATTTACGAATGCATGCGCTTTATCTCGCTTTTGATTCTTTCTGAACGTTGAAAGCTATCTGCGCATGATGAGGACTGGATTCTCTAGTAGGGGCCGGACCTCTTTCTTGACTGTGAACTGCTCGTCACCCACTTGCACTTCCAGCATCTTCCGGAGTTCGAATCGCCGAAGATAGCCAACAGCCTGGTCCCTCTCAAGGTTCAGATCCTTTGTGAGCCTCTTTAGGCCATCCTTTGCTCCGCTGTACTCGGCGAACTTACCCAAGACCGTACTCCACTGCATCATAACGAGATACATCAGGGTCCGAAGCATGCTATCCACATTCTCGCCCGTCTTGGCTGACACAGGGAAGACCGGGAGGCCGGCAAGAAATCTAAGGCTCTTCCTAAGCTGGTCAACAGGTCTGGATTCCGTAAGATCCTGTTTGTTGGCCGCCACGACGCAAGGGACTCCAGGTAAGAAGAAGGCAATCTCACGGAAGAAGAGCTTCGCACGAGCGTCTGACTCAGGATCGACAGAGTCGACTACGAAAATGATGCCATCAGCCCCTGAGCTCAGTATTTTTCTCATTGTCCTGAACCTCAGAAGACCAGGAGTGCCAAAGAGGAACACGCTCATATCATCGACGTTGGCCAAGCCATGGTCCATAGCGATGGTCGTCCCTCTCCTCTCAATGTTGATACATGCACCGCCGGTTATGTGGTGAATCATTGCACTCTTCCCGGCTCCGTATGGACCTGTGACGACGACCTTCATCGCTTAACACCTGAGTCGCTTGGTGCAAGACTACTGTGCTGCTCGTTAAATGGTTTGTTGTGAACAATGTCGCGAGTACTGCTAGTCCGCCAATCATAGCGAGGTTCTGGGCGCGGCCACTCGCATTTCCTTCTGTCCATAACCGCAGAGTATATATCGGCAAATCACGAAGTATTAGACGTAATCACAAAAGGAGCGATGCTCTGATTGGGAGAAAGCAAAGCAAAATCGGACTCGGACTTCTGGCTCTTCCATGACCTTGAAGAGGAAGAGCTGATGGAGCTTAGGAAGTTCATTGACCCAGAACTAGATCTCAGTCCTCTAGAGGGCATAGATGAGTTGTTCACCAAGCTGAATCATCTCTTAGAGTAGAGGGACACGCGATTCAGAAGGATATGGTTTGAGACCGGCCGCTTGCGACGGCTCTCCTCAAACTGCAGGCCCTGGGGTTTGAGCAGTTCTCACGGGAACTCGGTCTCGACATACTCTACATCTTTTGTCAAACGCGCAGTGGGTGCACCTTCCGGTTTTTCCGTTTGACCCACGGTCCAGCAAGGGAGCCCATTCCGCTCGAGAAGCGATGCAAACTCTTCTGTCTTGGATGCATCGAGGAACACTAGCATGCCGCCAGCGGTTTCGGCCGCGAGTCCTTGGGCGAGCTTGTGGCCATAGAACTTCGCGAGTTCCAGAGTGCCACGAATCACAGGCATAACGTCAAGGATGACATCAAGGTTGCTCAACGCGCTAACGTTACCGGCATGGCCTAGCAGGCCGAATCCCGTTACATCTGTCGCCGCGTTGACGCCAACCTCATTCATTGCTTGTGCTACCTCAAGGTTGCTCTTGGTCATGATGGAAACCGCAGCCTCCTGCATGGCTATCAAGTCAGACTCATTGAATCGCTCGAGCACCTTGTCACGCTTCTCGTCTTTGAGATCACGATACGAGCGCATAGCAGGCTGTATTCCGAGAGGTTTCGTCAGAATGACGACATCACCAGGTTGTGCTCCACCCGAGTAGACGATGTCTTTGGGATGGGCCATTCCTAGTGCAATCCCGCCGAAAACGGGACAGGGGTTGGTAATGGTCTGTCCACCTGTGACCGACGCACCGAGTTCACGCATGAACTCACTCATTCCTCTCAGAACGCCAACCACGATGCTCTCATCCAAGTCCTCTGGATAGGCTGCAAACGCTTGCAGTGAGAGGATTCTTGCGGCACCCATTGCGAAGACATCGTTTGTCGCGTTGCATGCTACGATCCTCCCTTGGGTGACAGGATCATCGTGGATTGGAGTGAAGACGTCCACGTTCTCCACAATAGCGATATCATCGCTCAAAGTGCGAACGACTGCATCGTCCCCAACTTCTCCACCGCAGGTGGCTCCCTGAGGCAGAAGTCCTGCTGTCTGTAGAAGGCGAGCTAGGTCTCCCTGTTTAATCTTGCAGCTTCAGCCGTGAGATGTAACCATTGCTGTGAGTCTTACCTCAGGCACTTAGTGGCTCAACCTCCTTTCTTGCTCTGGGCTTCATGCCCGACACTACAATCCGGGACTGCGTAATAAGCAGATGGGTGTTGGATGCTTCATAATCCTTATAGCAACTCTCTCGGACCGAACCTAGGTTCTTCCCTCAGGAGTGAGCTATGTGAACATCAAGAAGATTTCAGAGTATGTCCACGAGATACCGAAGGACACGCAGGCATGTATGAAGGTCCCTGTCAAGATTTACGCCTCAAACGGTCTGGTAAGCAAGATGAAGCAAGATGCGACCTTCCAGCAGGCGGCGAACTCGGCATGTCTTCCTGGGGTGTATTCGCACACAATCGTGCTGCCGGATGGACACCAGGGCTACGGCTTCCCTATTGGTGGAGTGGCAGCCACAGACTACGAAACAGGAGTCATTTCGCCCGGAGGAGTAGGCTATGACATCAACTGCGGAGTAAGGGTCTTGCGCACAGATCTGGATGAGAATGATGTCCGTCCCAAGCTCAGAGAACTAATCGACACGCTTTTCGATGACGTTCCTACAGGTGTTGGACGGCATGGCAAGATTACCCTTAGAGGCCAGGCTGGCGTCGACGAAGTCCTCAGGGGAGGAGCCGCGTGGGCAGTTGAACAGGGATATGGATGGAAGGAGGATCTACTGCATCAGGAGGCGAATGGACAGCTCAAGATAGCGGCCCCAGAACATGTTTCAAGTGAGGCCAAGAATCGTGGCCTCAAACAGACCGGGACCCTCGGATCCGGGAATCACTTCCTGGAGATTCAGGTCGTAGACGACATCTATGATGAGAACGCAGCCAAGGTGATGGGAGTAGACAGGAAGGGTCAGGTCATGGTGATGATACACAGCGGGTCAAGAGGGCTAGGCCATCAAGTCTGCTCAGATTACATCAAGGTAATGACAAACGCCATGCGGAAGTACAACATCGAAGTGCCTGATAGGGAGCTCTGCAGTGCTCCAGTAACGTCCGACGAGGGACAGGCGTATCTTGGAGCCATGAGCGCGGCGGCCAACTACGCCTTCGCAAATCGCCAATCAATGATGCATTGGACTAGAGAGGCAGTGGGAAAGGTGATGGGGCAATCACCTGAGGATCTAGACATGCATCTCATCTATGACGTGGCCCATAACATGGGCAAAGTAGAGGAACATGATATCGAGGGCAGGAAGACAAAGGTGGTAGTCCACAGGAAGGGCGCCACAAGGGCATTTCCGCCGGGTCACCACGACGTTCCAACGAAGTACCGTAGCATAGGTCAGCCAGTGCTGATACCGGGGACAATGGGGACCGCATCCTACATACTCATTGGCAATGAAAAGAGCATGCAGCTCTCCTTCGGTTCAACTGCGCACGGTGCTGGAAGATTCATGAGCCGTTCCCGAGCCAAGAAGCAATTCTTCGGCAAGGAGGTGCAAGCAGACCTCTCAAAGGAGGGCATCATTGTCCGAGCTACTACAGGCGTCGTTATAGCCGAAGAGGCACCAGGAGCCTACAAGGACGTTGATGAGGTAGTCAAGGTTTCCGATGCGGTAGGGATTGCTACGAAAGCAGTCAGACTACGACCCATCGGGGTCATCAAGGGCTAGATTGTGCTGGCGCTCCTTGGAGGCAATGTCTGCCAACACGATCGCCACACCGACCAGTATCACGCAGAAGCCCAAGAGCTCTGCAGGTCCGAGGAACTCCGAGAACACTACCACAGCCAGCAGGCCGGCACCGACCGGCTCACCTAGAACTGCAGAAGAGACAACGTAGGCAGGCACCTTGGTCAGAAGATAGTTGTAAACGGAGTGACCAAGAACGGTCGGGAATACTGCCAGAGCAATAAAGAGCAGAATCTCACGGGGATCCAGCACCAGAACGTTGTATCCTAAGGGAATACAGAAGCTCAATGTCACAAGTGCGGCAACGAGATAGACAACAGATGTGTATACTGTGATAGGAATCTCTCTAGCATACCTTCTGCCCCCGATGAAGTAAAGCGCCAAGAAGAAGGCTCCTGCCAGAGCAAGGACATCACCCAGCAGAGCGTCAAGGTCCGTGCCTCCGAAGTCGCCCCAAGCAAGAAGAACGACACCGGCAACTCCTACTAGTACACCAATCCAAGACCGCCTTCTCAGTGATTCGCCCAAGACCGCACTAGAGAGGATAGCAGTGAGAAGAGGTGACGAGTCCACCAACACCACACTGGCGGCCACCGTTGTCAAGAACAGCGATTGAAACCAAGTGGAGAAATGGAGGGAGAGTGCCACACCTACAAGTACGAATCTGGACATGTTCTTCCGGAGCGTGCTCGAGTGTCGAGGAGAGAAGTCTCGTCGAACAAGTCCGATTGCTGCCATGAAGATTGCCCCGTATAGCGTTCGCCAGAACACAATCACGAGAGGGGGAGATGCACTCAGCCGAATGAGGATGCTTGCTGAGGACACCATTGATACTGCAAGCACAAGCAGGAGGACTATCTGGCGTGGATTAGAGCTCTCATCAAGAAGTGGGCGAGACATGATTCACACCGTAATCTCATGCCCAGAGAACTGACACGCCACACACCGGACTTCTTCGTCCAGGACTTCAGCCACTTCACTTGCGCAGACGGGACACTTCTGTACAATGAGATTCTCAAGATTGCGGCTTGTGAGAATATCTACAACATCATCAATCCGATCATAGATGAACAGGACCTTCCCAGGCGCTCCCGAGACCATCTTCGACAATGGGCCGGACTGGCGATGCATGAACATAAGGATAGGCTTGACTAGCTCAATTGCAAGCATGATTTCCATCCCAACTCCAAGAGATGGACTGGATACTTCTGCCACGAGGAAGTCTGATAGCCGGACCTTCTCGACGTCTCGCGTGTAAATGTCCTTTGCCGACGCGGGTTCAAGGAACTGAGGAGCAAAGACCTCAATTCCCTTCTTCTCTATAGCTCCTACGACAGTCCGGCAGAAGTCCTCTTTCCTCAGTGCCTCAACGATTATCGGCGCAGATAGATACGCGAGAACCATTCCTTTCTAGGCTCCTTGCGTTACTTCTCCTCGGATTTCGTTCGAGCTCCGAGCTCCGAGATGGATAGCACAGAACCGTCATCGGGGACTTGTTCGTACTTGCCAGACCGTCCAAGTGAGAGCTGGATGTTCCCCTGCCATTCCTTGGCCCAGCCATCTTCAATCTTGATAACCATCCCGGCAGAGAGATCATCGCCTTCGCCGAATCCCCAGAGAGACAGGATAACAGAGCCGGTCTCGTCAGCAACGAGAATCTCACGAAGCATGGTTCTTCGTCCAGCCCGTGTCTTGATTAGTCGAGCAGGAGCAACAGAAAGTATTCGAACTGTCAAACCGGTAACGTTCTTTCCAGGCTCAATCTCTGCTATCTTCACCTGAGTAACCCACACAGAGTGAAACGAACTGGCAAATCAGTCTTTCCGACAACGACTAGCTAGTCAGAGGAGTCCTTTTCCTCTTCCTTCTCCTGAAGATCAAGAAGCCGGCTCAGCTCCGCCAATGTGTCGTTGTCAATCGGCAGATACTCCTTCTCTTCTTCGGGAGTCTTCCCAGAGCCACCGACTGATCGGTCTAACGGGCCCAGAATGCTCTCTAGTTCCATTAGAGACTCTTGGTCGATCTCCTCGGATATCTCGGGCTCGTCGGCACGGGGTATGACCTCGTCACACGCAAATGCCTCGAGTGCAGTATCAATGTCCTCTTTGGACACCTTCTCAATCTCGGCCGCGATTATGTCATCAGCCTCTAGTGCTTCGAATATTATCTCCTTGGCCATCTCTGTCCCGTCTTCATCGGAAACAATAATGATAGTGTCCTCTTCCTGTGTTTCCTCAGGAATCGAGAAGGATTCTGAGATTTCGATCTCTGTTGGTGCTCCAGTCTCGACCTCGATGTCTATGGGAACTGGAGATACCGACGTTTCTTCACCCGCAGTAGGCACATCGAACTCCATGGCCTCTGTAGGGGGCTCCTGGAGCTCTTCCTCGATGGGAAGTTCTGGCTCTGGCACAATATCCGCCGAGGGAGTCACTGGTCCAGACTCCGGCTCCTCTATGCCCATTGATGTGGACAGCAGGTCGATGAGGGCCTCTTCTTCTGAGGGACTAGACACAGGCGCCTCAATCTCCTCTGCAGGTTCTGGCGCTTCAGATTCAGGGATCTCTTCTACGAATTCTTCAACAATCTCATAGTCATCTGTGTCCTCTATGACGTGGCCCTCCTCGTCAACATAGACTTCCTCGACAATCTCGACGAACTCGTATTCTTCCTCTTCCTCTTCCACAGCGGAATCAACCGATATCTCAGTAGGCTCCACTTCCAAGTGAGAGGCCTCAACCTCAGCTATTGCGTCTTCAGTTGCAGTATCTGCGAACTTCAGGAGTTCTGAGGCGGGTAGGTCAGGGAGGGCGACACCTACGTACTGTGCCGCTGCAGTCATGAGAAGCCTCAACATCTCGTCGCGCCGTGCCTTGTCGATGGCAACCATTGGGTAGGTTGGAATTCCAAGGATCTTCTGAACAACCTCTGGCTTCATAGCATTGGGCTTGTCCTGCTTGTTCGCCATCGCGAACACTGGCACCTTAGGTGCGTCACGACGAATGAGCTTCAGTATGTCCTTGCTGATGATGACGTTCCTAAGCGTTGAGTCACAGACCAGGAATATGACATCTGCGCCATGGAAGTAGAATCTCCACAGCGTTCTGAAGCGCTCTTGTCCCGCGAAGTCCCAGAGAACGAGACTGTAGTTGCCGAAACGGATGTTCTCTACTGTCTCTAGATTGAGCGCAATGGTGGGAACGTACTGGAGAGGCGGAGTGTCACCAAGAAGCAAGTGCAGCGTTGTCGTCTTCCCAACACCACCTTCTCCGACAAGGGCAATCTTCAGCCGCGTAGTGATGGAGGGCTCAATGATTGACCTGTAATTTCCAGTTACCGACTCGAGTCCGGACTTGGAGAGCGTCTTTCTCAGTGCGGCCGTTGCTGCCTCCATCTTTTCAAATACTCCACTCTCATCCTCTCCCTTGTCAGTCACGAACACAAGGATAGTCTCGCCGACCCAGTCCAATCCATGGAACTTGTGATCTCCAATGATGAGAGGGAGTTCCATGTAGTCATCCCCTCCGGATTTCAGGTCATTGCGTGTGCTCACAAACTCAGCAAGGTCGTCAGGAGAAACCTCCACTGGCCAGTATTGTGTGCTTGCTAGGATCTCGCCTGATGATGTTCTTATGAGGAATGTATTGTGGATCACTTTCCATCACCGATAATGGACGCGGAGTAGTTGCTAGATAGCCTACTGGGCCTGTTCCCTAGGGAATTTCGCGCAGATTAACGCTTTTTGTGTATACTGTTGTGGGCGTCGACAATAAGGTAGACGCGTGGTTCACCCGAGAGCGAACCGCGCATCCGTGGAGCGACTCACGCACAGGCACGAAAGAATTCGTTATGCGCAAGAACAGTAGCAGTAGTACTGCGATTAGGGACTATAGAACTCGTGGGACCGTGTTGCGTTTCGAGTTCCTGACGGGGGTTCGTGCCTGCCCGTTCGTCACCTTGAAGCAGTGTAGAAATGGCATAATAACCTTTCTAGGTCCGTATTATGAAATGCCGACTCACACTGCACTGTGGTAGTCGCAGACTGGTCATGCCGTGATTGGGGAACTCGCAGCTCTACCTGGGGAAGTTGTCCCTCAACAACCGAAGGTGCTGATGGACCATCTCCATAGCCTTCGGGTCATCTGGAGTCTTTTCCAGATCAGTGACAAGCGTCTGTAGGAAGTACTCGGGGAAGAAGAGCCGAACACGGATGTCGTTCAAGAGGAAGAGCCACTTGTCATAATCACCCGATGCGCCCTTACGACGCTTCTCAGATACAATGCGATATTTCTTCAGCGTCTGAATTCCCTGCTTGAGCTCCTTCGGTGGAATACCGAGAGTTGCCTCCAGTTCTGAGATATTCACAGGACGGCGTCTCAGTTCGCTGAGGATGTCATAGCAGTCAGGGTCGGCCAAGACCTCTGAAACGGATACGGTGTCTTCAGGGGTCTTCTGCCATTCAGTTAGGAATTCCAGGACCTCGGTCTTGTACTCGGCGGCCAGCTCAGGATCTAGCACACCTCCGGAAGCCTCCATGGCAACAAGCGGGGGCGCTCTGAAGACCTCGAGGTCTTTGATCATGAAAACACAGGTCCTGCCAATCTCGTCGACCCACTCAGTCTTGACAAGTCCAAGCTCCTCAAAGGGTGAAATCACAGAGTCGACACTGACACTTGGAAGTCCCGTCACCATCTTGAGCCACTCCTCGAGCTCCTCCTTGGAGATGCCTCCCTTCCATAGCTTCGGGAAGACGGCTCGTGAAACCTCATCGGAGAACAGGCGAGCCAGCCGCGACTCATCTGTCATTCCGGCGAGTCTGATGATTCTTCTGTAGGTGTTATCAAGCTCCTCTTGGAGCTCTGCATCCGTTAGGGCAACAACGGCATTGGTCAGAGGAGTCACGATGGATGTGATGGCGGCTTCGTAGGTCTTCGGGTCCTCAGAGGGTGTAAGCAGTAGTGATACGCAGTACTGCTCCTCTTCTCTGACAATCCCAGTATAATAGGATGCGACACCATATTCTTCTCCTCCGATTCGAACGCTCAGAGAAGAGAATCCAGCGGTGGCATCACCCATGGCGTGTGATGTGAAGATTCTCATGATCTCAGTGTTGAGGTCTTCACGATAGTAGTCAGCAAAATCCGCAGGAACCTTTGCCTTCAAAACCGCGCCTATCTTCGAGTCCCAATCTATAAGCAGCATTGCAACAGGCATTTTGCTACGCTCCCAGTCCCTAGGGCTGTCTGGTCTAGCCGATTACGCTAACGGAGCATTATTGCTAATTAAAAACCTTGTGACACATTCGACCGAGTTTCGGCAACAACTGCGCTTTTTGGAAAGGTCCCTAGAGGGTCAGAGCGTCCCTTTTCCTGATGGCTCCCTTCACCGCTTCGTGGACTAGACCGACAACCTCTTCGAGCGGAGCCGTCGCATCGATGACAACTGATGGGGTAGAGTCACTATCAGCCATTTCCAAGTAGTTCTGCCGGACCTTTATGAGCCTGTCAAGCTTCTCGAACTGCAGGTTGGCGCTGCCCTTCCTCCCTGTTGCTCTCTCTAGTCCTAGCTCTGCGGGAACATCCAGAATGATCAGAAGGTCCGGATCTGGAGCATGTATTTCTTCGCGATTTCGTTTGAGAATCTCGCTCCAGTGGTATGGCGTCACTGTTGACTGGTAGGCACCAGTTGCGAAGAAGTAACGATCGAGGAGAACCACCTTCCCAGCCTGCAAGAAGGGTGCTATTCGATTCGCAACATGCCACTCTCTATCCCTGATGAAGAGCTCGAGTTCCTCCTCAGGCGAGAGCTCACCAAGAGGAGAGCGTTCCCTGATTTCCAGGCCCCACTGACTCTCCCCCGTAGGTTCACGTAGCCGTGCGACATCGTAGCCATCCTTGAGTAAGAGCTTCTCGACAATGTCGCAGACGGTCGTCTTGCCAGAACCGTCAATACCCTCAAGGACAAACAAGAAGCCTTTGCGGGTCATACCTTCATTTGTCAAGAGAGAGCTCTCCTAGATTCCTGCAAGCCCTCGGGAGCGCGAGGATGTATTAGATGCTTCGGTTCTCCTCTCGAGAGCAACTCTTAAATTCCAGTCATTGTAGGATAAGTTAACCTATACCAGAGTTGGTGTTAGAGTGAATCTGAGGCTGTTAGCGCTTGTACTTCTAGTATCTCTAGTCTTGGTTCAGCCAGGGGCCGGCCAGAACCTTAGAGAGTCTACTAGCATTGTCACAGCAGCTACAGGGCTCACCCTGATAGTCGACTTCGGGAACGGTACAGCTCTAGATACAACAGGTCTCAGTGGCATGACAGTGCTAGAGGTCACACAGAGTGTCTACTCTGTTTCCGTTGACTGGTCTGGCTCGCTAGCGTTCGTGACCGCTATCGGTGGCGTCCAGAACACGGCTGCAAGAGCATGGCAGTACTGGGTCAACGGAGCCTACGCATCAGTAGCCTGCAACATCTATGAGCTCAGTGACTCCGATATCATTGTATGGAACAGGACATCATCCGGATACACCGGCACCTCGTCAGGGCAGCAGATTCATGAGCTTATCATTGGCGCAGCATTGGTTGGTGGTTTCGGTGTATCTGTTCTTGTGGTTCTGTACATTGTCGCGAGGAGGAGAGGCTAGAATGAACATCAAACGAAGACTCCTTGTATTATTCCTCACAGCCTGCGTCTTGACCCCATTGCTCGTCACTGGAGCACAGGCCTATGCAGAAGAGATTCAGCCCAGTCCAGGGCGAGAAGTGGAGGTACGATGGGCTGTCACCAATGCGTCAGCAGACCCTGTCAACATGTGGTTCACGGGAGGAGGCATATGCAACCTCAGCGGCCATGTGTGGATGTTCTTCACGGTGACTGAAACCGAGGGAGATGCGGGAGGAGTACTGATCCTTGGAAACACAACTGTCCAAGCGAACAATACCGACATTGCCATCGACCTTGCGCTGGGTGTGTGGGGTTCCACTGAATGGTGGCCGGGCCTCGTGGTGCGAACAGGACAGGACGACTTGTCCCTCCTGAATCAGACGGCCTATGCTTCTGCGGAGAGAGTGGCGGGGAATCCAGCCAACGGGACGATGAGTTCCTATTACGACAATGTCACTGCTTCTGGAAAAGCGTATGAATGCATAGTCTTCGAGTACGAGCAGGACCCTGGAGGGGGCGACCAGGTATCCTATCTTGCATATTCCATAGAGACTGGAATCCTTGTCAAGGGATCGACCTACGTCAACTTCAGTACGCCGTACTATCTAGAAGTCGAGTATGATGGACTCACCATCTGGTCTGGATACGGCCTCTTGGACACAGCAGCAATCGTTGCGATTCTCGTAGTTCTTGTGGGCATTGTGGTATACATCCAGAAACGCATAAAGAAACCAAAAAGGGAGAAAGATTGACACGACAAGTCGGCCCGGGACTAGATAGAAGCCGGAAGGTGGCCCTCACTGCGGTAATGGCCGCCTTGGCTCTAGTGGCGAACTACATACTAGTCTTGGCTCCGAATGTCGAGCTCGGATCTAGCATCCTGTTCGTGACCGGATTCCTCTTCGGGATCGAGATGGCTGCATCCTGTGTCTTGATAGTGGCAATGGTCTTCGGGCTGTTCAACCCGTGGGGGCCATCTATCTTCATCCTCGAGGTCTGGATAGCCCAGGTTATTGGATGGATGTTCTTCGCGGTCGCGGGTCACATTGTAGGTCGAGGTGGAGCACGTGTTGGCGTGGCCCACTACAGGTCGTGGGAGATTGGACTGCTCGGCGGGATCCTTACGGCATTCTACGACTTGGTGACGAATCTTGGTTGGTCTCTAGCGTCGGGCATTCCCTTCTGGGCAACTCTGGCCACAGGAATTCCATTCACGGTTGTGCACATCATTTCAAACATGTTCATCTTCGGAATCGTGACACTCACGCTCGAGAAGGCGGTCAGGAGGCACCTTGCCACTGCACTCTGGCAAGTGCAGGACTCTGAGGAGCCAAGTGCCAAGAATAAAAAGACAGTGCAACTTGAACACATGTGAGAGGATGGAAGTGAACTGGAAGGAGGCTTTCGTTGATCTGGCTCAGGCAGCCGATGGGAAGGTGGCGCCAGCATTCAAGCCGCATCAGGCTGCTGTTGCCCTTGTCTTGATAGGCAGAGAACAGCCCCTAGGCAGGTATGACCTCTGTGAGAAGATGTCTGTCGGAGAGGGCACCGTGAGAACCCTACTAAAGCGGCTGACAGAGTCGGGCTACATCGAAGCAGAAGGCAAACAGGGACAGTCACTAACTGCCCCAGGAAGAGGGCTGTTCGAAGAAATATCCAGAGACATACCCATTGGATTGGAACTTGATGTGAGACGCCTGGTCATGTTTCAGGAGGCCTTCGCCAACCTAGTGAAGGGCAAGTCCCATCTCGTGACTGATGGCATACGCCAGAGAGATGAGGCGATAATTCAGGGAGGATACGGACAAGCAGGCGCGACGACGATTATCCAGAAAAACGGGATTCTGGTCATGCCTCCTGATGGGTTTCACATCCTTACAGAATATGAACGAGAGACCCTGCTGATTATCGAGAGCCTTCGTCCGGAGGACGGAGATGTTGTCGTGATAGGTTCAGCGGATAGCCCGAATCTGGCGAGAGAGGTCTCGATGGCCGCCGCAATGACGCTGTTCTGAGATGAATGAGATGCAGACCGACCTGTTCGGGAATGTTCCCGAGATTGTCATTGACGTGCATGAAACCAAAGGGAAGTCCCAGAATTCCGTGAAGCACCTGATTTCCATGCTTGACAAAGAAGGTATTCCCTACGTAATCGAGAAGATTCCCATTGGAGACATCCTCGGTGTGGAAGGTGTTGCCATTGAAAGGAAGACCGTGAATGATTTGGTAAGCACTCTGAAAGGAAGTCCCTCTGGCTCCCCTCGGTTTCAGAAGCAGATGGATGGACTCCTCGAGTACGAGAAGCCATACCTGCTCGTAGAGAATGTCCTGTCAATCCGCCGAGACCCTCTAAAGGGCTGTATCTACGTTCCCTTCAAGACAAAGCACACAAAGGGCAGACCGTACGTTGTGACAATGGAGCGAGCGAGCTATATTCATCCGAGCGCTCTTGATGCGCTTCTTGAGAGTGTCCGCGAACGGGGAATAGAGATCATACAGGGATTCAATGCACTCCACTCAGCAGGTCTGATCTTCGGAATCCTTGTTCCTGACGGAAAATCAGCAGCTCAGAAGGGGCAACGTCTCCCCGTAGTCAGAACAAGGAAGGGACTTGATAGTATGAGCGATGAGCAGGAGTTCTTCGTCGCAGGCTTCCCGGGTGTCAACGTTGTGCGGGCAAGAAGCCTCCTGGCGGAATTCGGCAGTCCGATCGAGGTTGTGACGAGGACTGAGGAGTGGGGCAAGATTCAGGGAATCGGTCCAAAGACAATAGCCTCCGCTCAGAAGATGCTCTTCGAGAAGTACGCTAAGTCGGAGAATCCTCCAGATTCGACCCAAGATGAATGACCAGCTCACAAGGCTTAAAAGAAGTAACTATTCTATGACCAAAGAATACCCAAGTAGTGGTGATATGTTATGGGCGATGTCCGTATAGCGATTGCAGGTCTTGGCAATTGTGCCTCCGCTCTCATTCAGGGGACACATTACTATCGAAACGCCAAGGCCGACGAGGAAGTCCCAGGACTCATGCATGTTGACTTTGGTGGCTACTTCCCGAAGGATTTGAAGTTCGTTGCAGCGTTCGAAGCAAATCGCAAGAAGATAGGTCTGGACATTGCCGAAGCCATGTGGGCAGAACCTAACTGCTGCTGGAAGTTTGCACCTGACGTCCCAAAGACCGGAGTGAAGGTCCTCCCGGGACCTATCTCCGACGGCGTTGCTCCTCACATGAAGGAGTCATTCTTTGCCTACGACGAGGAGGAAATCGAGCCTGTGGATATAGCCGAAGAACTAAGGAAGTCCAAGGCGGACATGCTGGTTTCGTATCTGCCAGTTGGTAGTGCGAATTCGTCAAGAACGTACGCACAGGCCGCACTAGAGGCCGGAATCGGGTACATCAACGCAATTCCTGAGTTCATCGTTTCAGATCCAAACTCGCCAATCGCGCAGGCTTTCGAAAAGAAGGGCATCCCTTGTGCAGGAGATGACATCAAGAGCCAGCTCGGAGCAACCATCCTTCACAGGGTGTTGGCACAGCTCTTTGACCAGAGAGGTCTCATTTTGCAGAACACCTACCAACTGAACATCGGTGGGAACACAGACTTCGAGAACATGCAAGTAGAGAACCGCCTCAGCTCGAAGAGGATTAGCAAGACCCAGGCAGTGACAAGCTGCGTGGACTACGAACTCCCTACCAAGATAGGTCCGAGTGACTACGTTCCGTTTCTCGAAGACAACAAGGTCTGCTACATCAGTATGCGCTCTAGAGCGTTTGGAGATCTTCCACTGGACCTGGACCTCAAACTCTCAGTCCAAGACTCACCGAATAGCGGAGGAGTCATCATCGATGTTGCACGAGCAGTGAAGATTGCGTTGGATCGAGGCATCGGCGGAGAGCTTTCAAGCATCAGCTCCTATAGTTTCAAGCATCCAAGATATCAGATCAATGACTTCGAGGCACGAAAGCGTGTCGACGAGTTCATTGAAGGCAAGCGAGAACGCTAGCCATTGAAAAGAGAGTGGGTCAGCCTAGAGTGGCTCTAGGCTGATTCACACATTCTAGACTTCTGTGAAGCTCTTTACAGTCTTCTCATCAAGCGTCTGAAGCACTTCAACGAGAAGCTGTACTGCGTTTTCCACATCTTCTAGGTCGAGCATTGCGTGGTGAGAGTGGATGTACCGTGTGGGAATCCCAAGAAACAGAGATGGTGCGCCCATGCCTGACAAGTGGATGCTTCCTGCATCAGTTCCTCCCGACGGCAGGAATGCAATCTGATGCTTGATTCCCTTTTCTTCTGCTAAATCCATCACGTATCTTCTGAGGCGAGGGTTGGGTATCATTGACCCGTCACCTGCAGAGATTGATACACCCTTGCCCATCTTCTGGACAAGACCCTTTGCATCAGGAGAGTCACCAGAAATGTCTACGTCAAGAGCGAACCCGATGTCAGGCTTGAGCATCTGGGCAGACGTACGAGCTCCTCTGAGGCCCACCTCCTCCTGTGTTGTCGAACAGAAGTATGCAGTGCAGGGTATTGAGATTCCCTGCTCCGAGATGCGCCGAAGGGCCTCTAGCACAATGAAGACACCGATCCTGTCATCAAAGGCCTTGGCTACTCCTATGGTCACGTCGCGCACGACTTCCTCAGCATCCTCATCGTCTTCAGGCTTCTCCTTCCACTTCCGCTTCATGGTTCGGAATGTAGCCAGAGGCACAGCCGAGTCTCCGACTCGAATGCCGAGCCCCTCAACTTCCTTCTTGGAGGATGCACCCACGTCTATGAACATCTTGTCCTTAGTCACAACCTTGGCTCTCTGCTCGGCTGTCAAGAGGTGAGGCGGAGTTGCTCCAATCACTCCAATGATCTTCTCATTACCCTTGTATGGCTTGATTAGGACCTCTTGCGTCAGCAGAGTCTGATCCCACCAGCCGCCAAGCTGATTGAACCTCAGGTATCCTTCTTTCGTGATGTCAGTAATGATAAAGCCAATCTCGTCCACATGGCCGGCCATCATGATCTTGGGGCCGCCTTCTCCCTTGCGGAAGACCAGCGAGCCGAGACCATCATGAAGAGTTTCGTCGGCGAGCTTCTCGCCATACTCTCGGACTATCTTCTGGGCCTCATGTTCATGTCCACTGGGCCCAAAGGCGTTGCAGAGCTTCTCGAGAAGCTCCAAATCTAGCTTCAATTCACCCATCGGTTTCACTTCACAGAGCGGTTAGAATGAGCTACGGCGACGGAGGTTCCTCTAAAGTGGTTTTGGTTCGAGCAGTGTTTCGTCGCCAGTCACTGCAGTGTGCTCTTAGCCAAGAGATAGAAGGCCTCTTCCACATTCTGGCCTGTGAGAGCACTTGTCTCAAGGTATCCGACAAGGCCATGCTCCCTTACGAACTCCTCAGCCATCTCAGTAGTGATTACTCGCTCATCAGCTAGATCTACCTTGTTCGCCAAGAGTATGATTGGAATCCTCTCGCCAAGGGCGTCCTCGGTCTCCTGGATCCATTTCGGAAGCTCAATCCATGTGCTTTTGCGGGTAGTGTCGAAGACAAGAAGTGCACCCTTCGACCCACGATAGTAGCTCCCCCTGATGAAATCGAACCGCTGCTGACCTGCCAAGTCCCATACCAATAGCTTGACCACGACATTGCGACCATTGTTGCCCTGAAGGGCTACAGTCTTCACGGCAAATTGAGAGCCAATGGTCACGATGTACTCCTCTGAGAACTTGTGTGTGAGGAATCTGTTGACTAGGGCTGTCTTTCCACTGCCTCCGGCCCCAATCATGACGACCTTTCGCATGTAGTCAAAGCCGCCGCTACTCAACATTTCACCTCTAAGTTCAATCGCTTCATGTCATGGTCGTGAGCGCAACACGAATGGTTAGGCATGCTCCGACGGTCCAATGCGTTGGTCTTGGCTTGTCCATATTTAGACTTACTTGCTATGAATCACTGTCAGCGGGCCAGAAGGAAGCTGTTTTGGCAGTCAGGTTGGCGCCCTCACCCCATCTGGTTCCATTGGTTTATATCGCCTCCCTTCCGCGTCTAGTAGTCCGAGAGGGAAACCAATGCAACTCGTTACAGTGAAAATGAGCGACATCTATGTGAACGGTCTTGACAAGCTTGTAGAGATAGGCATGTACCCATCAAGAAGTGAGGCAATCCGAGTTGCCATTCGAGACCTACTGAGACGAGAGCTATGGCCCAGCGATGGAAGTCCGCTGACACTGACGTCTGAGAAGGACGAGTAGCAGAAGCGCCCACAAGACACATTAATGCAAGTGATTTGCTGATAGGCAAAAGCACGTCTTCGTTGGAGGCAGTGAGACTTTGAATCTAAGGGTGTTCTTCAAGAGCGTAAAGTTCGGGTTCCGCGCCAGGAGAAGAGTGGCAATCTGGATGCTTGTGTATGCACTCCTCTTCCTTGTTGTTTCGGATGGATTGACGTTGCCACTTCAGCCGGGCTGGTTCTGGTATGTGATACTGGCGCTGATTCTGTCAACGTTCTACGCGATTCTGATATCTCAGTTCAGAAGGCGAGACATGTCTGTCCTCAAGTGTATAGGATGGGCGAACAATGATGTCTTGCTCTTGGTAGCCGGAGAAGTGCTACTGGTGACGATTGTTTCGTTCTTGGTGCTGCTACAGATTAGCTTTGAGATCCTGGGAATATTCGCCTATTTCTTCGCAGGCGTGCCCTCGATATTCCAGGGAGTCGTGGACTTCATTGTCATACAACCGGTTTCCCTCTTCACGACTTTCTTCGTGATTCTGGCGTTCCAGATTCCTGGGCTTCTCATCGCGCAGCGTCGAGCCATGTCGGTACCGCCTATGAAGGCGCTAAGGGAGGAGTGAAGTAGATGGCACAACCAATAATCCAGCTCGAAGATGTACACAAGGAATACGGCAAAGGCAAGAACACTGTTGCGGCCCTGAAAGACATCAACCTGGAAATCCAGAGAGGAGAGTTCGTTGCGGTGGTCGGCCCCAGCGGATGCGGCAAGTCAACCCTTCTCCATGTGATGGCAGGCCTGGAACATCCAACCTCCGGTAGGATTCTTCTTGACGGAGTCGATGTCACTCTCGTGAGTGAGAGGGACCTGCCCAAGGTCCGAGCCCAGAAGGTCGGGTTCGTGTTCCAAGCATTCCTCCTCATAGAAGATCTCACCGCGTTTGAGAACGTGCAGTCGGTTCTCTGGCCGAGCTTCGATTACACAAAGGAGAAGCAGGAAGAGATGGCCCTTGAGGTGCTGCGTGAGGTGGATATGCTGGAGCGTAGAGACCACTTCCCACGGCAGATGAGCGGCGGTGAACAGCAGCGGATAGCAATAGGCAGGGCCCTCGTGAACAACCCACCAGTGCTCTTCTGCGATGAACCCACTGGGAATCTGGACTCGAAGACCGGCGAGAACATCATGAAGATCATATCGCAGCTGAACAAGGACCGAAACATGACCGTGGTTCTTGTGACTCATAATGAGGATCTAGTGAAGTTCGCCCGACGTACTCTGCGGATGAAAGATGGGGTCCTTCGTTAGATCCGCAGCAACAGGAGTGGCGCCCCATGCAGCCCGCAGACTGTAAGGGACAAGAGGACCTTGCAGAGAGACTGGCAGAAGAGGGGAAGAACTCGCTGGCGATGGACAGCTTCATCAGGGCAGCTGACTGCTGGAAGCGGTGGGAGTCATTCTCAAAGGCGGCTCAGGCATACGAGAGAGCGTATGAGCACGGCATGTTAGCACAGAGATGTGCCGATGCAGCTCTGGTGATGACCGCAGCCAGCTCAGCCTGGGCAAAGCATGGTGAGCATGAGAAATTCGAGATCAACTGCCAGATTGCAGCACAAGCGTATGTTTCAGCTGCAGAAGAGAAGAAGGACCCTCTCCTCCTCATCGACGGAGCATACTGCGCAGTGACTGGAGGAGACATAGACCTTGCGAGAATGCTACTGGAAGGCGCAATTGAGAGTACACACGGAGAGGCGACAGGCCTGATTGATCTGGGTCTGATGCTCACAGAGTATAGATTCGGCGATGCGTACAAGATGCTGGAAGAGATCCTCGCGGATGAGCTGGACGCAGACCATCTTGGAAAGGTCAGGAGAGCATTTGAGATGGTGCTTGCCGGATTCGTTAGGACAACCCTCGAATCAGAGGCGGCAGTATCTCTCTCCAGCCTCGCCGAAAGCACAGGTCTGGAGCCGACGACACTTAAGAGATTGGTCCGCAAAGGAATCAACGACGGACTCATTCCTGGCTTCATGGATGACAGCTCCGACGAAATCCTCGTGGATTCAGACCGCTTTGACGTGGAGAGCCTTGAGAAGAGAAAAGGGCCCATCATGAGCAGAGACCTTGAGGATCCCGGAGCGTGGGACATGGAACTAGATGATGAATAGGGGGATGTTCCTGCGGAATCAAGACGAATCCCCTAGAAGACTTTTTTAGTACCGTTGCTGAATCTCACACTCGCCCGGCAACGCTCGCAGGTGGTTATGAATGGCTGAAGGGCTGAAATGGCTGCAATGCCCAGTCTGCAAGGAATCGATCTACTGGAGAGTCCCAGAGGAGGGTCTCAAGAAGATCAAGCGATTCCCAGCCCCTGTAGTCATCAAGCATAAGGACCACTATCTTGTTTGTTACCTTGACTCTCACTATCAGCTTGCCGACACAGAAGTGGCTGCTGACTGTGTGGAGGGGAGAGCAAAAGAGGGTTGAGGAGTACTTCTGGGCAGCCGCTTGTTCTATTCGATTCCATTGTCCATTGCCCATTCTAGGACCCTTGAGGCTTGAGCACTGGCCATTCCCCACGACTGAAGATTCAGCACCAGGTTCCTGATGCCCGTAATCCAGTCCTCCAATAGGTTCTTGATTCTGGCCTTGAGGCCTTCATCGTCAACATCTCTGAAGATTGGGAGTATCTTGTCAACCAGACTCTGGGATAGAACTAGGATGGTCTCAAGCCGGGCAATCCACTCCTCGCGCGGGAGGCCAGAAAGGGTCTGCGCAACAGCCAGGTGGTAGTCATACTGAGCGGTGTAGTATCGGAGCCTCCAGCTGAGCACCTCTACAAGGATAGTGCGGTGCGCGACGCTTGGAGCCGTCTTGATGAGCAAGTTGATGAACCTCTGAGTCATCTCATCTGCAGACCTACTGGCGTCGAAGTAGAGTGCCATAGCCTGTTGGTAGTCATGTCCGGAGAGACATTCGTCCGCACGGCCCACAGCCTCTTTGAAGCGCTGAAGCAATGCACGTGTGGAGTCGCCTTCCAGTTCTTCCAACGGTCAAGAACACCCCTTGTCTGCACAGATTAGATGAAATCTTCTGTTGGTTCAAGTGGAGAGAACTCAAATCCAATATGATGTTTTTCCGTGTGTAAGAACTCTCAGAGAGGCGGCATATTCTCAGTTTTCCACTCAAGAGGGGCATCACACCATGCCATGAACTCCTCGGACGGTGGTTCGCGCCCATATAGTTCTCTTCGTTGGGCCTCGAGAGGTTGCACGTCGACACCCAGTGCTTCTGCCATGGTAAGAACGCGGTTCCCCTTGTTCTCTGCAGCCACCCGGACAGGCTGAAGTGTTTCTTCCCAGTCAGCATCACGCATGTTGTGGTGATCCACAATCAGGAACGGAACCGATTCCCCCAGTCGCTGAAGGTGGCCAAAAGCAAGTTCTCTCTCTTCGTTCTCGAACTTGGAGAGATAAGTGGGAGGACCGCCTACGATAGCAAGATCCGCCCCCAGTCCATTGAAGTAAGTGAAGCTGTCCCTTGCCACGGGACCTTGAACATCTGGAGCGACTAGAACCCTTGTCGGACCGTAGGAGATGAGAGTGCTTAGGACGTACCCTAGAAAGGTGCCCTCACTGCCATGAGGAAGAGCATGGGAGTAGGTCACAGTTGTGTCCCCAAGAGAGACCGTTCTCCTGTCCGCCCATGTGAGTTCCTTAACAACATCCTTGACATCCTTCTCGAAGTAGTAGCCCCTTCGTCTTTGAGAGGCATTGATACTCTCTCGATTGTCCTTCGCCAGTACGGTCTTGTCAGTGAACATCTCTCTTCGCTCACCGCGACTGCTAAGGTTGTAGAGGCAATTCTTGAAGCCGGGACGAATGTGGTCGAAGTGGTAGTGGGATATCGACAGAACATCAGCTTCGCGAGCCACAGAGCGGATCTGCTTCAGGGTCCGCATCAATTGATGGTACTCACTCGGATGCGGCTCAAGGCCGTATCTCTTTGCGAGGGCTGCAGAGGGGTCTAGGAGTATCAAGACATCCGGCGTCTGAATGCTTGTACAGAGAGACCTCACTCCAAGGCTCTCACCTCCAATGGGAGTCACTTCAATCTCGCCGACGCGCATCAGGAATCTCTCTATAGTATACGAGGCGATATCCCTTTTCATCACGTAGGAGTTCAGCCTCGCACATCAAACGGGGAGCGTTCCCCTGATTGAAGTATTTGAACATCATGTAGTCAGAGGGAAGCATCTCCTCGCTCAGTCCCTCAATCTGCTCCTCTGTGAAGAGAGCTAGCTCGCCCTCTCTATGAGAAGCCTGGAAGTCGGATATCTGAGCCTTTCCAACGAAGATAAGGAAGTGGGCGGAGAGGGAACCATCAGCGTCGACAAGCCGCTCAGAAACGAATCCGCGATATTCGTACGACCTCACCTGACTGGCGCCGGTCTCCTCCAAGATCTCGCGTTTGGCTGCATCTTGGATATGCTCGCCAAGGGCAATCTTCCCACCGACCAGACTCCAGAGACCCTCATAGGGAGGATTCCTCCGTCGAAGAAGGAGATATCGATCCTCAAGTGCAAGTATTGTGATTGCTATTGGCACAGACTTCATGAGTGACTCAAGCCTACATCCAGATTGCGCTTTAAACATAGAGGCTAACATTCTTAGCAGACTCGGTCGAATGAGAATCAGGTCACGAAATTGGGAACTGTGCTCTCTGATGAATTGCGGGCGAGAGTCCTCTCCGAGATAAGCCCGACCGAGGCGGAGATTCAGAAACAGGCACATATCATTTCTGAGCTCTCAGCCGCTCTTGAGAGCAGAGCAGCAGAGATTGGACAGGCGTACTCCTTCATAGAGCCCCAGGGTTCCACAGGCAGAAAACAGACGCAGCTGAGAGGCGCTGCGGACATCGATCTCTTCGTCGGGCTTAGAATGGAGGACTACTCCTTTTCTAGAGAGCACGGGCAGCAAGTCCCTCGCGACGCCATTGACAATCTCATGAACAGGCTGGTAGATGAGTGGTTCGTTCCTGCGGCCTCTAGACTCAACTTGAAGAGCATACAGAAGACGTACTCCCAGCACCCCTATCTCTCGCTAGAGATGGATGGGTTGGAGGCAGACATTCTTGCGTGCTTTGATCTGTCCTCTGAAGAGCTTCAAGAACTGGGACCAATCACCGCCGTAGACCGTACGGTCCACCACACATCATACATAGCACAACGACTGACACCAATGACTCGTGAAACGGCACGAATCCTGAAGTCCTTCGTCCGAGCGTGCCACGCCTACGGTGACAGATGTGCCGTAGGACAGATGGGGCTGACCGGCGTTTCTCTTGAGCTTGTGGCCATACTTGCTGAGGACTTCGATTCTTGCCTTGAGAGAGTCCACAGCCTAGACATTGATCCTATCGACCCACTAGATAGGACTGAGGAGGAACTCCGTAGTATCGCAAGTTTCAGGGATGATCATGTGATTCTCATAGATCCAACTGATACTGCGAGGAATGTAGCATCAAGCTTCACGCTTCGTGCCTACCGTTGGGTGAAGCACAGAATAGAACAGCTCTGGGACGTATCGAGAAGGGGAGAGCAGGAGAGGGCGCACGAAATGCTAATCGAGTCCGAGATTCCAATAGACCCCCTGCCTAAGGAAGCCGCAGCACACTCATTCTCGTTCGAGTATCTCTCAACGGGTGGCTCCCACTATACAGTGATTCGTGACAAGTTGTACAGCCTAGCAAGGATGATAGAGGGGCAGCTGAAGAACGAACGGACTGGTGAGGCGCGTTTTGGGGAAATCTTGAGTGAAGTCTACTTCGAAGACAACAGGTACGCTCTAGGCTTCCTCGTGGAACAGCCCATCATAGAACCACTCTACACGAGAAGAGGTCCTCCCTCAGACCTCACACCGGCTGCTGATAGATTCCGAGACGCTCACTCTCGCATTGAGGAGCGGGATGGTCACCTATGGTCTACTGAAACAAGGGAATGGACAAATGCCGAAGACATGATTCGACACCTGGTTGAGAAGAATCCAATAAGGGGAGTCAGACCGTTTGCAGAACAGAGCGAGGCCTCCTTGAGGGTCCTCAACGTCCTTGCCAGATATGTGCTCGAGATTGAACCATCCTTCAGGGCAAAGATGACAAGAGTTAAGGACACGGCTTCAATACGAAGTTGACGAGTGACCTTGTCGAAGAGTAAGATTGGTGTGGTGGCAAATCCTAGAGAGCCCCTTCACTTCGCGTCATTTCCCAAGCCGAATCTCGAGGCCTTCGAGAATCCCTTGAGAACCCAGATGGCGATACACTATCTCGAGACCAGTGGAGCGCTCGAGAGGCTAGAGCGCTACGACGCGCCAAAAGCAAGCGTAGAGGACGCACTTCTCGTGCACTCCCCGTATCTGGTGGATACAGTGTCACTCATGAGTGAGATTGGAAGCGGGCAGCTAGGAGAGTCAGCCTACGCCAGTCCCGAACTGCTTCGCTCAGCACTTCTTGCGGTGGGTGGAGCAAAGAGAGCGCTCCAGGCGGTGATAACAGGAGAAGTCCAACACTCGTTTGCAATAGTCAGACCGCCGGGCCATCATGCTTCGTTCTCCAATCCAATGGGACTGTGTTACTTCAATAACGTGGCAATCGCCGCCACAATCGCTCTAGGAGACAACAATGTCAACAGGGTCTCGATTGTTGATATCGACGATCATCACGGAAACGGAACCTCAGAGATATTCTATGCCAGACGAGATGTGCAGTATATCTCTGTTCACGAATACGATTACGAGAATTTCGGAGTGGGACACTTCAATGAGATTGGTTGGGGAGAGGGCATCGGCACCAATGTAAACATCCCTCTTGTGGAGGCAACACCGGACTCCTCATACGAAGAGGCTTGTAGGAGGGTCATTACTCCAGCACTGAAGCAGTTCAAGCCAGACCTCATCATGGTATCGGCTGGCTTCGACGCACACTTCTCGGACCCAGTCGGGAACATGAATGTAGACAGCAAGACATTCTGGAAATACGGTAGGGAGCTGGCCAGCCTCTCGGCATCCCTAGGATGTAGGGGAACTGTCTGGGTTCTGGAGGGAGGCTACAACCCCTTGGCCATTGGCCCGTGCATCCACGCGTGCCTAGAGGGGCTGGGTGGTCAAGAGTGCCCGAAGCTGTATGACCAGATTGCGCGAGAAGAGAACGAGCTGATAGTAGAGTCGAATCGCGAGGTCTTCGACCAAGTTCTGGGGGCTCTTGAGCCCCATTGGTAGAGGCTCTTGAACTGGCGGATGAACAATGTTTTAAGGCCTCCCGGGTTGCGACCGCTTATCCAGCAATGGTGGAACAAACCGTGGGCAAAAAAAGAAAATCGGGCGGCCGTAGTAAGGGCAAGTCCGGGAAGTCAGGCACCGTTCAGTGCTCCAGGTGCGGACGCATTGTGCCTGCTGACAAAGCGAAGAAGTATACAAAGAGGGTTTCTGCAGTGGACCCACAGCTAGCAAGGGAGCTACGCTCTCAGGGAAGCTACATTCATACTAGAAGAATGACCCAGTACTACTGTGTTAGCTGTGCAGTGCACTCAGGGAAGGTCCAGATACGCCAGGCTTCCGAGAGGAAGTCATAGGTGACGCTGCTCTCGACTGCATCATGATCGCCGTTGAATCACGACCGGATCAACTGATGTAGAAACCAGCTGGTATGCCAAATGCGAGAGCCCACGCGACTCAGATTCATTCAGCTACTTCCCAAGGTTCCACCAAGAGCGGATTTCCTTCTGAGAGACCTACCGGGCTCGGGGCATCGCATAGACGTGCTCTGTCGAGACCTGGCCGCCTGTTTCGAGTGGGGACCAGCATCATGGGAGAGAAGCAGCATCGAACTCGTGGCAGTCCTTCAGGGCGGCACAACTATCACATTCAATCATTATGACAAACGAGATGCAATGGGGGAGGTCGGATGGGCACAACTGATTCAGGACGCCCTGATGATGAGGTCCGTTGAGGGAATCAAAGTCACACTGCAGACACTGGAGAACCTACTCGAAGAGATAATGAGCACTAGAAACTCCGAGGTGTTCATGTTACATGAAGCGGGCGGTCCATTCCAAGAGGTTGTGGAGACTTGCCGGGCCACTCAGAACAGTTTTATGCTCGGAGACCATAGAGGCTTCGATTCGCAGACAGAAGAAATCCTCACCTCATATGGGGTGAAACGGGTATCTCTAGGTGAGAGGAGCTATCTCAGTAGCCATTGTATCTCCGCAATCATATCGCGCTTCGAGAGGATGTGCCGATGACAGAGAAATCGAAAGGGAAACAGAAGGATTCTCCCAAGGCAATAACAAGGCTTGTTGACAAGCTGACCAAGGAGATGCTCTGGATGTACATTCTACGCCTACTCCAAGAGCGTCCTCACTATGGATATGAGATTAAGCAGCTAATCCAGGAGCGCTTCGGATTCTCCCCTGCGACAGTCAGCGGGTACGCCATCATCTATAGGCTCACCAAGGATGGACTCATTGAAGAGCAACGCCGAGAGGACTCTCCGCGCAAGTACTACGCGATCACGAAGAAGGGGAGCGAGGCCATGTCAGAGGCGAAGGAGTTCCTGGAGAACACTGTAGGCATGGTATTCGACAAGACGGACTAGGAAGTGACAACTCCGTCGAGAACTTCATCTGCTCTCCGTTTCATCTCGTGAGTTTCGATGCGAAACATCGGTCCGGACTGCTCAACGCTGATACTGGCGGCGGCGCTGGCCACCGCAGCTGATTCTACGGCCGACCGACCCTGAATGAGACCTGCGGCAAAAGCTGCAAGATGAACTGACCCCGCACCATACGTATCAACGGCCATGACCTCGTATGCGGGCACACGATGGAACCTGTGGCCGTCGAATATGAGTGCCCCATGGGGCCCGAGAGTGAGAATGCAGGTCTCAGCGAACGCTTCCACAACCAGCTCAACCTGGACGTACGGATCGTCTTCTCCCAGGAAGTGACGGGCTTCGTCCACATTCACTTGAATGAAGTCCAAGTAGCACTGGGTCTTGTCGAGAGAATCGATGGTAGGAAGAGGCTCCGGTTTCTGGCTACGTCCAACACCATAGAGCTGAGGGTCCATCAGAATCCTCGCATCTGATGAATCACAGAGCCATTGAATGAACTCAGAATCAATCTCCTGTAGTGCGGGAGAGAGAATGATGGCCTCTGATGCCAAGTACTCCTCAGGCACATCTCTTACGCCTATGTTCTTGGCGACACCTATGCAGCGCGAGGCACTTACGTCACCGTTGGGCATCAGTTCGAGCTCGAATCCGCCCGTTGTGTCGGAACCTAACGCCAAGAACTCCGCATCTCCAAGATCGTCGACGAAGCTAGCGTACTCACTCTTGCAGTCATCCGCGATGGCCCCCACAGATGCCAGCCTAGTACCCCCAAGTTGCTGGAGAGTTCTTAGCGAGAAGGCCGAGGGGCCATAGTTCAGGCGGGATTGGCTTCCTGGTGAGAAGGAAACCTCACAGAACGAGGGATTGCCAATCACAAGGACTTCATACATCCGTCGCTTCTCCCTTCCCGGAGCCAATCATCTTCTTTGCATAGGCCAACCTCTGGACTACCGTGATGTGTGAGAGAACGGCAACGATCGCTATGCAGAAGGTGAGAATGTTGGTGATGTCTAGGGCGACGAAGAAGTCACTTAGTAATGGAATGCCAGACCAGAGGTCCATCCAAATGTTTGTCGTTGGCAGTGCCAGCAGAAGGATACCTGCGATCTGGAGTATAAGCTTCTCCTGTCGCTCAGCTATCCCAACTGTGCAGCTCTTCATGCCGCCTACTGACTCAGCCTTCGCTCGAGCAAAGCTAGCCATTATCATCCCAAAGAGGGCGAGGAAGCCCCAGAACCAAGGCACGAAAGGATCCCCAGCGGTCCACCAGGGAATAGTCGTGGCCACCGGACCCATCATCAAACCAAGCATGAAGAGGAACTCGGCGTATCTATCTAGAGTGTGGTCAAACGTGGCACCAAAAGGAGTGGCAAGTCCTGCGGCCCGGGCCACAGCGCCATCAAACATGTCTAGGACAACTGTCAGGATCATTATCGCGAGTCCTAGTAGTAGGTCACCGAGATAGAAGAACCAAGCACTCACCAGTGCAACCACAACGGTCAGGCCTGTAATCATGTTGGGTGTGATGCCAGTTCGCGCGAGAAGCCTTCCAACTGGCGCCATGGCTCGTTGATATCTCTCTCTCAGTGTTCCTAACATGAGTGCCACCTATGCCTCTAACGGCATTCCCGCCACTTCTGCACCGTTAATAAACGTGTTGCGGCACAGGGCATGAAGGCTAGCCCAAGACGCTCTTGATTCGTGCCGATACCCAATCGTTTCCCAGCAGGTTGAGGAAGGGACCGAGACGAGGACCGGATTTTCGAGAGATGGTAATCCGGTATAGAACTAGGAAAGCACGCTTCTCTTTGATGTCCACTTCGCGGGCCTTCTCAAAGACAGCGCCCTGCATCTCCTCATCATCTAGGGCTCCTGACTCTAGCACCTTGTCAAATGCCGCGAGGAACTGCTTGTCTTGGTCGGTGAGGGTTGAGATGACGTCCGCGGGGACGTGGTCGGAGATCTCGATTCTGTCTCGGTCAGAGCCGAATTGGAGTGCCCAGTTCTTCGCCCTTCTAAGCCGATCTGGAACCATCTTCATAGCCGCCTCCGGGACCTCATTCAGATGATACTGCTTCTTGAGCATCTCCCTACATCGGTCCATGATGACATCTTCACCAAGCAGCTCCACCATCTGGGAGGTTGTGACAGAGAATCTGAATGAGAGCTTCGGAATGTACTCCTCACTTACAGATCCTGCCACACAGAGCGGATACACAAGCCGCGCTAGGTTCCTTCGATCATCGTCGGCCTCTTCCAGACCATAGTAGACCCTCTCCAACCTCTCGAACTCATCCACCAAATCTGGAATCCTGTCGGTCTGGATATTGTATGCTCTGGTGGGTTCAGTTCTGAGGACAATGAAGCGATAGAGCTCAGGAGGAGCGATTTCGAGAAACTTCTTGGGAGTGAAGACGATGCCTTCACTGGTGCTCATGTCCCTTCCACCAATGCGAATCCACTCAAACGGGACTTTCACTGGCCCCTGCCAACCAAAGATTCTCCTCGACATTTCGAGGCCTGTATCATAGGAGCCACCCTTCACTGAATGGTCCTTGCCAGCAGGTTCGCAGGTCACATTGAGCACGTACCACTTAGCCACCCAGTCAATCCTCCATGACAACTTCACTCTTGTTTCTGATAGGAGCGACGTCGCGGAGTGGCCACACGCATGGCACTCGTAGGAGACCATGTCAGTACCGGGGTCGTATCCAGTGACCCTGTTCGGTATAATGGAGCCCTTGCCACCAGCCTGGAGTTTTCCACACACTGGACATATCACGGATGCAGGGTACCAGGAGTCCATCGATTCAATGTATTCATCACGCTGGTCCTCGGTGAACCCGCCAGCAATGTACTTGATCATGATCTCGCGGATTGTCTCTGTCTCTCTTAGGCAGGTCCGGACAGCATCCATCATCTCTGGAGTATCGTAGAGCTTGCTCTGCCAGTAGACCTCAGGATTCAGACCAAACTCGTCAAAGGTCTCAATGAGCTCATTGGCCCAGTGTGCTCCGAAGCTCTCACAGCAACCAAAGCTGTCAGGGATGTCGGAATAGGGAGTTCCCATCCATTCATCAGAGAGCTCCACTGTGCCTGGAATAGATCGTATGGGGTCGAAGTCGTCCACGACAAACATGGTCTTAGCATTCTTGCCCAGTCTTTGGAGCTCCCTCTTGATGACATCGCCAATGATCAATTCTCGGACGAAGCCTATGTGGATTGCACCGCTGGAACTCTTTCCGGAGGAGATGCGGAATTCTTCAACGTCGCGTTCTAGAACCTCATTAACCACGTCTTCTATCCAGTGGATTGAGTATTCCTCTTCTTGATTGGATTCTCCTTCGGTCATGCGAGCCCCAGTGGCTACGTACCGACATGGGCAAAAGAACGTTGCCCTCAGGATGCAAACTCTGAGACTCGCAGATCGTTCCTGCTGTTGAAGAAGAGGTACACTGGTATCGCTGAGAGGACTATCACAACCATAATGGCGGCGAAGACGGCCATTATAGAGAATGGCAGATAGGCGATACTGGGAACAGCAGCCTCTGGAATCAGGACATATATGCTTAGAATTGTCGACACTATCAGAGCCGGAATTGCTGCACGTATGCCCATGTCCAGTCCCTCTCCAATCATCACTTTCGCGATGAAGCTCGGCTTCGCACCGATAGACCGCATGATGACATAGTCCCTAAGGCGCCCGAAGACTGACACCAGTAGGTAGTTCATGAGACCGAGAAACGCGCTCAGGAGAGCCATGAGGGCAAGAGGATTCAGCAAACCCCATACTGATCGTATCGCGTGCAAGTTCTCTGACAGGACCTCTTCCTGTCTGTAGACATCAAGGCCATGGGATATTGCCAGCGCTTCGATCTCATCTATGACTGACTGGTCATATTCATCTAGCTGAACGAGAGCAAGATTGGGTCCTGATGCGCCCCAGTAGCCCTGAAGAGAGGCACGGTCGGTCAACGCCATCATGCCCCCATTCAGTACGTCGAATGCCATCGCTCGGATGTCAAGCGATACAACATCAAGCGGCGCGTCGAACTGGAGGGACTGCACCAGAGGATCCACAAACATCTGTTCTGCAAGGGCGCCGCCAATCCAGACCTGCCCTGTAGTGTTGGTTGTGGTACCTTCGAAATACCAATCGGAGATTGTCTGACCCCAGTCAATCCCCACGAGGAGGGCGGAGCCTTCCCGACCCTCTCCGACGATGACGTAGTCCTCAATGGTGGGGTTCCAGACTATGCCTGGTCCTTCCTCTACGTCAGAATAGATGACGAAGCGTGACTCGGTCTTTCTTACACCCAAGAGAGCATTGAGGTCTTGTAGGAGTTCATCAGGAATCAGATCTTCAGGATCAAGGAAGCTGAATGAGGCATTCAAGGGCTCTCCGTACAGGGAATACGCACCGTAGTACTGAGCAAGCAAGTCACTGCTACCTATGGCAACTACGTTCACGCCCATCGAGCGTATCACGTACGATTCAGATGTGGTTTCAACGATCCCTCCACCAGTCCAAAGCATAGAGGCGATAGTGAAGCTGAGAAACAGTGAGAGGACCGCACGTCGAGTGCCCTTCACTCTGCGTCCTGTATTCTTGGAGGCCATTCGGAAGGCAAGCCCGAAGGAGTCCATGAATCCGGCACGCTGGACCTTCGTCCCGACCTCAGGATTGAGCGCGAGTGATGGTGACTCCTGCACTGCATCGTAGATGGGCTTCTGGGTCGAGTAATACCCAGCTACAAGGTAAATCCCTGCAAGTATCGCAACTTGGAGGATTGGAAACTGAAAGGTGAACACGATGCCGGGCACGGCACTACTGAGCCATATCATTGCGAGCATGTAGAATAGAGTGCCGGATCCTATTCCCAGGACAATTCCGATTACCAGGACAATCACCGACTGCGCCATGAAGTAGTCAAAGATTGTATCGAGTAGAGTCCCCATGGCTTTCATGAGTCCGATGTCACGACGACGAGTGACCATCTCCAGAGAAACGGTTGATGAAACCACAATAGCGCCCATGAGAAAGACCATGAGCAGAATGGCCCAGATGAACGTGGTCAGGAATGTGCCCAAAGCAGAGGACAGTCCACTCCCCAGTGTGAAAGATGTAACATCAAGAAGTGCATTGCCGAAGAGAAAGATGAACGTGGTAGACGCGATGACACTTGTGAGCGAGAGCAGAACCAACGTGGTTCGGAAGGGCCTTCGCTTGAGATCCTTTGATGCGAAGGTGTCATGCTCAGACATACGGACTCAGCACTCCATCATCCATAGTGAAACGACGGGCACCTTTTCGACGGACAATCTTCTCATCGTGTGTCATCACTATGACCGCTTTCTCCTGTCTGTTGAGTTCGTTCAGAAGGTCACGAACCATCTGGCCGCTCTCTCCATCAAGATTGGCCGTAGGCTCATCCGCGAGCACAATCGGGGGATCATTTGCCATTGCCCTTGCAATAGCCACTCTCTGCTGTTCTCCTGAACTAAGCTGCCATGGCAGGTGATCAGACCTGTGGTCCATCTTCACTATCTTCAGGAGCCTCATGGCTTCGTCTTCGAGGTCCTTCTTGCTCTTCTCGTAGAGCTGCATTGGAAACAGGACATTCTCAAGAGCCGTAAGCGTCGAAACCAGGTTGTAGCTTTGAAAGATGAAACCAGTGTTTGTCAGACGGAACGATGCTCTAAAGGACTCGTCGTAGTCTCCGATGGGTACGTCCATGACGAAGACACGTCCCGACGACGCGGTATCTATTGCCCCAATGATGTTCAGAAGGGTTGTCTTTCCAGATCCTGAATGGCCAGAAATGACTACAAACTCACCTGGCTTCACTTCTAGGTTGACTCCCTTCAGAGCGTCGATTTTCTTTCTGCCCATCTTGTAGGTTCTGCAGACATCGAGGAGCCGCACAGCGTGTACAATCTCTCCGAAATCATCGGCTTCTAGGTCCTCTCGCGTGTAATCTACTGCATCCATGAAGTCCTCATCAGTCAAGTGAATCACCCAGAGTACGTTGTCGCTCTTGCGAGGGGGTCAACCGAATTCAAGATAAAAGTGAGGGTTGGACATCTACTGTACTAGTACGTCCAGGCAGCTTATTGCCGTCCGTGCCCAATCCGTGAGGATCACAGGCTTCTCCCTTCCAAACACCTTCACCGAATTGAGGATGTCTGCATCCAGAAGTCCACTAACATAGTAGGACACCAGGCTCTTGTCTATGTCCAATGTGCGACTGATGTCAGCCTGAGTTGTTCTGCCGTTTCTCGCACACTCAGAGAGTATTGAGCTAACAGTCGGGTTTCTGGCCATAGCAGTGAGTAACTGAACTCGGTCCTCAGCAGGATAGTCTGCTGCGAACAGGTGTCGCACGTTGCCATTTCTCAGTGATGTAATGGTCCCTTCACTCTCGAG
>JAEOUG010000012.1 GCA_016839445.1 Candidatus Thorarchaeota archaeon
AGAGACAAGATAGGAAACGTAGTTGCCGATGCGGAGGGGGATTCAGGAAAGCACTATGTGGTCGCGGCACATGCCGATGAAGTGGGATTCCTTGTCAGCGGCATAGAAGACGAGGGATTCATCAGAGTCAAGTGGAACACTCAGGGGCATCTTCCCGACCTTAGGCTGATTCCCGGCCAGTGGGTCATGGTAATGGGAGAGAGAGGATCCGTGCCCGGCGTCTTCGCAGTGAAGACGGCACACATAGCAGGGCAGGAGGGAAAGAACAGGATCCCCACGTATGAGGAGGTCTTCCTCGACATCGGTGCCACTTCTAGGAACGAGGTGTTGGAGCAGGGTATCAATGTCGGAGACCCGGTCGTGTATGCAGCGCCTCTGGAGAGGCTTGGCAACTATGTGTCAGGCAAGTCAATGGATGATCGCGTTGGTTTGGCCATCATGTTGAAGCTGGCAGAGGCCCACGCCAAGCTGCCCAAGAAGTCCAGACCGCGCATGACCTTCATCTCAACGGTGATGGAAGAGCTGGGCGCGCGAGGGGCTGCCGCAGCGGCCAGAGGGCTGGACGTTGATGCCGCCTTTGTAGTTGATATCGGACTGGCTGACGACCATCCAGGGACAAAGGGAGAAGCAGGCGTGGCGCTTGGCAAGGGCCCGGTAATCGTAATCAAAGACAACGCAATGCATTATTCGCATGAGATCATCAAGAACCTCATCTCAGTCGCAGAGAAGGAAGAGATGCCAATTCAGAGGGCCGTCTACCACAACTACACGACGGACGGAGTGCGGTTTGCCTCCGAAGGTCAGAGAACGTGTGTGGTGGCGGTTCCCTGCAGATACTCCCACAGTAGCTTCGAGACCCTGAGTCTAAATGACGTGGAGATGTCTGTGCAACTCATCCTAGGCTACATCACATCGATGTAGATCTAGTCCACAGGTTTGACCCGTACCTTCAGGCTTTCCCGTGAGAGTATGACCACATCTGTACCCTTCTCAATGGGTGGGCCATCGCACCGAGCATCCCAGATCTCTGCACCCACCTTGATCTTGCCCTCATTCCCGGTCACGCGAGAGATGACGACGCCATGCATGCCCTCCATCCTGTAGATCTGATGAGTTTCCTTTGCTAATGAGGGATAGACCAAGTAGTACTTCGCGACGACGAAAAGTGCGGACCCCACAATCAGAAGAAGAGTGGCAGGAACAAGAATCTCCCTGGCGAAGTAGTACACAAGGACGATGGCAATGGGTACGAGTATCAGCTCATCAATCGTGATGGCGACAAATTTGGCTCTGGGTGAGAACTTGACCACTGGCACACCTCTCGTTTGTCTGTCAAGCTGACATTTGGACTGAACAGACAAAAGGATTTGCCACCGCGCCTTGGTCTGATAGTACGATTAAAAACAGGGACTAACTGCGCCCTCTACAGTGAGATTCCATTGAAGACCGAGACAATCCAGATGATGGCAGGAGCTGCTGTGCTCTCCTCCTTCACCTACGTGCCAATACTGGCACGAGATGTTCTCGGAGCCGAGGAGATACTCATCACTCTCTTGGTGGGAGCCTATGCGACTGCAGCATTCATCTCAAGCTACATCTTTGGTCGAGCGGGAGACGTGTATGGACGTAGGGTTGTCATCCGCTTAGGGATGGTGGCAGCCACCATCAGCTTCGGGCTCCTACTAGTCTCACACGACTTTCAGACGCTGTTCTTTGTACGCATTACTAACGGCTTCTGTGTGGGAATCTACCCAGGGGCCTTAGCAGCCTACGCCTTTGAGTCCAAGATGAAGATGGGAAGATTCGCCTCATGGGGGGCCCTCGGCTGGGGTGCCGGAACCCTCCTAGCGGGCTATGCTGCTGGCACTGAGATCTACACAGCCTTTCTCATGTCCACCCTCTTCTTCGTGATCGCGTTCCTCTCCGCGATGACTCTGCCTCCAGTGGAGCGCGTGTCAGTGAAGGTACCCTGGTTCCCCGTGGAAACCTTCAAACGGAACATGTCTGTCTACCTTGCAGTCTTCATCCGCCACAGCAGTGCTTTTGCGGTATGGACACTCTGGCCTCTCTTCCTTGCTGATCTCGGAGCAGATACCTTCCTCATAGGAGTCGTACAGGCCACGAATGCTGTTGCTCAGGTCATCTTTATGATTGCCTTCACTGACAGACTTGACTGTCGTAGGCTCATCCAGATGGGATTGCTCTCGTCAGCGGCCACCTTTGTCCTTTTCATTCTCTCCTATGATGTGTTCCAGATAATCCTCGCACAGATACTGCTTGGGTTTGCGTGGGCAACTCTCTATGTTGGGGCTCTGAAGTATGTGACAGAGCGGAACGCAGAACGGTCCACAGCCTCAGGACTCCTACAGTCGATGCTGTCCTTCTCCGGAGTTGTGGGGCCCATCATGGCCGCAGCCATCTACACGGTGTGGCCGGGATATGAACCTATCATGGTGTATGCGGCAATCATGTCCCTGGTTGCGCTGCTCATCTTCTTGGTCAATGGAAAGAGGGGCGATGGCGAGGCCGACGAAATCAAGGTGGATGTCGCTCAGGCCGAACTCCTGAATTAGTAGCATGTTCTTTTGCGCCCTTGGAATTGTCCTTATGTGGTAGGATCGAGACTCAGACAACAGGAGGACTAGTTACATGCGTATCCGCGAGATGTGTTCTGATGATCTTCCGTTTGCACTAGGCCTCACATCCGCAGAGGGGTGGATGAGCACTGAACTTGACTTCCAAGAGATTCTGACCCATGACCCGCGGGGCTCCTTCATTGGTGAAATCGGTGGGCAGTCAGTTGGCATGGTATGTACAGTTGCGTATGACAGATTCGGCTTTATTGGTAATCTGATTGTAATCCCTGAACAGAGAGGTAGGGGACTAGGTGAGGAATTAATGGTCTATGCCATGAGATACCTCAGAAACCTAGGTCTCAGTACCCATATGCTAGATGGAGTCGCAAAGGCAATTCCGCTCTATGAGAGGCTGGGCTTCAGGAAGGTCAGCAAGTCGCTGAGGCTCGAGGGGAGGTCCGCTGTCAATCAAGTGCAGGGGAGTCGAGCCATGTTGGTTCAAGACATTGAGATGCTGTCAGTATATGACGAGGATTGCTTCGGCTCCAATAGGCGGGTCTTCCTTCAGAATCGTTTCGACAACTTCCCGAATCTCTGCTTTGTCTCGCAGGAGGGAAGTACAGTGAACGGGTACATCATGGGGAGCGAGAGCGGAGATGTGGTCAGAATCGGCCCTTGGGTGGTCACGGAGGATGATGGCACCGCAGATGCCCTTCTCTCATCTCTCCTTGCCGCTGCACCCAATCGTACTATACGAGTGGGTGTCCTCGAGAGCAACGAAAAGGCCCTCAGAGTACTCCAGAGCCACGGATTCAGACAGATATCCTTCTCGTGGCGGATGAGTACCAGCCCCGAAGAGGACTGGAGCTGCTCTAGGAACCTGTTCGCCATCTGTTCGCCAGCGCGAGGATAACGAAGACGCTACCTCCTACGTTGCCGAATTCCTTGAATTGTACCACCCATGTCAATCGTCGATGCTCTGGCAGCAATCATTGGGCACAGAATCAGAGCCACGATCGCGAACACCGTTCCTACACCGAGATCGACAAGGAGTGTCTGGTAGGAGCCTTCCACGAACATCCGAACGGCTGACCTGTAGATATTCGAGAATGGGGCATACTCGTTGAGGATACCGAACCGGAGTCCAGCAATCTCAATTGGTGCGATTCCGCCGCCTGTTATCCAGTAGAACAGGGCACCAAGGGCCGCTGTGGGCACCATGAAGACCGAGTTCCGGAGTATCGCCCCCAGTGCGAGAGCGACAGAAGAACAGAACGTTGCCAGCACAGCCGTGAGCGCGAGGAAGATCAACAGGTCACCCTGAGGCCATGCTCCGTACATCAGATAACCGAATATGAAGACAAGTGGCACGGGGAGGTAGCTTAGAAGCGTACCGCTGACAACCTTCCCGAAGTGAATGGCATGGATGGACTTCCCTGACAGATTGATCTCATCGAAGGTCTCCTGCTCGAACTCCTGAGTCATAGCAGAGCCACCTGTGTACAGAGCGCTGAAGCCCACTGCATAGATGGCGATTGTCCAGGCCATGTATCCCAATCGTGGAGGCGTGTAGGGCCTGAGATCTACCTCTTCAAAGGTGACTGGAGCGTCATCAACGAGATAGGTCTGATAGAAGAGGTCCAGCTTCCTGATGACCGGCATCCTCAGGTTCTTTGTCAGGTCCTCGTGGATATTGGCAACTGTGATGTGAACGTACGTTGTCTCGTTACCAGCCAGTGCCGCTTCAAAACCATCCGGAATAGTGATGATGAGCAGGATGTCCCCGTTGCTGAACAGGGCATCTGCCTGCTCCGCTTCCATCTCGATGAGGCGCAAGCGAGGGGGAATCGTGTCAGGCTCGTATAGTATGTCAAGCAGTCCGTTCGTGTAGTATCCTGGATTCTGTTCTTCTATGACAAGTGCCGTGTCAACACCCGGTCCAGTGTATACTCCGCCCATCAGGAGGGTGAAGGAGAAGAAGAACATCAGAGGGAGCAGGGAGGCCAAGAGTAGCTTTGCGGGGTTCCTGCTCCAGACCCTCATCTCCTTGATGAAGCTGGCCTTCATGACAGCAAGTGTATCTCTCATGCTCGCTCAACCTCCTTCTGCATCTGACGTACAACAAGCAGTGAGAGGGCGATCCAGAAAGCTAGCAGAGCCGATGTTCCAAAGACAAGCCCTGAGACCGTGTCCTGAAACCAGACCCGAGTCCACATTCCGATGGAGTGAGTTATCGGTATCATCTGGATCACTGCCCTGTAATTCATTGGCGTCAGACCGATGGGTGCAAGTCCGCCTCCAGCCAAGAATCCAACCACCGTCAGGAGCACTCCTGCAAGGAGTGATTGCTCCCTATTCCGAGTTCTCATCCCGATGAGCTCTCCTATCGGCACTAGAGAGAGAACGGTCAGCAGCATGATTCCGATGAGTACAAAGGGATTGCCCACCGGGGCCACTCCCATCCAGACATATACCACCGGGGCAACTATGAGGACTGATAGGAAAGAGCGAGGGATGGCTGCCAGAGTCCTTCCAGCCAGTATAGCTGTCCTTGAGGTTGGCGAGTTCATCAAGTCGTGAATGGCACCAGTCTCAAACTCGGAGGCTGTTGCCATCGCCTGACTAGTTATTGTGCATGCGATGAGGGAGAGGATTATCGCCACTACTGCAACATACTGAATATTCGACGGCGTGGCGTCCAGGCTTAGGGTCTCTTCTAGCGCTACTCTGGCGGCGGACTGGTCAAACTCAGGAGAGACTGCACCCTGGTTGTACAGAAGGACCGCAGCCTCGATGCGATGCACGTAGTTCTTGACAATGTCATCATTCAGGTTGGCAATGAACAACGTCACAACCGCCTTCTGCCCCGAGCTGATATTCGCCCCGAAGCCTGTGGGTATCAGAATGTATCCTATGAGGTCCCCAGATCTCCAGAGACTATCTGCGGTGATGAGTTCGTATCGTTCAATGGAGAACCAAGTGTGATTGGTAGTTGAGACCATGTCCTCCAAGATGCCAGCCATGTCATCTGCCTCTGGTGATATGTCCTGAACTACGAGGCCACAGGCAAATGACTCACCCCCTCCCACTGTTGTCCACATGATGGAATAGACAAGGAGGAATGCAAATGGGACAATCAGACTAGGGGCAATGAAGCGTGGGTCTCGTCTTGCCTGCCTCAGCTCTTTCTTCACAATCGCTGCAATCTCACGGATCATGATCAGTCCCTCAGCTTTGAACCCGTAATGGCGAGGAAGACATCTCCAAGGGATGGTTCTCTCAAGGATGCCGCCTTCACCTCTAACCCAAGTCCAGTCAGTGTGCCGATGACTGTAGGCAGATCTGAGTGGCCAGACGGACTCTGAATCCATGCAGTTCTCGGACCTCCATCGAGTGGCTCTGATACTTTCTCGACATTCATCTTGAGTTTCTCTCCAAGCCATTCGGACCCTTGGTCAGCCTCAAGCCCCACCAGTGTCAACTCGATCAGGTACTTGCCCACATGTTTCTGTTTCAGCTTCTCTGTGGACCCCGAGGCCACAAGCCGGCCATTGTCAATGATGATCACTCTGTCCGCCAAGGCCTCTGCCTCATCCATGTAGTTCGTGCAGAACAGGATCGTGCGGCCCTCGGACTTCAGTTTCCTGACCTGGTTCCAGATGAGATTTCGACTCTGCACGTCAACTCCAAGAGACATCTCGTCCAGTATCAGTATCTCGGAGTCATGGAGAATGGATCGGACCAGGGCGAGCCTACGCTTCATTCCGCCAGAATACGTACGTACCAAGTCATCTTTCCTCTGTGTCAGACCAGCAAGATCAAGCATCTTCGCCACACGCTCGGCAATCTCCTCCTTGGGAACACCATAGAGAACGGCATGATACTCAAGGGTCTCTTGAGCGGTCAAGTCCTGATACAGGGCAGTCTCTTGGGGCATGAAACCCAAGATGCTTCGAATCCTGCCAAGGTTCTCGGAGACCTCAGCGCCATCAGCCTTTACGCTCCCAGATGTCGGCTTCAGTATGCCTGTGATGATCTTCACTGTCGTTGACTTGCCAGCCCCGTTGGGACCGAGGAGAGCAACAAGCTCTCCTTGCTCCACTATGAAGGACAGGTCGTCCAGGGCCTTCTTCCCACCACCATAGACATGAGTCAGGTTGGATATCTCAATCATAGGACTCAGACTAACCACCGAGATGCCCTATGGTTCCTGAGAATATTACGCTGTTGTCACACGGGGAGTGACATCACATCCTTCAAATCGATGGATTGTATTAGGCTCCGGTCATGCAGGACCAGTTCCTCAGCAATCCACGGGTGAAAGCTGTACTCCAGGAGCTGAGCTGGGGGGACCGGTTCGAGGAGGACCTAGCCTCGAAGATTGGCGGCATACATGATGGGGAGGACCTCTCATTTGAGCAGATAAGAGAGGAGCTCCTTACGAGAGGCCTCGTCTTTCGATTCCGGGGTGGAAGAGGGAGTCCATACCTTTCCCTCACTGATGAAGGACTCATGATTGCGGGGCATCTTCAGGGAGAATCTGGGTAGTTGTCGGTGTGTCACCCCCAGAGTGACAACAGTTTTATCGCATCTGAGTGGTAGAGAGTGTCCGGTGATGCAATGGGTTCTGATACGCTCATCAGCCAGCTATCAAGTCTTGGACTAACGCAGAGCGAGGCGAGAGCCTACGTTTCACTTGTCAGGCTAGGCCGCTCTCCTGCCAGAGCTATCCATGAGGACTCCGGAATACCCAGGAGTAAGGTCTACGAGGCGCTCTCAGATCTTGAGGAGAAGGGCTACATAAAGACGGCCATGGGCGTGAAGCCAGTCCAGTTCATCGCCACGGGTGTTGAGGCAGTCATTGGAGACCTGGAAGAGAAGGCGCTACACTGTTCCGGAGAAGCCAAGCGCATGCTGAAGGCCTTGGAGACCTCTAGAGTTGAGAAGCCTGAGGAGTTTGCCTGGGCACTTCAGGGCAGAGACCAGGTCATCATGGGAATAAGAGGTGCGATAGAGCGGGCCAAGGAGTTCATCGTCGCAGCAACAGCGGCGCCAGATATTCTAGGGCCCTTGCGCGTGCCTCTAGGAGCGGCCAAGAAGAGAGGACTCCGAGTAGAGCTATACACGACCAGCATGGGTGCCGCGAGTGTTTCGGAACTAAGTCACTATATTGATGTCAAGCAGGTTGCGCCCTCCTCGGACCTTCTCGTGAAGAGCATGGCCGAGGTCCTCGATGTTCCATCATTCGGCGTACCTGATTTCAGGCCCGATCAGCTCATGGTGATGGTGATCGACGGAAAGGAGAGCGTAGGTGTCTTCCGCCCGGGCGCCAACTCGCAGACGCCATGGTCCCTGCACATCACGAGTCCTCTGGTAGTCATGTTCCAATGGCAGGTTGTTCAGACAGTTCTTGCCTCAGTAGAGAGGCTATCGCAGGAATTCAAGTGATAGGATAACATATCCTACGATTTGCCAAATGTCGATATCTTCATCAGTCAACTCGACTCGGGAAATGATAGGTTGGAGACAGCAATCATGGATGCGGTACACCTGAAGGCCCTTCGATGCCCAGAATGCGGAAAGGACTTCTCTCCACAAGGTGTCCTAACGGGACCCGAATCGCTGGAAGAGGGTGCAATCGTCTGTCAGAAAGGACACGTCTGGAAGGTAGCGTCTGGAATTCCGGACTTACTCCATCCCGCTCTCACAGCAGAGGACGAGAAGTGGGTCGCGGAGTACGATGAGATGGCTCCGAACTACGACGAGGCTGTGAAAGTCTACGACCAGGTCCTGGGCATAGACCTCGTCGAGGAGAGAAAGAGCATTGCCCAGATCGTGCCCCTAGAGGGGCCCGTCGTTATCCTTGATGTCAGTGTAGGAACTGGTGCCAACTTCGACGCACTCCACATGGTGTACCACAAGGAGATTGACCGTTTCCAGATGCATGGACTCGACGTCTCAACGGGAATGCTTGCGGAGTCCATGAAGAAGGCAGTGAGGGGAGGCTATAGGGTGCGCCTTACACATGGCAGTATCTTCAATCTGCCCTACCGTAAGAACTTCTTCGATGTAGTGCTTCACTCAGGTGGCATCAATACCTTCTCAGACATTCCCTTGGCCCTCAGAGAGATGTACAGGGTTGTGAAATCGAGAGGGACCGTGGTAGTAATAGATGAAGGTCTCTCACCTGCCATGCGCAAGACGGAACAAGGACAGGCCATCATGAAGGCGAACTCGCTCTTCTCGGCACGACCCCCACTTGAGCACATTCCGGAGGGGGCTCGTGATGTCGAAGTCAGTTATGTCATGAACGAGACCTTCTATCAGATCCTCTTCTCGAAGTAATCGGGCGTTGGAATTGAGACCCGGCAGGCCGGGCAAAACAAGGGGGGAAGTGCTCATGTGGCTTCCCAGAGGAGCACTTCTTCTACTGTGACTCCGGTGCGCTTGGAGCCAACCGGTGTGCTCAGCACATCAGTGTGGACTGGGATATCGGTCTTGTCGCGATTCATCCTCATCT
>JAEOUG010000013.1 GCA_016839445.1 Candidatus Thorarchaeota archaeon
CCTTCAAGGAGTCATAGCCTTCTGTGTAGAAGCAGATTACTTGAGTAGAATCGTCTTCAGAGAGGTAGCAGAGCAGGTCATCGTCATCGACATCACACTTGTTTCCGAGACTGACGATCTTCGATATTCCTAGGCCCAGCTCTGCAGTCCAGTCTGCGATGGCTGCAGCGAAGGCACCGGATTGAGACACCAGCGACACATTCGCGACATTACTTGGTCGAGGTCTTCCACACCTGTATTCAGGGAGGAAGAATGTGTCGATGTGCGATTGTGTGTCAATGACACCGACGCAGTTGGGGCCGATGATCCGGATGTTGTGTTTCTTCGCAATTGACGCAACCTCATCTTCGAGTTCAGCTCCTGCCGGGCCCGTTTCCGAGAATCCGCCCGAGATAATGATTGCCGCCTTGCATCCCTTGGCGCCTATGTCCTCGAAGACCCGGGGAGTTATCCTTGCAGGCACTGCCACTACAACAAGGTCTACTGGGTCTGGTATCTCACTCAATGATGGATAGCAGGGGACGCCAAGAACCTGTTCGTACTTCGGGTTTACAGCATACACCTTGCCCGTGTACTGTGGCTTGATGAAGTTCTGGATGATGGCCTGGCCCACACTATTCTGGCTGGCTGATGCCCCATAGACTGCCACGCTCTTTGCCTGAAAGAAGAGCTCGATATTCTCGGTCGACCCACAAGACACGGTGTGCACACTCTGCTACCCTACTTGGACTGATTGTCCTAGGCCTGTTGGCGGTACTTGTACGTTGCCATCTGTTCAACTCGACTGCCCTGGTCGAATGAGAATCCTAATAGCCCCAATGACTGCTGGCATCCGTGACTTGGTTTGACCTTCGACATTCTCACAGATGGGCCCAGTGTTCTGAACTCAAATCCTAGCGAGCTCGATAAGTGGGCAGATGAGGCGTTCCATGTGAGAGTCGGTAGCTTTGGCAAGAAACTGCTGTGCTACAGCCCCACAGCCTACCCCTACGAGATTGCAGACCATAGACCACGGCATTCCGACAACTTCGTTTCTCTCAGTGTAACAGGCACATCATGTTCATTGGGTTGTGAACACTGCAAGGGACGCCTTCTCACTGGGATGGAACCCACGCTCACGCCGGACTCACTCTACGAGAGGTGTCTTCGAGTAGCGGAGGCGGGGGGCGAGGGTGTTCTGATAAGCGGCGGGTCGGATTCAGCTGGCCATGTTCCACTCCTTCGCTTCGGTGAGATCATTAAGCGAGTTAAGACTGAACTTGAGTTAGCAGTCGTCGTTCATACAGGCCTCGTGGATAGAGAGACTGCTGCTTCACTTGCGGCTGCCGGAATCGACGCTGCAATGCTTGACGTCATAGGTGATGCAGAATTATCAGAGGAGGTCTACCACATTCCTGATGGGCCTCGCAAGATGCGCGAGTCCCTCGATATTCTAGAGGGACAAGGGATACCAACCGTACCGCATGTGCTGGTTGGGCTGGACTACGGGTCCCTCAAGGGTGAAATCGAGGCTTTAGATATGATCTCACAGGGTACACCTTCGGCCCTAGTGATTATTGCCCTGAGTCCAGTTCGCAGGACACCAATGGAGGGAATTCTTCCGCCAACTCCAGAAGAGATTGGTCGTGTGATGGTGTGTGCAAGACTGGGAATGAAGAGAGTCCCGCTTCTACTGGGATGCGCTAGACCACTCGGTCCTCACAAGATCGAAACTGACAGGCACGCGATATCAGCAGGAGCAAACGGCATCGCATTGATTAGCCAAGAGGGGGTTGACCATGGTCGTAGCAGAGGTCTCGAGCCTGTCTTCAGGGATGTCTGCTGTAGCCTTGCCTATCAGGCTATTGAGTGACCCTGTTCCTTGACAGGTATGCTGATGCTTCATACCCGATATCGAACACCCACAGACCCAGAGCGGTCGTGAGAAAGAAAGGCCATGGAATCACGAGAAGCAGGACCAGGGTCTTCAGGGAGAATCTGTACTGGAAGAACTTGGCCGCTGTTGGCGATGCAGTCTTGTCAGCCCAGTCGTTCCCCTTCTCGTCCAACACTGCTGCCAGAAAGAGGAGGATCAGAATGGTCATGAGGTCGAGAGGTGCCGTGAATGCAGGTAGACCCACAAGGAGTAGCGCGACGAAGATCATGAGGAATCCTACCGAAAACTGTACCCGGTTGACTTTCCCTGACGCCGTGACTGCCACCACGATGCTGGCCAGCAGCACGAAATCCCACTCTGACATCGACATCAAGATGCCGAATAGTAGCCCCGAGAGACCTAACGGAATCCATGCAAGGTTATCCTTCCCGGCTTCATCTAGTAGGTCATCACCCAGCTTCAGAGAGAAACCCGCACCAAGATAGAAGGCGAAGTAGATGAACCATTCAAGCATCCGTCATGACCATCCGTCGGTGTACAACAAGCATGAGAGTGGCCCCTCAGACTAACTATGACTCGTCGCTGGACATCTCTGTCCTCAGAAGCCTTTTCGCATCATCGAGGCCAGATGGCTCTCAGATGATGTGCAGATAAAAGTTCGTGAACATCACACAATGACAACCGGAGTCCCAATTGACTGGCCCGGCAGGTTCGTGCGGAACTTGGCTCGTACTGCCCCGCTGTTCCCATGGGGTCCGAGAACCTTCCCTAGGAACTCTCGTCCTGTTTCGGATGTCCATTTGACCTTCCTTCCGACCAGACCGGAAGCAGCGGCCCTCGTCTCAACATCCTTGAAGAGCAGTATCACTTGATTAGGATGCTGGAGGTGTTTGCCTCTTCTGTAGCTTGTGACAACGCCTTTTCGGCCCACAAGTGTATCGCTCTTTGACATGCGGAGTCACTCCTCTGGGGGATTCTCGTGAACGCCCTAGAGATTGGATATAAGACTTACTGAATATACTCACCACTAGGCGATACCCGGGCCAGTTGTGGGATCCTCAGAATCCGGCTGCGCGGCGCTCCTCTTTAGCATCCGTTCCTGTTCCTCTTTCGACTTCTCAAGCAGAACATCTCGTATTGCCCAACCTACGGGGTCCTGACGTTGGGACATGCGGAAGAGAGCAAACCACACTCTTCCATCACCCATCTCTCCTTGAGAATAGAGATTGTCAACGATGTCACTGGCGAACCCTATCTTGTCTCTGGTGGGTCCAATAGAGTCGGTTATGCGGTTTTCAGCCGAGGTGATCTCACGTATTCTCCAAGCCAGCTGCACAGAGCTTAGGAAAGTGAGCACCACGACGAAGAGCACCAAGAAGCCCTGCGCAAAAAGGGCCTCAAGCGATGCCAGAAGAAGAGAGAATCCTATCAAGGAGGCCACAAGAACGAATTCCAGCATCACTCCCTCGGCTATCGCATTCACAAAGCTATCAGTCCTCCATCCGTAGTACCTTGAGAGCAATGAAGAGGGGGACCGAAAATGCATGATGTCTTCAAGATACCTGTTCCTGGCAATCCGACCAAGCGCTAGCCAGATGCTCTGAATGAACAGCGCTTGAAGGATTATCATGAGGAAGAACAGGTCATTGAACATCTGCATGCTGGTGGCCAGACCCGGTCGTCGTTTAAACCTAATGAAAGACGCCCTTTTTGACAGTACTTTCGGGCACCTCTCCAAGCGCCAGTGGTACATCTGATTGCACTGCTCGAGCTAGGAAATCTGAACTCGCTTCGCTTCATGACCAGAGTGCACGAAACGTGCGGGTCTGAGCCACACCCTCCCGGATATGGGCTCGGGCCCTCTCTTCTTACAGAATGACTTATCTCAATCACAACACGCCCTGTTGTCCGGTGACTCATGTTGAAGCCAGTGAAGCACATCGAGCCCCGTGAAGGAGTCAGTGTCAGTGAGATTCTTGACTCCATGAAGGACGTCGGTGTACTAGGTGCCGGGCGACTTGGGAGAGCTGCAGGCATCGTGAGACGTATGCTAGATGACCCTGAGTGCTTCACATTTCTTTCTCTATCAGGCCCAATGGTGCCTGGAGGGCTTCGCGGGGTGATCAGATACCTCGTCCAAGAGGGTCTCGTAGATGCCATAGTCACAAGCGGAGCCAATGTTGTGCATGATTTGGTGGAGGCATACGGTGGCACCCACTACCGTGTCCCATCAGGCAAAGATGACATCGAGTTGCGGAAGTCGGGCATGGGAAGAATCGCGGACATCTATGCAAGGGAACAGGACTTCGAGCTTCTCGAGAAGGCGATTTACGCCTTCCTTGACAATTTACCTTCTGAGAAGATGACTTCTCTGGCACCCAGTGAGTTTCTGCATGAACTCGGTACCACTCTCACAGATGAGAAATCAATTCTGCATCATGCCTCTCGGAAGAATGTGCCAATATTCTCTCCCGGGTTGATGGATTCAATGCTGGGACTTCACATGTACACCTATAGCACAATGAAGAAAATGTCACTCGACTTCGTGAAGGATCTGCGTATACTCGGAAGCATAGTGACTGAGCAGAAGAAGACAGGCGCCATTATGCTTGGTGGCGGACTCACAAAGCACTTCACCATGGGGGCCACGATTCTGAGAGGAGGTCTCGACATGGCGGTGCAGATCACTCTGGACCGACCTGAGGGCGGGAGCCTCGGTGGGGCGCCCCTCGTGGAGGGTGTTTCCTGGCAGAAGATGCAGACAGACTCTAGCTTCGAGACCGTGATTGGCGACGCCACTATCATCTTCCCTCTGCTAGTCATCGGCGCAATGCATTGACCGTCA
>JAEOUG010000107.1 GCA_016839445.1 Candidatus Thorarchaeota archaeon
CACGTACAATAACGTCAATGCTCTTCTCCAGTCTGCAGACCTCATCTGCTCTCTTCATTGACTCCTCCATATTGATTGAAAGGAACCTTACCGCCTCCCTTTGGTTAGTGATCTCGTCGGTCACCAACTCGCCGAGAGCGGCGACCTTCTCCTTCAATTCGCCGCTAGGAGCCCATTCAGGCACAATACTCGCCAGGTGATAGAGGCACCATTCAGAACCGTCGGCAATCTTGTCGTTGTAATGTAGCAGTCGGAGGAGGTCCTCTCTTTGAACCAGCGTGTGAGCCTTAGCTAGCTCGTTCAGGATTGCTCGCTTCAGTAGGTCACACTTCTCCTCTAGCTCTGTGATCTTCGTGAGCTCAGCAGGGTCAACTTGCTTCGCTCCACCAAGCCAGTCGTCAATGGTTCTCGCCACCATCTTGTACGCAGAGATTGCAGTTCTTACATGATCCTCAAGCATCTGTGTGATATTGCTCAGTTCAGAACGTAGGAACCTGCCATTATCCAGAACCATCGTGCACACTCCGAGCGTCAGACGATTTGAGTAGACTTTTAATTCTTCTGGACTCAGTCGATGCCCAAGGAGAATCCCACAATGGAGCTTTGGCAAGTCATTGTTGCCTTCATTCAGGGCCTCGTAGAGTGGCTACCTATCAGTAGCGAGGGGCAGCTTGTGCTCTTCATATCAAACTTCACAGCAGCCCCAATTGAAGACATCCTCTCTCTGGCCATATGGCTCCATCTCGGAACTGCCCTAGCAGTCATTGTCCGCTATCCACGGACCATTTTCGAGGTCGTCTTTCTCAAAGATAGAGTCCTGTTCAGGCGGCTTCTGGTGGCAACCGTTGCCACTGCAATCACAGCTGTGCCGCTCTACTTCTTTCTGAAGGAGAGCCTAGAAGTGATCCATGGCGAGCTGCTGAACATCATTGTGGGCGTACTCCTTCTGTTGACCGCCCTTGTGCTCTACATACCGAGCCGGAGACCTGAAGGAGAGGGAGTGGATGAGCACGAGCCTACAGACAGGGATGCTGTGGTTGCAGGACTTGTGCAGGGTTGCTCCGTACTTCCCGGTCTGAGTAGATCAGGCGTCACTGTGTCAGCTTTGCTTCTTCAGAAGGTCGAGAAGGAAACAGCACTCAGGTTCAGCTTCTTGATGAGCGTTCCAGCGGTACTCGCTATCCTTGTCCTCGAAACACTTACTGGAGCATCACCTTTCGCTTCGGTGGCTCCACTCGATTTACTGGTCATTGAGGCAGTGGTCTTCATTGTGGGCCTTTTGTCAATGGAGTTCCTGTTGAGACTTGCCAGAAGAGTGAGCTTCTGGAAACTCTGCATCATAATCGCAGTCATCGCAATTGCGTTCGGCATACCTTCGCTTCTTTAGCCCTATTTCGAACGCTTCTGGAACATCATGGCAATCGGTGCATTCGCCTGCCTCCACTCAGCAAGCTTCCCTTCGTAGTTCAGAGGCACCGGATGACGCCCGTGGTTTCCAACGACGATGAAGAGCGTCCCCTCACGGGCCTGACGATGAAGTATCTTTATCCAGTTGTCAGTTCTGCGCACTATCTGCTCAAGCAGAGTCTTAGGTGGGGTCCTATGTCCATACTGGGCATAGAGGCTCTCGAAGTCTAAGAAGTGAAGGTAGAGGAACTGAGTCTTCGGGATCATCTTGGTTGCCTGAATGTAAGTGGCCATGTCATCACGAATGCTGACTGTGTATAATGGATTGAACTGGAAACTAGGCATGTCTGCAGCCCTACAGATGACGCTTGTAGGCAGCCCATGATTCTTCACATGCTCGATGAGGTGGAAACTCGAGTCAGGGCCGTGGAGAAGTGAGTTCACCAAGGGAATCGCGTAGGGATCATTCGTTTCGAGAAGAGCTAGGGCCTCCATGTGCTTGATCAATGCCTCAGGCTTGTACACAACGGCCTCGAAGAGACCGAAGTTGTCAATTACCACCATGACCAGTGCCTTGGGGTTGAACTTGGCCACAAGCTCCTGATTCGGTGGCATGAGACCGTCAGGAATTGACACATTCAGCAGGCGCAATACGGTGGATGGAAACTCAAGAGCTGTTGTCCTAACCTGCGGAAATGACATTGTCGTTCCTCTTTCTCTCGTGGTGCGTGCCCGCTTGCCGGCAAATAGTGGTGTCTGCACCTTCTTTAACGTATGGAAGGATTAATAGAGTTCTCGGAATCAGGCGGCATAGAGGTCCTCTGATGACACTAGATGATATCATCAAGAACGACACAGTGAAGTTCATCCTCTCGGGCGGTAAGGGAGGCGTAGGTAAGACCAGTTGCGCGGGAGCTATGGCAGTGCTCTCGGCGAAGCTAGGCTTCCGTACTCTTGTGCTGTCCACAGACCCTGCCCATAGTCTCAGTGATAGTTTCAATCAGGATCTCTCAGGCGGAGACATCGTGCCAATTGAAGGAGTGGACCGTCTGTGGGGAATGGAGATCAACACCCAGAAGGGCATGGAGGATTTCCAGAAGGCCATGGGAGGAAGCATGTCTGGCCCCGATGTGGCCATTGCCTCTGATCTAATGGGAGACCTGACCGGCATGGCCCCACCGGGGTCAGATGAGGCTATGGCATTCGGAAAAATCCTGGAGTTCATCGAGGACTCATCATACGACAGAATCATCTTTGACACAGCGCCGACCGGACACACTCTGAAGCTACTAGAGCTTCCCGATCTTCTCGACAGCTGGCTTGGGAAGATGCTAACGCTCCGTCAGAGGATGAGCTCTATGCTCTCCAATCTCCGTGGCATGTTTGGCGGCGGAAGTGATGCCGAAGATGACTCCTGGAAAATGCTTCAACAGACAAAGGACAAGATACGACAAGCACGAATCGAGCTGTCTGACCCAGACACAACGCAGTTTGTCGTTGTCATGATACCTGAGGCGATGGCCGTCTTTGAAACCCAGAGGCTCTTGGCCAGCCTGAATTCTTGGCACATACCTGCCACGCACATTGTGGTGAACCAGCTAGTCCCTCCGAATCCTGACTGTCAATTCTGTGATAAGCGCTACAAGATGCAGCAGAACAACCTAGAGGACATAAGAGACCTGTACAAGGACATGGACTTGACGGAAGTTCCCCTCTTCGATGGCGAAGTCAGAGGAGTGGATGGTCTTGAGAAGCTTGGGAGCATCCTAATCGGTCAGGAGGGATAGACGTGAGGAAGTCAAGAAGGAGGAAACTCGTTTCACTGCTCTTTCTCATGATATTCTTGGCATCCACTATTGCTGCTACATACTTAGTATTCAGACCGTGGATCTGGGGATGACCCGAGAGCATCAGAGCTCGACACGAAGCCGGCGCGCAAAGACATACCATCCTTCTCCCTCGAGAGGTTCTGGAGCCTCCCTGTATCCAGTTTTCCTGCACAGAGCGATGGCTGCAGGAGTATCCGTATAGTACACAATCCCTGCGTATCCCCTCTGACCTGCGAAATCCTCAAAGAACTCAAAGAAACGACGTCCGTATCCATTGCCACGATGTTCTGTCCGTAGCCAGACCTCATGTAGCTCGACAAGGTTCCCTGTTGCTCCTTCAAAGAGTTCACGCAAGGCGGCCTTGTCGGGTTCGCTGCGTGGGTCTCCTGGGACCATCTCGTCTGTAGTGGTTTCGTGCCAGATCGCATGACCGATGACTTCAGACTTCTCCACCCAGACGATGAGATGGTCTGGATCTCGCATGATATGCCGAGTTTCGTCGTCCCCAAGATCGGGGCAGTTCGACCCCGTGCCATGGAGTCGGTAAAACTGGTGAAGGTCATCGAGGGTCCTGTAGTACTCCTTGAAAGACTCGAGATCATAGCCGACAATGAATTGCACGAGAACCCACTCCAATTGGAGAGGAATCAGATTTTGGTGAATCTATCTGATTAGACACCCTTGACTCGCTTTACAACAGGTGGACGAATCTTGTAGAGGATTCGGCCTCCGCAATATGGGCATTTGACGCCGGGCAATGCCTTCAGCCCTTCCGGCGTTACATCCTTGTGACATTTGTGGCATCTGTACACTGTGGGCTTCTCCAGATAGAGTTCAGGACGCTGTCTGAGCTAAGCTCGACAACACGGGTTCGGGATACTGTATCAATATGAAGCTTTTCTTACGACGGATTCCCGTGGTGACTAATCAGCACGATCAACCTCGCCTTCGACCAGACCACTGCTCAACACTTTTGTGATTCTCACCTGTAGGCCGGATCCCGGGGAGTAGCCGCCAGGGACAGTCATTATGGGGCCTTCTCCGAGAGGGTAGACCATTGTGTATCCATGCCGCGCCCATGAGGGTTCGGCAGCAATCCCGCGAACCA
>JAEOUG010000108.1 GCA_016839445.1 Candidatus Thorarchaeota archaeon
AACTGAGTCTTTTCAGGATTCAGCCGTAGTGCGCCATGAAAAGCAGCCATTTGCAGTACAAAACAGTTGGGGATTACCTGCGCTAGCTGGGTTTCAAGTCCTAAGAAGTCAGGAGCTTGGAGCTGATACGTTCTGAGCTTGAGAGTGTCCTTCAAGACCCTCAAGTAATCATCATTTTGGCCAGACCGGGATGTGTCAGTCACCAAAACGGCACTGTCTTCCTCTTTGAGACCAAGATTGTGGTGATGACAGAACTCCTCCCGAAGGGACGCTATCCCTCTGGTAATCGAGTATTCGTTGAACTTCATCATGCCAATCTGCGCTGCAACGTAGTTTGGCCCCTCAGAGATGAGATAGATAGGATGCTCCTCACAGGTCAGATCCGAGATGATCTTACCCTCTTGCTCTGCCCAGACAAGCGCCCTTTCATCAAGGCTCTGCAGTCGGCGAAGATCTCGGTCTAGTGCGTCTCCGTAGATGTTATCAAACGTGCTCAACAGATTCAGGAGGTAAGCCATCGCCGCCGTGGTTGGAGCAGAAGGGCTTGTATCGTAGGTCGGCACATGAGACTTGGTAACCCAGAGTTCATCTGCGTGTTCTGAAGCTGCGCCATCGGGATTGTCAGTCAGAGCCACAGTAGTAGCTCCGCTGGCTCTTGCCCGGGCCAGCGCGTCGATTGTGACCAAACTCCTCCCCGATGCCGTTATACCAACTACTGCCGTGTTCGAGCCAATTGGCACATATCTTGTTTCGTCTGGAGAGAGACACAGTGACTTGATGCCAGCGGATTGCATACACCACTTACCGAAGTCTGCTACAGCGTATGAATCTCCGCAGCCCACGAAGATGACGGTATCTTTGTCCTGCAAAACACTTGCGGGTGAACGGCTTGCTTCCACAATGGTTCTAGCAACCGAGGTACTCTGTGCTCGCATTGCACCGTAGCATGTTTCATAGAACTCTGTCATTCCTGGCACCAGTGTAGTTCATTCACGGCAGCTTCAAGAAGTTCACGGTGCATGACAGAAAGCAGAGAGTGGCGCCCCCGCCGGGATTCAATCATGCAGTTGGTGTTCAACTCCTCCTCCCTTGGACTTGAACGCGGAGTAATCAAAGTAAAGGACGAAACAAAGGCCTGTCGCTGCTATTGCAAGCAATGCGATGGAGATTAGACCGAACGCCGCTAACACAATGCCATTCTCAGAAACTCCCAGGGACATCACAAGAGCAAGCAGAGTGAAAGCTATCCCACTTGCGACGAGCAGAAGCCATCCATTCCTCTCCCCTCTCTTGAAATCATTCTCAGCATCGAACTCGTGTACCAGCAAGACGCCCCCAAGTCCGAATGCGATTAGAGTTGTAAGGTAGCAGACCAGCGAACCGTAATCCAGAGCGCAGACTAGGAACGAGATGAGCAGAAAGATGATTGTAGCTCCACCGAGAGTCATTCCTCTGTCCTTCTTCCTGCTAACCGACTCGCCTACGAAAATCACCCAACAGCTACTGAACTGCAGTGAGATATACATCTTACGAAGAGAGATGGCCCGCCGCCGGGGTTCGATCAGAAGAATTGACTCTATCTCACTTCCACAGGCTGTCATCAATCACTAGTCATCTGGACTTGTGCTAACCAACTCTGTATTTCTTGCCTGACGCTTCCAGCCCGATACCCGGAGATGGCAAGTCCTTCTAGTATTGTTGCGTTTCCAACCAGTTTCTTGATGTCCGTATTACAGTTTGCCACACCGCCGCCCCCATGAGTCACAAATGGAATCACGTTTTTTCCGGACAGATCATGTTCTGAGAGAAATGTGGCAACTGGCGGTGCAATAGTACTGTACCAGTTCGGAGAACCAACAAAGATTGTGGCGAACCTCTCGAGATCTATCACCTTCTCTTTCAGAGGCGGCTTGACACCATGGTCAATCTCTGCTTTACTAACTTTCAGGACTTCTTGGTCTTCTTGGAGGTGCACCCTGAATTGAGTAGTAGGGTCTTGTCAGATCAGCTAAAGGGATTAGAGAAACATGGCTACATTGAGAAGAAGCTAGTTACTATGAGCCCCGTTCGTGCCGAATATGTACTAACAGAACTCGGAAGAGGGCTGAACAAGATGCTTTACGAGAAGGCGATGTTCGCAATCAAGTATGGATTAATCGATAGGAATGATCCCTACTTCAGAGGCAATGACAGAGAGAAAGCATTTGGCATTGAAGAGTAGGGGTATCACTCAAACTCGTTTAGCAACTCGTAACCAAGGTAAAAGGAAGAAGTGGCGCCCCCGCCGGGATTCGAACCCGGGTCTGTCTCTGTCCCTCTCAACACAATGAGAGAAACTCAAGAGGTCTGCTTCAAGCGCCAATCCGCTTGGATTGACAGTCTTGAATGCTAGGCCGGACTACACTACAGGGGCTTCAGCACGCTGCAAAGTCGGTTTTCTATTAAAGTTGTCGGAGCAGCTTACTTCAGCTTCAGAGCCATTATTGTTTCTCCACCGTTCTCGTACCATCCCAGCTTCGTATACAAACTATGTCCTCTTGTGTTTGTGACCGCACAGGAGAGGCTCATTGTCTGGTATCCGCTTTGCTTGGCTACATTAGCAATGTGCCTCATCAGAAACTCGCCGAGGCCGTGTTCTCTATGGTCTGGGTGGACTCCCATCCATTCAACAAGATAGTTACCCTCAATACCGTATGGACGGGCAAACGAGAATCCCGCAATGTGGGTCCCACTTAGAATGGCAATTGTGGCATCGGTTGCCAGACTCTCCGGTTTAGACCAGGTCTGGAAGTACTGCCTCCTCTCGTTATCACTCTGATCGAAGAAGAAAGGCGACTGCCCTTGACTGAAGGTTTCGTAGTAACACCTGAACAGATTCTCATGGTCTACTTCTCTGACTGGAACGATATCATATCCTTCAGGTACGGCAAGGGTTTCAATGGCATGATTCTCTAGTTCATATTCCATGAAGATGTCTCTCTCTCTGATGTTGAAACCGATTCTTTGATACATCTCCATTGCGAATCTCTGAAGCGCCCGTGCTGTGGACTCAGAGTGACTTCTGTAGAAGATGATAGACTCGAACTCCCTCTCCACAGCCCACCTACGAATCCAACTGATCAGGTCCATGCCCACCTCCTCCCGATCCAACTCTGGATTTGGAGATACGAACGGATCCCCTCCAAGCCAAGTCGGATTCATCTCCACGCTGGTCCTTGTGACTCCCAGACCAACGAAGCCAACGAGATTGTCTTCCCAGTGATACGTGACCCCCATGTAAGACTGGTCGTCATCACTCTCGAATTCGGTAAGGTATGATTCAATCTTGGCAGGAGTATTACTCTCTCCCCAGTCTGGATTGCCTGCTGCGAAGATTTCGTAGATCAGCTGGGCTATCCGTTCAAGATCGAGCATCTCCCAATCTGCAATACTGATGTCCATTGTCCTTCAATCCCAGTGTTCTATACTCATATCCATAGACGGAATATGGTAGTGCTGAACACGTAGGATTAGTATATAATACCACAGTAAATCCTGAAACCCCTAAATACCTGAAAGGAGTCCATGTTTCGGGCTATTCAATCGTTTTCCTCACTACGGGAGCAATCCTTGCCAAGTGACAGAGTAAGTTTATTACTGTCGGAGATGTATGTGCAAGTGGCTCACAGAGCCAAGCCGTCCTTAGATGTTATGCCATTTCGTCGTTTTATCGTAACCCTTTTATGGCTACAGAATTCCCCGTCCGCTGCTCAGACAGAACTGCTTCCCTCATGCATGGCTGTGTATATCTGACATGAGACTTCTTGTCATGCAAGAAGAGGCACTGTGCTATGGGACCTTACCCATCTGACGCGACATGGGCTCGTGGCGCAGCCAGGTAGCGCAGCAGGCTTTTAACCTGGTGGCCTCGGACTCGCCGAGGTCAGGTGAAAGGGCCGCGGGTTCGAATCCCGCCGAGCCCGCCACTGTCCGCCATGGCACTAAAGGGTCGGGTTCTGCGAGAGCAAAACAACAAACGGGGCGGCTATTGCGGCAGATGTGTGAGCTCGGATTTCTGGGTTCCATGCGTTGGGAAGCGTGTATGTCTGCAGTAGTTCCCCCGTCCTTCACGATCACGGTGTGATTACATGGCAGCAGGCGCACAAGAACGGGACAAGTACTGGCCGGTAATGGAGGCATTCTTTGACCAATACGGACTAGTAGGTCAGCATCTTGACTCATTCAATCGGTTCATCAGAGAGGAGTTACAGCAAGTAGTTGACAGCGTTGCGAGGCTCACTCCAAAGATAGAGGGCTACACTGTAGAACTCGGAGAGATTGCTATCGACCCACCATCAGTCCGTGAGGCTGATGGCAGTGAGCATGCACTCTTTCCGAATGAAGCTCGTATACGGAATCTCACGTATGCCAGCAAGCTCCATCTGGAGATGACTCCTGTAAGGAAAGAAGGATCCGTGTCAACTAGACTGGAGACCCTGCGTATCTACATTGGCGACATGCCAATAATGCTCCGAAGCGAGAAGTGCCTCCTGCACGAGATGTCGGATGAGGAACTTATCGCTCATGGAGAAGATCCAAAGGATCCTGGCGGTTACTTCATCATCAATGGCTCTGAGCGAGTTCTAGTAACACAGGAAGATTTGGCGCCAAACCGAATCCTCATTGAAGAAGCAAGCAAGAGCTCGAGTTATACGCACATTGCGAAGGTATTTTCCACTTCTCGCGGATTCAGAGCGCCTGTCACGATTGAACGGAAGCGCAGTGGAGAACTACGAGTTTCCTTCCCCTCTGTGCCGGGCAAGATTCCTCTTGCGATTCTTCTCAAGTCTCTTGGTCTGGAGTCAGACAAGGAGATTGTGGATGTCATCTCAGACGACGAGGAGATTCGCAATGAGCTCATTGTGACTATTGAACAGTCAGCTCCCATCAATGCGGCGCGAGATGAAGAAGAAGGCTCCACCCGGGTGAACGCCCTTGACTTCATTGGCAAGCGAGTTGCCGTTGGACAGACCAAGGAATACAGGCTCTCTCGTGCTGAGAAGGTCTTGGACCGCTACCTATTGCCACATGTTGGCACAGAAGAGGATAGCCGTCTGCACAAGGCCTACTACCTGGGCCAGATGGTTGAGCGCCTCCTAGAGCTAGTATTGAGTAAACGCACACCTGATGACAAGGATCACTATGCAAACAAGAGGTTGAAACTCTCAGGGGACCTCCTCATGTCACTCTTCAGAGTGGCACTCTACTCACTCACGCGTGACATCAAGTACCAGCTCGAACGTACTGCAGTCAGAGGCCGCAAGCCAAACATCAGGACTGCAGTGAGGGCGGATGTGATTACTCAGAGGTTGAAGCACGCTCTCGCTACTGGAAACTGGGTCGGTGGCAAGGCAGGCGTGTCACAGCTGCTGGATCGGACCAACTACATCTCATCCCTTTCTCATCTGCGCAGGGTTGTATCTCCCCTATCTCGTTCACAGCCTCACTTCGAGGCACGAGACCTGCATTCCACGCATTGGGGGAAGATCTGCCCCAACGAAACTCCTGAAGGTCCCAACTGCGGGCTAGTGAAGAACATAGCAATGATGGCATACATCTCAGTGGGCACTGATGAGGAGTCAATTGAGAGAGCGCTAGTCAAGGCCGAGGTCACAGCTATTGACAAGATACGTGGGAAGCGAGGTGCGAAAGGAGCCGATGTCTTTCTCAATGGGAGACTGGTCGGTATTCACTCAGCTCCACAGGTACTTGTCAAGACAATTCGTCAGAAGAGAAGGGCTGGAGAGATTGACGCCCAGACGAACATTGCTTACTACGAAGATACACACGAGGTTCAGGTGAACTGCGATGCAGGTCGAGTTCGAAGGCCAGTGATTGTCGTGGAGAATGGCAAGAGCCGGCTCACAGAAGAGCATCTCCGCATGGTAGACGAAGCCGAGTGGAGCTTCTTGGACATTCTTCGCAACGGCATCGTTGAGTTCATTGATGCTGAAGAAGAAGAGAACACACTCATCGCAATGTATCCTAATGAGATTGGTCCGAACACCACACACCTAGAGATTGTGCCCGCCACAATACTTGGCATATCCGCTGCCCTGATACCCTTCCCAGAGAGGAACCAGTCACCACGTAATGTGTACATGGCTGGCATGGCAAAGCAGTCGGTAGGAGTGCCAGCCGCGAACTTCAGATTCAGAGCTGACACACGCTCGCACTTCTTCCACTATCCTCAGGTGCCGCTTGTCAAGACGCGTGCTATGGACGCTATTGGATATGAGGAGCGCCCTGCAGGACAGAACTTCATTGTGGCAATCCTCTCATTCGAGGGCTACAACATAGAAGACGCCCTGATAATGAACAAGGCGTCCATTGAGAGAGGCCTAGGCCGGAGTACCTTCACACGAGTTTACGAAAGCGAAGAGCGCAAGTATCCTGGCGGCCAAGAGGACAGATTCGAGATTCCCGAGCGAAGTGTCAGAGGATACCGCGCTTCAGAGTCTTACAGGAATCTCGGTGAAGATGGTATAATCGAGACCGAGGTGGAAGTCCAAGGCGGCGATGTGCTCATTGGACGAACGTCACCTCCTAGATTCCTCGAGGAATATTCAGAGTTCGAGATTGCATCACCCAATCGACGAGAAACCTCAGTGGCAGTCCGCCATGGCGAATCTGGCGTAGTTGACAACGTCATTCTCACTGAAACTATCGATGGAAATCGTCTTGTGAAAGTAAGAGTAAGAGACCTCAGGATTCCCGAGCTGGGCGACAAGTACGCTTCACGTCACGGACAGAAGGGAGTCATCGGCTACATAGTCCCTCAGCAAGATTTGCCGTTCACAGAAGATGGCGTTGTTCCGGATCTTCTGATTAACCCTCATGCCATTCCAAGCCGGATGACCATTGGTCAGATACTTGAGATGGTTGCAGGCAAGGCGGCGTGCATGGAGGGCAAGCAGCAGGATGCGTCACCCTTCTCTGGTGTGACTGAACCAGAGCTCTTCGCGATTCTGCGCAGGCACGGCCTGAAACACAACGGCAGAGAAACCATGTACTCGGGAATAACTGGCGAGCGACTGAAGGTGGACATCTTCATGGGTGTCATCTTCTATCAGAAACTGCACCACATGGTAGCTGACAAGATCCATGCGAGAGCTCGTGGTCCAGTTCAGATTCTCACGCGACAACCTACTGAGGGCCGAGCCAGAGAAGGTGGTCTTCGATTTGGAGAGATGGAGCGCGACGTGCTCATTGGACACGGCGCCGCAATCCTCCTCAAAGGCCGATTGCTGGATGAGTCTGACAAGAGCAACATGCTCGTCTGTGAGGACTGTGGACTGATTGGCGTATATGACAGGAACAAGGACCAGTATTACTGCCCGATCTGTGGCACTAACGCGAAGATCAGCAGTGTAGTGGTTTCCTATGCATTCAAGCTTCTCATACAAGAGATGATGTCGCTGGGTCTGGCCACCAGGCTCAGGCTCAAGGAGATGATCTAAGATGATCTCAGGTCTAACTACCAAGAAGGTCGATTCAATCGAGTTCGGTCTTCTATCCCCCGAGGACATTCGCAAGATGTCTGTTGCACAAATCGTCGTAGCCGATACGTACGATGAAGACGGTTATCCAATTGACAGTGGAATCATGGATCCGAAGCTGGGTGTCATTGATCCGGGTCAGCGATGCAGAACCTGTGGAAACAGAGTCGGCAACTGCCCGGGACACTTCGGACACATTGAGCTAGCCCGTCCAATAATGCACGAAGGGTATGCAAAGGTCATCCATAAGGTTCTCCGCGCAATATGCAGAGAGTGCAACAGAGTTCTCTTGTCCGATGAGGAGATTGCTCACTACCAGAGGTTGTTCAAGAGGTACCCGGATATCGGGCAGAGGACAGCAACACTGTCAAATGATATTCTGAAGCGTGCTGCGAAGGCTAAGACCTGCCAGCACTGTGAGGCTGAACAGCTCAAGCTCAAACTTGAGAAGCCCACCTCTATCTATGAAGTTGGAGAGGCTGGTTCCGTCAGACTCACTCCCATTGACATAAGGGCGAGGCTAGAGAACATCAGTGATGATGACTACAGACTCCTTGGAATAAACTCCCGAGCAGCCCGTCTTGAGTGGTCAATCCTTACTGTTCTTCCAGTTCCCCCCGTCACAGTTCGCCCCTCTATCACGCTGGAGTCTGGTGTGCGCTCTGAAGATGACCTCAGCCACAAGCTCATTGATATCATTCGAATCAACCAGCGACTCCGGGAGAATCTGGATGCAGGGGCTCCTCAACTCATTGTTGAAGACCTTTGGGAGCTACTTCAGTATCACTGTACCACCTATTTTGATAACGGTGTCAGTGGAATCCCACCGGCACGACACAGGTCAGGCCGGGCCCTGAGAACTCTAGCCCAGCGATTGAAGGGCAAGGAAGGGCGGTTTAGGTCCAACCTCTCAGGGAAGCGAGTCGACTTCTCCGCTCGAACAGTCATCTCTCCCGATCCAAATCTCAGCATGAATGAGGTTGGAGTTCCTGAGCAGATTGCTCGAATCCTGACCATCCCTCAAAGGGTGACAGAGTGGAACATCGAGGAGATGAGAGAACTAGTGATTCGAGGGCCGGACATTCATCCTGGAGCCAACTACTTGATTCGAGATGATGGCCGACGAGTTGACCTCCGGTTTGTGAAAGATCGAACCATGATTGCTGAGAGTATTCTTCCTGGCTTTGTAGTGGAACGGCATCTGAGCAATGGGGACATAGTCCTGTTCAACAGACAGCCCTCACTTCACAGGATGTCTATCATGGCGCACGAGGTTCGAGTCATGCCCTATCGCACTTTCAGGCTGTCACTATACGTCTGCCCGCCATACAACGCAGACTTCGACGGTGACGAAATGAATCTGCATGTTCCTCAATCAGAGGAATCTCGCGCAGAGGCTAGAGTCTTGATGCGAGTACAGGAGCAGATCCTCTCTCCAAGGTATGGAGGCCCAATCATTGGTGCATTGCAGGACTACATATCTGCTGCATTCTTGCTCACAAGGAAGTCAAGCCTCTACACTCGCAACCAAGTGAATCAGCTTCTTGCCACAGGTAACTACGAAGGAATGCTACCAGAGCCGGCAATCAAAGCGCCTCTTGAGCTCTGGACCGGAAAGCAGATCTTCAGCATGTTCATTCCCGAAGGAATCAACATCTCATTCAAGGCCAACATATGCAGGAAATGCACCGTCTGCAAGAGGGAAGACTGCGAATACGATGCCTTTGTGGTTGTACGCGACGGCAGACTGCAATTCGGAGTCGTTGACGAGAAAGCCTTTGGGGCTGGTGAGCCCGATTCACTGTTTCACCGCATCATAAAGGAGCAAGGCCCAACAGCAGGTCGTATCTTCATGGACTCCGTGGGTAAGCTTCTAGTGCGGCTTATCACTGACAGGGGCTTCTCTATGGGTCTGAATGATGTGACTCTTCCACGTGAAGCCAGCCAGCGAATCAAGCGTATCCTCGATGAAGCAGACGAGAAGGTCAATCAGCTAATAGAAACTTACAGGCGAGGCGAGCTTGACCCCAACCCCGGTCAGACTCTCCTCGAAACCCTTGAGCAGAGAATAATGGCGACTCTTGCTGAGGCACGAGACTCGGCAGGTGAAGTAGCAGGTGAACATCTCGGTCTGGAGAACGCGGCAGTCATCATGGCACAGACAGGTGCTCGTGGTTCTCGTCTTAACCTCTCGCAGATGGCCGCCGTTGTGGGGCAGCAGGCTGTGAGAGGAGAGCGAATCAGCCGAGGATACGTTGGCAGGACTCTTCCCCACTTCGAAAGAGGTGACCTTGGAGCACGAGCACGAGGATTCGTGACGTCCAGCTATAAGAGTGGACTTGATCCCGTAGAGTATTGGTTCCATGCTGCCGGAGGAAGGGAGGGTCTTGTAGACACAGCCGTCAGAACTTCAACCTCTGGATACATGCAGCGTCGTCTGATGACAGCTCTGCAGGACCTGAAGGTGGAGGGCGATGGTACTGTCCGGACTGCTCCTGGTCGCATTGTCCAGTTCAGATTCGGTGACGATGGTGTGGATCCGAGTAAGTCTGACCATGGTCGTTCAGTGAACATAGACATCGCAATAGAGAAAGTACTGGGGATGACCCGGATGGACTAGGAGGTTACAAGATGTCGAAGTCAACAAAGAAGTCAACCAGCGACAAGGAAAGCAAGACCCCAAAGAAGGCTAGCACCAAGGCGAAGCCTGACAAGAAAGTCACGACAAAGAAGACCTCCACGAAACCAAAGGAGACCACGAAGGCAGACACCAAGAAAGCGCCAAAGCCTGCGGCGACAAAGGATGCTGTTGTAGTCCACATGGAGAAACGCTTCGAAACAATGCGGGATGAGAAACGACTTCCTGAAAGCGTAATGACTGAGCTTGAAACGAAGGTGCGCGCTCTGGGCCTCACGAAGAAGGAGTTTGATGATATCTGCGACAATGTTATCGAGTCTTACGAGAGGTCTCTGGTCGAGCCTGGTGAAGCTGTTGGAACAGTGGCTGCCCAGAGTATTGGAGAGCCCGGCACACAGATGACGCTCAGGACATTCCACTATGCAGGTGTTGCAGAACTCAGCGTCACCCAAGGCCTTCCAAGGCTCATTGAGATCGTCGATGCAAGGAATAACCCAAGCACTCCTACAATGAGGATTCATCTCTCTGATGAACTGGCGGGAGATCGCAACGCCGCTAGGAACATCGCCAGAAACATCGAGATGGTGCTTGTAGAGAGTGTAGCAAGCAACGTGTCAATCGACCTATTGAGACAGGCCATCGACATCCGGCTTGACCCCGAGCTTATGGATGACAAGGCCCTGACAAATGAGGACGTTGCGCGTGCTATTGAGGAGAAAATCAAGGGGAAGGGCGAAGTCGAGGAAGGCGACAACAACATAATCGTCTATCCAGCAAACGACACCCTCGCAGAACTCCAGAGACTAAGTGAGAAGATTAGAGAAGTGCGAGTCAAGGGAATCAATGATGTCACCCACGTAGTCATTCGGAAAGAGGGCGATTCCTATATCCTCTATACCGAAGGTTCCAATCTCCAGGATGGTCTTGAGGTCGAGGGACTTAATCCCCACAAGATCTACACGAACAACCTGAGGGAGATCTTCCAAGTCCTCGGAATTGAGGCCACAAGGAATGCCATAATCAAGGAAGCAATGAGTGTGCTCAACGAGCAGGGAATGGACGTTGACGTTCGGCACATCATTCTGGTTGCTGATATGATGACGGCTGACGGCACAATCAGGCAAATCGGCCGACATGGAATATCGGGCTCCAAGAATAGCGCTCTTGCACGTGCTGCCTTCGAAGTGACTATCAAACATCTCTTGGGAGCTGGCATTGCTGGAACACGAGACCCGCTCAAGGGAATAACCGAGAACGTGATTCTAGGTCAGCTTATTCCTCTCGGAACCGGGTCCATCGACCTTCTGATGAATCCCCAGTCAACCGCCACCAAACGAAGGAAGAAGTGAGTGTTGGGTAGATACACGACGGAAGCGTTAAAACAGAATCCCCTTTGACGCAGATAGTCTGCATGGAAACCATGGAGAGGTTACGAAATGAGCCTAAATCAACCGAT
>JAEOUG010000109.1 GCA_016839445.1 Candidatus Thorarchaeota archaeon
AGAACCTCAGGGATGCAGGCGAACCAGAAGATCTCCTGGCGGACCTGCCGAAGAAGGTCCTCACAGCTCCTGAGATTGTTAGTATCACCAAGAAACGGAATATGTGTCCCTATGAGTTTGCCAGACGAGTGGCCAAGGTAGTTGATGTTCTGGCGCTATCATACCTCTATGTCTTCGACCCTTGGATCCTCGAGATCACCCTCCCCGAACTTGGCACAAACCCATCGAAAATCGTGCGGATTCAGGATGAGGCCCACAATGTTCCTACAACAGCCCTCGATTGTGCAAGTGACTCTCTTCCGCTGACAACAGTAAGGCAGGCGGTGAGAGAGGCCACAGATTACCATGATTCTAGGTCTAAGGACTTCTCAAGGGCTCTTGCCAAGGTGATACTTGATGAGGCCTCGGACTTGGAGAGAGTGGGGGAGAAGGTAGTGGACCCCAGCAAACTGATTGGAGGAAGCGTTACTACTGCAGGGTTGACTCCATCAGAAGATGTCCTCTCATACATGAGGGACTTCGGGTTGAAGATCCGGCGTGGACTGCTGAGAGCTGGTAAGTTTCCACGTTCGGCGATTCATAGAGTGGCTGAGTTCATGCTTCGATGCCGGAGTCTCGCGGGTAGGGAGGACTACAAGTTCTTCGTCACATCGGCAGTGGGTATTGCTGGAAACCGACGAGTCTCGCTAGACATCACCGCACTTGATCCGACCTCTGTCACTTCACGTGTGTTGAACGCCCTCCATAGCTCTGTCGCAGTGTCCGGAACCATGTCACCATTGACAGCGTACGCGGAAATGCTTGGTTTCGATCACGATTCACTCGTAGCAACCTTCAGGAATCCGTTCGCAAAGAAGAACAGGCTGGGGCTAATAGTCGAGGGGCTTGACACATCATACCAGAACCGGGGAACCCAGACATACGAGAGAATGGTTGCTCATTGTGTGGCTGTCGCGCACGCCACCCCCGGCAATACAGGCATATTCACAGCAAGCTATCGTGTGCTCAAGGGACTACTGGATGCAGGATTAGAGAAGCAGCTCGGGGTCGACCTCTTTGTCGAGATGCCAAAAATGAAGACCTCTCAGAATGACAAGATGATAGCGGAGTTCAAAGGGAGAGGGGCAGACGGCAGCGCGGTGCTTCTTGGGGTGCAGGGAGGAAGAAACTCCGAGGGAGGTGATTTCCCAGGCCCGTCCATGGAGAGTGTCGTTGTGGTAGGAGTGCCCTATGCTGTTCCCACACCCAGAGTCAATGCGATGATTGAGTATTATGATAGAAGATTCTCAGGACGGGGTCGTGACTATGCCTATGTTCTTCCAGCAATGACACGGGCCATCCAGGCTGCAGGAAGGCCTGTAAGACGGATGGACGATAGAGGTGTCATCATCATGCTTGATCAGCGGTTTGGGACACCCTATCTCAGACGTTTCATCCCGGAGTGGTTGCGAGAGGTAACTCACCAAGTCGTGGACAACTCTGAGATGGTTGAACAGCACGTCAGGAGCTTTTTCCTCTCTTAGCGAGCTCATCCAGCAGCTGGTCGAGACTCTTCTCTCCTACGACTACCGCTCTGGCAGTTTCGGTGGAAACGGATCGTCTGCTGCGCGTGGCTCTTCTTACCAGGGTCTTCAGTGACTTGATGTAACCGGGCTTGGCTTCAAGAGTCAAGTCACCATCCACCATCGCTCTCCCCCTTCGTCCCGCAATCAAGATGGCAGATGACTCATTCGATCCCGGTCCGCCTGGCAGCGTGGTGCCTTCTTCGTTGACGACCTCGATTTCTTCCTTGCTCAGGACATCAGATACTGCTCTGAAGAGGAGCACCGAGAAGAGGCGTGAACCTTCACCTATTCTCACAATGGAATTGCATCCGGGAAAGACCGATGCTACTGCACTCTTCAGACGCACAACCGCCTCGGCGGTTGCTCGAGGAGAACCAAACGAGTTCTGAAAGAGTGTGTGTCCGTCTGTTACCAAGGCTATGCCAGACATCATGCCTGGATCGACACCAATGTAGGCATATCTAGGGTACTCGATATCGTGGAGGCGAGCAAGCAGGCCAATTGTCAACAGGAGTGCGTCAAAACCCTCCTCCACAACCAAGGGATCAGTGGTTCCAGTTCTATGTGCTTCTGATGGCGTAGTGAGAATGACCTTGGCATCACATAACCGTTCATCGCCTGGGGTACACAAGATGAAACTGAGCTCGAGGCGCTTCAGGAGCTCAACAAGAAGATACATGAGTTTGGGATTCTCTGTCGCGATAGCAGCCTGCCATCTGTGCATGGTGAGGAGACATCCAGATACGCTTATCACTTAAACGAGGATATCCATCCGAGAGTGAGTCAGGATTTGATTCTTCCGTCTGGAGTTGGTCTGCTTGACCGGATCATGATAGGAGGGTTGCACACCGAGGCGATTACTCACATATTCGGAAGAGCGGCCTCGGGGAAGACTACCTTGGCACTTCAGTTCGTTAGCTCTTCGTTGAAACTTGGGTATGGCTCCATCTACGTCAATACAGAAACAGCCTCTCCTGTCACAAGATTGGAGCAGATCACAGGCGAGGAGTACTCGAAGATTGAGAGCAGGGTCAAGATGCTATCCCCAAGGGGTTTCGAGGAACAAGGAGCTCTGATAGATGACCTCGACCTCTACGCACGCGAAGACACCAAGGTGATTGTGATTGACACTCTGACTAGGCATTACAGGCTGAACATGGATGACCGAAAAACGAACTATCGGAACCACCGGGAGCTCAACCGACAGGCGGGAGTACTGAAGGGCCTGGCACTGAAGCGCGGCCTTGCTGTGGTTGTTGTGAATCAAGTTACATCACGGCCAGACGGACAAGAGGAGTTCGAACCTGTGGCAAGAAACATCCTCTCGTACTGGTCAGACTACACGGTTAGAGTCGGGACAGCAACCAAGACAGCAGAACGAGTCATCCGGCGACTCTCACCAGAGGGGACTCCGAATGAGGGGAGACTCTACCTCTCGGCACAGGGCTTCATTGTGACACTGCCAGATGAGAAAGAGTGAAATTGCCCGCAGTGGGCTGAAGCACGGAGTCCCGAGTATGTATGAAGAGCTAGCCATCCTGGAATTGGCGGTCTGGTTGGGCCTGCCTGCGTGGATTGCGAATGCAGTGCCAGTGCTGGGAGGTGGAGGACGGCCAATTGATGGAGGCGCATGCTTCCGGGACGGCAACCGTATCTTGGGAGATGGAAAGACCATTCGTGGATTCATTCTAGGAGTTGTCTTTGGAACCCTCGTCGGAGTTCTTCAGTTTCTTCTGGCCCCCTTCCTGAGGCCCCTTCTTGAGATCTTCGTGACTGTATCGACAGACATGGACTACGTGCTCTCGATGCAGATTCCGGCTGCATTCCTCATGTCATTAGGAGCACTCACCGGCGACTTGGTGGGATCATTCGTGAAGCGTCGTGTGAATGTCAGGAGCGGAGACCCTTCTCCCGTCCTTGACCAGATTGGCTTCATAATAATGGCCCTCATCTTTGCTGCCCCGGTTCTTCACCCAGAACCTGCCTACGTCATCGTTCTGATTCTCATAACTCTGGCGATACACTGGGTTAGCAATGCCATGGGCTATGTGTTGGGTCTGAAGAAGAATCCTTGGTGAGAAGCGAAATTGGTAGTGATTCTCAAAGATAGACATAAAAGGTAACCCAGAACTCCATACTGTTGCTTCAGACCAGCTGAGCGTATGATTGCCGGCGGTCGGACGGAGCGAGTATTCTAAGAGCCGGAGTAGCTTCGACAATGATGGTAAAGGACTGCATGCAATCAGATGTGGTGTATGTTTCAGTACCCGGTACAAGAGATGATGTACTTCAGGTCATGGCTGAGAAGCAGATTAACGGTGTGCCTGTAGTCAAGAAGGGGACCAAGAACCTCGTAGGAATGGTGACCCGGACAAACCTGCTGAAGAAGGCAGACGAGAATCAGCTGGCTCTGCTCATGGTTCGCGATCCCACAACTGTAACGCCTAGAACAGACATCAAGACAGCCCTGAAGACCATGATGGCCCATGAATTCAGAAGGCTCCCAGTGGTCGAAAAGGATGAACTTGTAGGTCTGCTCTCGGTTCCGGACATCCTTGGAGCTACACTTGAGGATGATGAGAAGTACGGTTCTCAGGAAATATCGAAGTACGTCAACAGGAATATTGCAGCAGTCTGGGAAGAAACGCCAGTTTCGCTAAGCTATATGATTATGGACATGGCAGGTACGAATGGTCTTGTCGTCCTGAATGCGGGAGGTGGCGTCACGGGTATGGTCACTGTGAGCGACTACATCAAGCTCTCAGAGGTGACCGTTGAAGACAATGTATCGAAGACCTTCAGCGGAACAGACAGTGCTGTGGAGTGGGGTTGGACCTCGCAGGACTTCCTGGTAGTCACAAAGAAGCTCCTCAAACTCCCAAATGTACCTGTGAAGGAAGTCATGACGAAGGATATCATCAACTTCACAGAGATAACGACAGTCTCAGAATGTGTCCGCACTCTGAGAAACGAAGAGATTGACCAAGCCCCAGTGTTGTCCGTTAAGGGGAATCTCGTCGGCATGATTGAGGATCACGGGCTACTGACCCTTGCTCTCGAGTCACTAGGCTAGAAGAACTCTGAGAGAGTGGTCTGTTCTGAGATGAACAGCGAGTCCATTGAGGACCTAATGAGTCGCAGTCGCTCCTGCATGAACTCGTCCAGGCCGTTTTCTCGGATAAGCTTCTCAGTGGTTTCCAGATACTTCGAGATATTGCTCTGCCGGACTGTCAGAGATATCTTACCTTCTTTCCCCTCCTTGACGCACTTCTCGCATTTCCCAGAGAGGGGGATTCTCCTAAACCCTTCATTGCAGCTCAAGCAACGGAACTTCTGAGTGGAGTATGCCCTAAGATTCCCTCGAATGTCCCGGAAGAAGTGACGCATGAGAACTCGAGTCGCGACATCCTGTGCATCTACGGCTTGTATCATCTGGGCAAGGCGCAGTTGAGCGTCAAGCTTCTCGCTCATCCTAGGGAGTATCTTGTACCTTGAGTTCTGAGGGCCTCGGTCGATGGATGATGTATTGTGAGTGAAGCCAAAGCCTTCGTACTGGGCCTCGGTAGCCAGCCTGTATTTCACAATGTCGACGAGTCGTTCGACCTCTTTGGGATGCCGTGCCTTCGCCACCATCTCGTAGAACTGAGCGGGGTATCTCCTGCAGACTTCGATGTTATGGCTTTCGTCATCAACCTCGGTTGGGTTCAGAATGACCGAGAGGACCAGAGGCGCATCCATTAGTCCTCCCTTCCCACTGGGAAGATACTGCTTAGAGAAGTTGAGTAGTGCATCCATGACAAGCAAGATCGCGTCTTCATCACCATCGCAGTTCCTCCGCTTCGCGGCATGCCAGTACGGATGGGCGTAGCAGACACTCGCATTGGTGAACCCGACAATCCGACCGATGATTCCAGCTGATGTGTGAGGAGCCAGCCCTATGATCAGTTGCCCGATTACATCATCTTGAGTTCTGAAGTCGTAGTATCGTCCCTGTCCGTAGACCTTCTCAAGGCAATCGTCAACAAACCTGCCTACTCTGAGGAGGTAGTCAGCGCAGTTCTCAGGGACTATGATGTCTTGGACCTTCAGCTCAACAATCTGGTCAGGAGAAACGAGAGGATTTCCCAGATAGTCATTGAGATACCCCAGCTCCTCAAGTTTCGCAATGGGGACCTCAATCTCCCTCGGAGTGAAATGAGTTAGGGGGGCATCTGTTGCATCAAATCTTGCTGTCCCGTCGCGATAGCAGTAAACATCGTGTTTTGCCCGCAGGATTCCCTTTCCGAGATACTCTGGTATCTTCTTTGCATTAGTGAGCCCAAGGACACCTCTGACCCCGTGAGCCTCGTACTCACCAATCTCACTTTTCACACGCTCAAGCATCTCCTTCAGATCAACCTGCCACTCCAGAGTGTGACGCGGAGGGTCCAGATGCTTCTCTTCGCATGTACCCTTTGATGGATTGATTGGTCTGTTGCAGCCAGCCTTGCCACACCAGGGATACAGAGTGGTGTGGACCTTGCAGTCCGGACAGCGAGACTCAAACTGAGGCTTCCCGCACTTAGGACAGATTCTTGAAACCAGCTCCACCTTCACACCGGCTGCGTCTACATCACCGGTCATGGCATCTGGTCCGCCACTTTGGGGATCAAGACTGGACTGATATTCGATGCTTGCAGCCACCTTGTCAACTACGCGCTCAGTTCCCCTAGAACGACCCACTGGGAACAAGACCTGTACGGGGGGTTTCATCCTTCGCTCCTGAGCTTTCTCAGGTCTTCCCATTCTGGCACCGATTGAGAATCCCAGCTTATCTTTCAACACGACGTCTGAGACCGAGTTGAGCATCTGTAGAGCTGTTTCTCCCACAGGCTTCCGTTCAATGTTGCCCATCTGTGCAATGATGGGAGACGGATGGTCAGTAAGAATGAGCGACTTCTTGTCAGATGACACTCTGTGTGGAATCCCTACCTTCTCGAGTAGCTGTTTGAAGGCGGTGTCACGCGGCAGAGATATGTACTCGCCCTCCTTCTGCTTCGATAGGGTGTACTCCGAGAGAATCCAGTTTCTGATGTTCAATAGCTCCTCTGGGGAGAGAACTGACCATCTATAGAGATAGCGGGGATGAAGCGGAACGCCGATGTTCTTTGAGAGATGGAGAGCTTCTTCCTCTGAGGGAATCCTTGCTAGCGGGGACTCCACCATCTCGTTGAGGTCGATAATGCTCAGCTCGGAGCCTGAGAGACGCTTGCTGAGCTGCTTCTCAGTGAGCTGAGAGACTGCCTCATCAAGATTGTGTGACCACCACTCCTCGCAGTATCCTGAGGGGGCCAATGGATGGTTGTTCTCGAGGAATTCACCCAGGGCAACAAGGATGTCACCTAGAGCAATAATCCTCTTTACTCTCCCCTCGAGGTGCCGTGCCTCGTCAACATCCGAAATCTTCCGCACTGAACCATTCTTCAGAAGGACAATGGGACCTTCTATGGTATCAACAGGTGCAACGATGGAACCCTTTCCTGGCCGCTCTGTGCGGATATGGGTGCCCGGAGCCAAGAACTCCTCGACGATGAACATGGTGGCAGGATGTATGCCGACGCCAGCCAGGCCTGTGTTTCGGGAACGTCCGTACCTGAGACGGAAACCGCCTATGCGCGAGGGATGCGAGAATACAGGACGACCTGCAATCACGTCTGAGATGTAATCGGATTTGGGCTCGAGCATCTGGTCAGGACTGATCTCTTCTTCAGTCTTCGTCTTCGTTTCAAGTGCCGTCAGCTCGTCCAACCACTCCCAGCCTTCCATCCCTGTGCTACTCACTATCTTGGCCAGCTTTGCCGCCCTACCCACTACTCCATCGTTGAGGACTAGCACCGCACCTCCCCGAACCCGGTTATCCTCGCCAATCCGGGGCAAGTCGCGACTTCCAGTGACCTCGAATTCTTCAGTGGGATCACCATTCAGCATTATGGGGAGCTTCGCAGCTGCGAAACGGACCATCTCAGGATGAACTGGATATTGCAGGTGGACATTCCTGGCGTAGAGTTCTACTTCTTCTAGATATCTCTCAACCTCTTCTGGTGTGGCTCTGAAGGCTGGAAGCTTCAGCACCTGACGAACATAGTCAGCCACAAGCACCGTCATCGCAGCCTCAGTTCCACCTGCAGCTCGGATTGGTCCTGCAAGGAAGAGCGCAAGATAGAGATCATCGTCAGACCCCCGTATCTTCACCTCTGATATGCCTTCAAGAGGTGCCGCTGTGATACTCTCCGTTAGGATAGATAGAGCCACGCGTACAGCCTTGTCTGCAGCCTTCTCCTTATCCTGCCGTTTGATGCTCTCTGGTGGTAGAGATGGATTGTAGAAGTCCCCTAGTTTTCCCTCGGCGATCTCCTTGGCCACAGCAAGTGCAACTCCCTCGCGAGAGAGGTCCTTCTGGAGTTCCCTGATCCTGATTGCTACGCCTTTTGGTCCTTCCAGAGTGGCCTCTACACGTCCGGCAACGTCGTGTGCGCGAGGAATCTCAATCCGGGTGGTAGGGTCAAACCCCATCACGCGGGCCTTCTCCGCAATGTCATAGATTCTACTGACTTCATCACTTAGGGATTCGAAGTACTCCCCATATGCCCTGCTATGAGGAGGTAGGGTGAAGCCTTCATCTGACACTGTGAGTCTTGGGGACCTTGAACGAATGGCTATTCTGTGTTTCGTTGGCCGCGCCGTTTGCAGCTCGCCGAAATTGAGTAGGGAGATTTAAAGGAGAACTGCTGAACGAGTAGATAGTCGGGGTTGCCGACCACATAGAACAAGGTGACTTGGATGCTTACCCTTGAAGAAACAATTGAGCTCATCCTGAAGCATAGAACAGACTATGAGAGAAGTCACATTCTCGAGATGGTCAAGGAGAAGCGTCAGGAACTCGGCCCTGAAGTAGTCAATGACGAGTCGGCTGCGATGATAGTAGCGAGGGAACTGGGCGTTGACTTGCACAGGGCAACTCCACAGGCACGAACAAGAATCAAGGACATATCACTCTCAACAAGGAATGTCAATCTCTATGCCCAAGTCAAGAGCATAGGTGACGTGAGGACGTTCTCGAGAAAGGATGGAGGACAGGGTAGAGTAGCAAGTCTTACACTGGGCGATGAAACAGGCACAGTCAGGCTCGCGCTGTGGGATGAAAAGACAGACATCCTCAAGGAAGATGCGCTCTCCGTGGGATGTATAGTGCAGATCATGAAGGCCTATGTTAGAGAGGGACTCGGCAATGCACTGGAGCTGAACCTTGGCAGAATGGGAGGCATTAGGATTCTTGAGGACTATGAAGTTGATGAGGAGAACCTGGACTTCGGGGGCCAAGAAGGCGGAATGGAGTTTGTCGAGATTCGGAATCTAGAGGCTGGCAAGTACGATGTCAGCGTGAAGGCCAAGGTAAGATGGGTCTCAGATGTAAGCGAATTCACCCGGAAGGACGGAACTACTGGACGCGTCATGAGTGTCTTCGCCGCGGACGAAACAGGTTCAACACGTATCGTCTTCTGGGATGAGCGGGTTGATGACGCCAAGGGCGTTGAAGTGGGAGAGGTAATCGCCGTAGAGAGAGGCTACACCAGACTCAGTTCAAGGAACAACGAAGTCGAGTTGCACACAGGCAGGTCTTCAGAGGTCAAGCGCGGACTTGATGATGATATCGAAGTGTCGTCTTCCGACGCGCCCCGTCAGGAGTCGAAGCCTCTAGGACGAAAGAACATTGAGGACCTCACAACAGGAATGTGGGATGTGGACATCGAAGGGCAGGTAGCGATGGTTCACGAAGTCCGGACCTTCCAGAAGAAGGATGGCGGAGATGGAAGGGTGCAGAACCTGATTCTTGTTGATAAGACAGGGAGAATCAGGACAGTGTTCTGGGATGACGATGTGGACACTATCTCCTCGGTGAAAGAGGGGGATGTCGTCAGAATCAGCCACGCCTATGTCAAGGAGGGATTCATGCAGGCATTGGAGGCGGTCGCTGGACGAAGCTGTGAAATCACAGTCAACCCCAAGGACAGTGATCTTATCAGCCTAGACCTTTCAGGAGTCACTGAGCAGGCCTCTGTTGTTCCCTCGAGAGTCACTATTGGGGACATCGGTGACGATATTGAGGGCAAGACGGTAGAGGTCTATGGAATTGTGGTTGGCATTGGACAAGCAAGCCCCATCTATCAGGCCTGCCCGGAATGTAACAAGAAACTCGAACAGACAGAGGACGGCTTTTACTGTCGCACGTGTAGCAAGGGCATCGACGAACCCGAGCCGCGGATGTTTTACAAGATTACGCTTGATGATGGCACTGAGACCATCCGAGCAACAATGTTTGGAGACGTGGCTGAGAAGCTGCTGGGCCTTACCGCTAAGCAGGCTATGGACATGATAGTCAAAACTGGGAACATCAGCGAGCCGATTCGTAGGAATTCCGATAAGATACTTGGCCGGTATCTGTGCGTTGTTGGCAGAATCAACAAGTTTAGAGACTCAATAGAGATCTCGGCTGCAGGATTCGACTTCGCGGATCCAATAAAGGAGATCAAGAGACTGAAGGCCAGCATCAAGAATGAGATTGGCTAGCCTCATGAGCTCGCCTTGATCAGCGACTCGATGGCCTCTAAGAATCTGTCGACATCATCCATGTTGTTGTAGACATAGAAGCTCGCACGTGCAGTGCCCTTCTTGGGGTCGATTCCCATCTGGTAGTGGAACGGTCCTGCACAGTGCCAGCCGCTACGTATCATGATGTTATGCTCATCGTTGAGGAATCCTGCAACATCATGAGCCGAAGGGACCGTGCTGACGACAAAAGTCACTAGCCCGACCCTCAAAGATGCATCACTTGTGCCGAATATCCTGACTTCATCCATTTCAAGAAGTCTCTTCAGAACCCGCTCAATCAGCGACTTCTCATGCTTCTCGATCTCGTGCATTCCTATTGATTGTAGATAGTCTGCAGCTGCAGCCGCACCGATAGCCCCTGCGTAGTTCTGAAGACCGGCCTCGAACTTCTCAGGAGGCGGAAGATACTCGGGAAGAATGACTCCATCTTCATATCGTACATCACTTACTGTGTCGCCACCGTACAGGCACATCTGCATGGACTCCAGGAGTTCGAGGCGTCCGTACAGCACGCCCATGCCTGTCGGACCACACATCTTGTGGACAGAGATAGCAGAGAAGTCTACACCGGAGTCTTGGACGTCCATAGGATGGTGTGGCGCGTATTGTGCATCATCAGCAACAACTATTGCACCTCTGTCGTGTGCGATCTCAACAATAGCCTCCAGTGGAGCGATTGTGCCAGTAACGTTGGAGCAATGCACAAGGGAAACTAGCCCCGTATTCGAGTCAATTGCCTCCTTCCAGTCTTCAATATCAAAGGTTCCATCAGGACGGGCCTCTACAACGTGGAGTTTCAGGCCATCTCTTCGAGCTCTTTCTACGAAGGGCAGTGAGCCACTATGATGCTCAAGAGAAGTAGTAATGATCTTCGACCCCTTGTCGAGCTTGACCGAGCTAGCTACGATGTTCAGTGACTCTGTTGCGTTGCGTGTCCAAACGCACTCCTCGGGTTGGGCGGCGTTGATGAACCGAGCGAATCTCTTCCTAGCACCAGCGTACGCATTAGAGGCCTCTTCTCCGAATCGGTGAACGCTCCTGCCGGCACATGCTGGGTACTGCTCGTAGTACTCGTTCATTGCATCAATTACCTGCTTTGGTTTCATAGCCATACAGGCACTGTCGAGATAGACGATAGGGCGTCCATTGATCCTACGATTGAGGGCAGGGAAGTCCTGCCTGACAAGTTCCCAGTCAACCATTGCACTCAGTCCTTGAGCAACTCCCAGCGATATCCGCCCTTTCCGAACGTCTTCTTGATTAGCCCGTGTTCCACAAGCTGATTAGCAGCAGCAACAAAGGCATCGCCACCTGCGCAGTCGTGACAGAGGTCAGAGTATTCCTCCTTCCGCGCCATCTCAAGAATGTCAACAGTTGACAACGAATTAGCCTGGCGGAGTATTGCCAATACACATCTTGCGTTCTTTGAGAGGTCGGGCATCGCAAGCGAGCGGAGGCATGACTCAATATGAAAGCTTCGCAATAATCCAACATCTCGTTTCATCAAAAGTCTTAAATGAATACACACGCGGGTCACCTCGCTCTATTTCTTGCGGGGCTTTAGCTCTGACTTGTGTGAAATAGGCAAAGGGTGATTCATCATGGGTAGAAGAAGAAGACAGAAGACTCGGAGAAGGCCACCAAAGAGGATTCCCGATGTTTACTCGTGTCCGGATTGTGGTAACACCGCAATCAAGATTGACCTCTATCGGGACAACGAGATGGCCATAGTGAAGTGTGGGTCTTGTGGTCTAGAGATGACAATTACTGATGTGAATGCCCTGACTGAACCGGTTGATATCTACGGCTCCTTCATTGACAGATACTACGGCGAAAGGAAGCCCTAGACCTTTGAGTACACCCTTTGGAACTCAGCAACGGTTATAAGCAGACCCAATCCGAGGCCACCAGATTCGAATGCAATCGCTTGACACCATCAACACAATCCTGTTTCTCATAATGGCAGCACTGGGAGTCATAGCTCTAGTTCTGACCATGGGATACATGGTTTACGGTGAAACAGAAGAGGAGTAGTTGCACGGAAGTAGATCCGATGAACATTGCTCTTGTTCAGACTGCTTTTAGTAGAGTCATGGGTCATATCACGAATGTTGAGTCAATGAAGACGATTGTAGATGATACAGTACAGACTGAGGACTCACTAGAGTCTGCAATCAGGAGTCTTGAGAAGCGGCTAGATGGTGCCGAAGTGACCCTAAGAACAGACATCCGCATCTTAATCAACGAGTGTCGGCACTTGATGATGGGTAGTCGAGCAGATGAGTGACCTCTCGATATTTGGCACCGAGATGCAGAAGTTCCTCAATGCAGCAGGAATTGTGAGTTTCACTCCAATTCAGGAGAGAGCAATTCCCACAATTCTGAAAGGAGGAGAGAACGTACTCCTCTTGGCTCCCACCGGAAGCGGTAAGACTGAGGCGGCCTTGCTTCCACTTCTCGAAAGACTACACCGGATGAAGAGCGCGAGAGATCTCTTCGGATTCTACATTCTGTACATCACGCCACTGAGGGCGCTGAACCGGGATGTCTTCAAGCGGATTCAGGACCTCTGTGAGCATCTTGGTTTGACTGTAGAGGTCAGACATGGCGATACTACTCAATATGCAAGGCGAAAGCAGGCAATCACTCCACCGAACCTCCTGATTACCACTCCAGAGTCCCTTCAGGCAATCCTTCCGGGGAAGCGCCTGCGATATCATCTGAAGACAGTGTTTGCGGTGGTTGTTGACGAAGTACACGAATTGGCGGACAGCAAAAGAGGCGTCCAGCTTAGTCTGGGGCTGGAGAGGCTTGAGAGAGTGGCTGGGACGCGTATAGAGAGAATAGGTCTCTCTGCAACCGTCGGCAACCCGGAAGAAGTGGGATCACTCCTCAGTGGAAAGCAGAAGGCACGGACCATCTGGGCAGGATATGGGCAGAGGGAGATGGAGCTCAGGGTGGAGATGCCCGAGCCTGTGGAAGAGACTAATGCGCTGGCGAAGAAGCTGGCATACCCACTCCATTCGACAGCTAGGCTCAACTACATAGTTGACCAGGTCTCAAATCACGAGTCCACAATCGTGTTCACAAACACGAGATCGTTTGCAGAAGTCCTAGGAGCGAAGATGCACTTGCTGAACCCACCGTACGAGTTCGATGTGCATCATGGTTCGCTCTCGAAGGAGGTTAGAGTGGGCGCAGAAGACAGACTAAAGGCTGGAAAGTCGAGAGCAATCATAGCGACCTCGAGCCTTGAGCTTGGTATCGACATCGGACAGACGGACCTGGTCATTCAGTACTCGTCACCCAGAGAAGTGGCAAGACTCCTTCAGAGGTCTGGACGGTCTGGACATGGAGTGGGGGGGAAGGCCAAGGGCCTAGTACTATCAACAGTGAATCTGGATGATGTGACGGAGTCAGGTGTCATCGTCAGACGAGCTAGGGCAAACAAGGTCGAAGATGCGGAAATACCGAAGAAGAGCTGGGATGTACTCTGTCACCAGATAGCGGGCTTCTTGCTGGACGAAGGGGAGGTGTCGAAGGAGGACCTATTGAGCTTCCTGAGAGGGGCATACCCCTACTCTGATGTCACCGCAGAAGAGCTCGAGAGCCTTCTATCCTTCATGCAGACGAGGAAACTCCTTGAGCAGGACGGCGGTCTCTTGAAGAGACACGCTCGGACACGCGTCTTCTACTATGAACGTCTGAGCACAATTCCCGACATTCGACAAGTCCCAGCCATAGACATGACAACGAGGACATCAATCGGTGTGCTAGACGAGGACTACGTGAGCGCAAACGTTGAGGCAGGGTCAGTCTTTGTGATCAGAGGACGCCCTTGGACAGTAATAAGCGTTGACGACGAAACTAGCGAGGTTGTCTGTGCCCCAACCACAGGTGCAAACACCGACATACCAAGATGGATTGGTGAGATGATTCCCGTACCGTACGAGGTTGCTTCTGAGGTCGCAGAGGTGTGGAAGACATCAGAAGAGAGAGGAGAGGGAGCTCAGAAATGGCTTCGAAAGGAATATGGATTGGCGGATAGGGCCCGGCGTCATCTTATCGAATCAGTGAGATTGGCTCAAGAGGCCTTAGATGTCATTCCGACAGTCGATAATCTCGTACTGGAGGACTTCGGAACAGGCCTTGTGCTGCATGCGCCCTTGGGCACTCGGGCCAACGAATCACTTGGCATAGTCATCGCATCTCTTCTTACAACAAGACTGGGATTCGATATTGGTGTTGAGCGGGATCCGTATAGGATTCTCTTTACTTCAACAGAGAGGATAGAACCAGAAACTGTGATAGAAGTGCTGAAAGACTACAATCCCAATCAAGCATCACAAATCCTGCGGCTAGCTGTGAAGAACACTCAGAACTTCGCCTCGAGATTCATTCATGTGGCAAGACGTATGGACGTAGTGAAGAGAGACGCGAAACCCCGTGGAATTCCTGTGAGAAGGCTAGTGAAGTCGTACGAGAATACGCCGCTCTTCGAGGAGACGATGAGAGAGGTGCTCGAGGAGAAGATGGACGAGGAGCGAATGAGGAGTGTCTTCGATAGGTATGAAGCAGGGGCTCTCAGAGTCCATGTTGCGAAGACGGAGCATCCCTCTCATCTTGCGCGTCTGATAATTGAGGAGAAGACCCGCTTTGAGGTCATGGGCGAAATCTCGGAAGAAGACGAAGTACTCAGAATGATGCATGAGCGACTCCTCTCAAAGCAGTTTCGTCTTGTGTGTATGGCAGGAGTTCATTGGGACTCGGTAAGAACCGTTTCGACTATGGAGGAGGATATCACTTGTCCAGTGTGTGGTGCGAGAATGATTGCAGTCCTGAGCCCCTCCAATGACTTGTTCAAGAAGACCCTCGCGAAACGTGTCCGTGGCGATACACTTACGAAGCAGGAACAGAAGGACTATAATCAGGGTGCCTTAACAGCACAGTTGGTCTCGAGGTACGGGAGGAAAGCACTCCTGGTGCTTGCTGGCCGCGGAATAGGTCCGAGAACAGCCTCGCGGATACTTAGACCCGGCCTAGTGGAGCGCAAGGAGATCCTCCGAGCGATTGCAAGAGGCGAGATGGAGTATGAAAGAACTAGGCCGTTCTGGTGAGAAGAAACCGATTATTGTGTTTGCAGGGCGCAGTAACGTAGGCAAGAGCAGTTCCATTCGCGCCCTAACCGGAAAGAAGCTTCGAGTCGGGAAGAAGCCTGGCAGTACTCGGTGGGAAACAATGATTGACCTTGGAACCGTACAGATTGCGGACATTCCAGGATTCGGTTTCATGGCCGGTCAAAGCAAGACAGCAATTGATGAAACCAAGAACAGAATCGTACAGGTCTTGGAGCAATGGTCGGAGCGGCTTATTCTGTCAGTCCTAATCATTGACATCTCGCTGTTTCGCGAGCTCTACGAGCGGTGGTCTGGTCGGGGGGAGATACCGATTGATGTGGAGTTCTATCAATTCCTCTCAGAGATTTCGGAGAACGTTATCGTCGTGGCGAATAAGTCGGACAAGCTGAAGGGACGCGAAATCCCTAGGGAAACTGAATTCCTTAGAGAGAAACTTCGAGAGGCAGTACCGGATTCCCAACCCGAGATTCTGGTCACATCTTGCACAAGGAGAAGAGGCCTTACAGCACTGCGTGACCGAATCGATGCTACTCTTGTCCATAACGATGTCGAAGCACCCAGATGGGCAATCACCTGATCTTCTTCAAGACATAGTAGGCTAGACCTACAAGAAGGACAACAGATGAGATGATGAAGACCGTGCCGATTGCTCCGGGTACGTCCACAATATTCTCTGATAACCAGCTGAGGATATTCATGAAGAGACGTGAATTGTCGCCGGCATTGAGCCAGGTCAGCTCAGCATCAGGAAGCGGCAGAGTCCTTCCCGTAAACATCAGTGTTGAGCCACAGATAGCAACGCGCCCATTCCCAAACTCGAACGCGGACAGCCATCCAGGGTAGGTGCCGTTGATTGTGGAATACGATAGAGGAGCAGCCTCGAAGTCCGCCAGAGTCATGTTGGGGTACGAGTAGTTCGCCCAGGTTAGAGCGCTTCTCTTGTACTGAGCAAATGAGGTGTCGTAGCTCTTGCCAATGAGTGTGGAGTGATCGATTGGCTTCAGTGTGGCAGTCATCGTGTAGAGAACGTTGATGTTTCGGAAGATGGGGTGTCTTGTGTCCCATGTTGTCGAATCGAGTTTGATTACGTAAGGGTATGTTTCGTTGAGTGAGTTGTCGTAGTCAAACATGGTGTCACACTGAGGGTCGAACGTAGTCTGGTTCACGCTGAAACGAACACCAGTCATGTTCAAGTCGTCCAGAAGGGTATTGATGGCGAAATTCTCTCCAAGATTCTGGAGCAAAGCCTCATCCCAGTACTCAGTAGACTGGTCTATGGTTGGGTCCCCAAGGATGAAAAGGGAACTGCCGTTTGCCAGCATCTCGAAGATGCCACTCAGCTCCTCGGGCTCGAAAGGTGCGTTCTCGTCAGGCCCGGCGATGAATAGCACGTCAACGTCGCTCAGCATCTCATCATCGAGGGGTCCATCTTCCTCTATTCTAACGATAAAACGAGTAGACGCATTTGCCATGTCCAGCACAAGCTGAAGCCCCCTGTCTGACTCGGTTGGTGAGAACTGCGGATTGTGACTTGCATCGACTAGAATCACGATAGGATCCAAATCAGCTTGGGCATTCACGGTACCTTGTATACCCGAGAGGAGTAAGACTGCGGTCAGCATCAAGGCAACTATCTTGGGGACCCTACGGAGATGACTCATATCCTGTAACCGACCTTCGTGCTCAGTCAGCGTGCCAGACCCGTGGCCGTGTTTTAAAGTTATCTTCAGTTCGAAGTGCCTTCAGTCAGTTCTTCGCCATTCGATGTACATCTGTCGTCGGTCCTGATCTGTTCCCTCACGTGACTCGTGCAGTCCACGAAGCTCTGCTATTCTCTGCGCTAAGAGATGATAGCACATGTTGGTCTCGCGAGAGATGACTACATCCTGGTAGAAACTCCTGCAAGTGCAGTAGACCTCCGGAATGACCATGTATTCCCTCTTTTTTCCCCGGACAATCCAAGTCGAAGTTTCACTTGGACTGAAAGTGTACTTCACGACCTTGCCGTCCTCGGCGGCCTTCAATGCGCGGACGAATTTCTTACCATACTTGTCCGTGAAGAACTCGATGTCAATCTGAAGTAGTTCATCCTTCTCGAGCCTTCTTGTTTCTGTGGGAGGAAGTACCATCTCTTTCAGGAAAACAGTGGTATGGCGAGGTTAAAATGTTGTAGGACGAAGTCTGAATCGCGATGGAGATAGTCTTCGAGGACCGTGCAATGGTTGTTCATTTCACGGAGGAGTCTATTCTACTCCTCGCAGATCTTCATCTGGGATTTGAGCGAGAACTGGAGGAACGAGGTGTCATCGTTCCTTCTCAGCACAAGAGCATGCTTCCAAGAATCAAGCAGCTCGTAGATTCGCACAAGACCTCGACAATCTGCATCGTTGGTGACATAAAACACTCCATATTCCCAGACATCAACTACAACTGGGAGGTCATCCCGGAATTCATGGAGAGCCTATTAGAAATCGCCAAGGTTGTTATCGTGCCTGGAAACCATGATGGTGACCTGCAGGCCTTCCTTCCCAGAAGTGTGGTCATGAGCGATTCTAGCGGCATTTCAGTGGACAGACCGGATGAGAAGCTGGGTGTCTTTCACGGTCATGCATGGGCGGCCCCGGAGCTGCTAGACGCAGACGTCATGGTAACGGCACACAATCACCCCGTTATACGCAGAATGCGTAATGTATCAATCGAGAGCATAGGCCGTGAGGGGAGGATGAGATATGGAAGAACCATTCCAGTCGTTGTCAAATCAAGACTGGACAGGAACTGCGTGAGAAGGGAACTCGGCATGCTCGAAATCCCGGATGAACCCCCAGCCAGCCTATTCACATTGCCTACCTTCAACGAGATGTTCTCCGGCGTCGCAGTGAACACCCCCACTAGTGCGTTTCATGGTCCGTTCTTCGAAAACGGCTGCGCCTTGCTCGGAGCTTCTGAGGTTTTCAGCACGACAGGGGTCTATCTGGGCGAGGTGTCCTGGTTAAGAGAGCAGTTCAACGAAACGATTAAATCTCGACCACCCGGGAACTGATTCTGCTAGATTTCTCAGTATGGGTCGGTGGTCTAGCTTGGTATGATTCTTGGTTCGGATCCAAGGGATCGGGAGTTCGAATCTCCCCCGGCCCACCACTACCTCCTATCCTTCGTCTTTTCCTTCCGTCTTGGCATCGTTCCCGTGAATGGGCCCACACCATCAATGAGGCCTCTGCCCTGAACAGCACCCGCTCGTGCCCCGTGATGAGTTTCTTCTGCGACCCTTGCAGCCGCAGTGGGGGTCTCATCCCTCTTCCGGTAGGTAGTAGCTCCCCGACGTCCCGATCTCGGCGCAGCAAGAACGAGGATAAGAGCCGCTATTACCACGCCGGCAATACCGATTAGTAACCAGCTCATAGACACAGCTCGAGAACTACTTGAGTGTGAGATGATTTAACTCTTGGCAGTCCCTTCTGTTCTATTCTCTCCCTCGGAGAGCATAGAGGACTACCGCGGCTGTTCCGGCGGGCCCTATGTCCACCTCTGCATGAAGGCTTCTGCAGTCCCCTTTGTCCATTTCTTTCCTTGAAAACGAGCTGCTACTTCCAGAGAGAATCAAGGCAATACGCTGACCGGATTTCACTAGGTCGACAATCTCTGAGACCTCAAGACGTTCCTTCGTCAGCTTTGGGGATGTTATCATCAGGGGACGTTCGATTTGCAGGGTTTCCAGAACATCAGGTAGATCGGGAAGAACCATGAAGTTGCGCTTCATCTTCAGTGCTAGTCGGTTGGCATCAGGAACACCAGACTGAGCCGCCGACCCCTCAGCCTTGGTAACAACGTAGTTTCGGTATCCCAAACCATAGACCACTTGCGCAGTTTCCACAGTCTTTGAAGCAGAGTGTACGTTGTGCAGTACAACGTAGACATTGTTGAGATTCTCATTCAATGTGGTTCTTGACCTCCTTGTATAGTAGACGGGAAATCAGGGGTGG
>JAEOUG010000110.1 GCA_016839445.1 Candidatus Thorarchaeota archaeon
AGGATCACTTCTAGAGCGAGTCCAGGGAATATTCCGAAGATTGCTATGAGCACACCCAAGACGACCATTGGAGCCGTCATTGAGCGGGGGCTCTCCTTCACGTCTTCCAGGGCGTCTGGATGTGGCCCAAGGAAGACCTTCATCAGAAACCTGAGCATGTAACCAGCACTGATTATGCTGCTTGAGACAGCGAAAATGGTAAGGAGCAAGAAACCGAGATTGATGCCTCCCATGGCAATTGTGGCTTCATAACCGCCGTAGAACATCATCCATTCACTGGCAAAGCCAGACAGAGGCGGACTGGCAGCGATACTCATCGCGCCTATAGCCGCCGCGAATGCAGTGATGGGCATCTTGTTCGAGAGACCTCCCATCTGGCGGATATCTCGTAGACCGGTCTGATGGATGACAGCGCCGGCCGCCATGAACAAGAGGCCCTTGGAGAAGGCGTGGTTGATGAGATGGAACAGGCCACCTGAGATGCCGGACGTCGTGAAGACACCGAGGGCAAAGAGCACATACCCCATTTGCGACACTGAGGAGTAAGCCAGAAGCCGCTTGATGTCGGTCTGAGTTAGGGCCAAGAATCCACCGTAGAACATTGTCAAGACGCCTAACACGGCAATGGCAAAGGCAAGCGACGCAGCTGCTGCATTCAACGTGATTGTGCCAAACCGAACGAGCGCATAGGCGCCTGTTTCAATCATGGCGCCTGACAGCAGGACAGAGATCGGGGTCGGAGCCTCGGCGTGGACAGGGGGTAGCCACCAATGAATAGGGAACACAGCCATCTTGACAAGGAAGCCTGCCGCCAAGAGGATGAAGATCACCTTCAGCATCTCTAGAGTCACTGAAGCACTGGGGAGCAGACTCTGTATAGCAGCCAGCTCAAAGGACCCTGTGAAGCTGTAGAGGAAACCGAAGCCCACAAGGATACAGACAGCCCCCGACTGAGTGTACAGCCAGAACTTCATGGCCGTGCGTTTGCGTGTCTCTGGCAGGCCCCAGAACAGGATGAGGAAGTAGCTGGGAACCAGCATTATCTCCCACGCTATGAAGAACTCAATGAGATTGGTGGCGAGAGTAACCCACTGCATCCCCATGAGGAAGAAGAGCTGGTTTGCAAAGAAGGTGGGTCGGTTCTTCGTGTGCTCCGTGTACCCTACTGCGTATACGACCGAGAGGAAGCCAAGAAACACGACGGCGAAAGTGATGGGGAAAGCTATCCCGTCAAGCAGAAGGCCAAACTCATCAAGTAGAGCTGACCACGTGGCGTACTCCTCCCATGGTGTTCCTGAGAGAACTTGCAGGAAGGGAACCACCATCAAGAGCATTGCCACGAAGGAGAACCCTACGGCTAGGCGGCCAGCAGTCTTCTCCAGACGTCCCTTCATCAAGTAAATGATGAGCCCCCCAAAGAAGAGAACGGCCAATGAGAGTGTCGAGAATGGAATGGCTGTCAGCTGCATCTCACCTGAACCTCCTTCCGCGCCACTCGAGAGGGTCTCTGTCGAGAGTGGTTATCTCATCCGGACCGTAAATCAGATCCTCACGGTCACCTTCTGAGAGGTCAACAATCTTAGTGTGATAGAGCGCATCGAACCTGCATGCCTGCACACAGGCACCACAGAATATGCAGCGAGTGTAGTCGAAGTACAAGGCGGCGTCCTTCTCGAACTTCCGGTCCTCCTTGTCAATTCTTATTGCAACGACCGGGCAGGCTCTGACACATTGGCCGCAGGCGGTGCAGTTCTCGCGAACGTGAATGTGCCGGCCTCGCGTCCGTTCTGGGTAGGGCCGGTCCTCGAAGGGATAGAAGTATGTGAAGGGTCTGCGGAAAGACTGCCTGAACACGTGCCGGAGAATCCGGAAGATGTCGCCTAGAGTGCCAACGAAACCCATCTCAACCAACTCCCGTGACAAGTGGAATCAGCCAGTCGAAGTAGGCCAGGCCAAGCATGACTAGCACGACGTTCAGTATTGACAGAGGCAGCAGGTACTTCCAGCACAGCCTCACTATCTGGTCTTGTCGTAGTCTGTACCAGGATGAGGTCACAACGATGAAGATGAAGAAGACCACGAGGAACTTGATGAGGAAGTTCACATAACCCGGAAGGAACGGCAACCCATTGAAGCCACCAAAGAAGAGGGCCACCATCAGAGCGCTGTAGAGCATCTGCTCTGCGAACTCAGCGAAGTATGTCATTGTGAAGTAGATGCCTGAGAGTTCGGTCCGCCACCCGAAGATGACTTCCGAATCGGCCACAGGAGCGTCAAATGGGAAGGTGCCCACTGATGCTATAGCCGCAACCAGAAAGGTCACGAAGTTGATTGGTAGCAGGACTATGTACCAGATGGAGGATTGCGCGGCGCCAATCCCATAGAGGCTTAGAGACCCCGCCAGCATTGCAGGGCCTACAGAGGAGATGATCATAGGGATCTCTGATGCGAACTGATTGTTCGCTGCTCTGAAGCCGCCGATGAGTGTGTACTTCGACCCTGAAACCCACCCTATGAGCAAGGCAAAGACAGGAACGGCAGTGAGAAAGGCGAATATCAGGACAAGACTGACGCTGAGGTCTGGAAACGCGCTCCCAGGAGCTCCTACAATATTCCAGTAGGGATCCCAAGGAATGAACATGAATGGTATCAAGACAATGAGCAGGAGGAGTGAGGGAAGAATCCTGTACATCCACCTCTTTGCCCTATCTGGGATAATGGTCTCCTTCGCCACCAGTTTGATAGCATCGGCAATTAGCTGGAGGCCTCCGTACTTGCCCAGGTGTGTCGGTCCTCTCCTATCTTGAATCCGAGCCCAGACCTTCCGTGTGAACCATACTATGAAGATCAGCCCCAGAAGTAGAAAGACTAGTCCTGGGAAGAAGAGAGCTCGCATGAGAAACATGAAGTGCTCTGGGACTACTATTACGCCCCATAGATATTCGAAGACGCCCCAGATCCATAAGAACGCGGCTTCGATGAGATGCCAGAGCCAGAGAAGAATGCCGTAGATCCAGTCGGGGATTCCTGCAAGCCATTGGAAGAAGTCGAACTGCATCCACATCATCCTCCTATCGGTCCCACCAACCTGGATACGGGTCAAGGCTGCCAAACACGACAACGAAGTCTGCGAATCTGAGACCGGGCACCAGATGCTTCAACGAGTAGTAGGAGGCGAAGCATGGTCCTCGAATCTTGGCTCTGTATGGTGTCTGCGCCTTCTCAGTTGTCTTCAGCCATAGAGTTGTGACCCCGCGAGTGCCCTCAACTCGGCCGTAGGACTCGCCTTCTGGGAGTCTGTTTGCCTTGGCTCTAGCCTTGGGGTCTACAATCTCACCCTCCGGCAGAAGCGGGAGCAGCTTACGAATGATATCAACAGACGTTGCGATCTCGGCGAATCTCTGCCGTGTTCTGTCAAAGGCGTCACACTCGCCGGGGTGATCAGGGTTCTCAGTTACTGGAACCTCCCAGTCAATCATGCCATAAGCGAGGTTTGGATCTGGGTCATCCTTCCTGAGATCCATCGGTATCCCGCAGGCCTTGATGTTGGGACCACTGAGGCCCCATTTCAGGCCCTGCTTGGCAGTGTAGTGGCCAATGCCCTGGGTCCTGAGCTTGAAGGTAGGGCTTCCAGCAAGCATCTCGTCAAATACAGGAATCCTTTCCTCCAATCGGACAATGGCCTTGTCGAGCTTCGCCAGGAACTCTGGTGTGAAGTCATATCTTGTTCCGCCGGGTGTGTTGTACGAGACCGTATGGCGAGAACCGGTCAGTTCCTCGAAAGCGTCGAGGAAGTATTCCCTGTCAACCCATGGCCAGAGGAGCATGGTAAAGAGGCCGAGCTCGCCGCCGAACTGCCCCATCCAGAACTGCAGACTGTGTATTCTGTTGGCCTCAAGCATGATTGTCCGCATGATCTTCGCGCGTTCGGGCACTTCAACACCCGATAGCTTCTCGACTGCGGCGATGTAGGGATACTCTGACAGGAATGCCTCCATCATGCAGATACGTTCCATTATGAGAGACCCTTGTCGGAAGTCTCGGAACTCAAGGCACTTCTCAGCTGAGCGGTGGAAGTAGCCAGCATTCGGGTCGCACTCCACTATGTAGTCGCCAACCAGAGTCAACTTCGTCGCCCAACCATGGGCGCTCACATGTTGTGGCCCAAACCAGATCTCACTGGCTTCCTCAAGAATTTCAGGCTTCACTCTGAGCCACCTCCTGCAGGTCTCGGTTTGCGAGGAGTGAGCCCCGACTCATCCAGTCTGCTTCTGTCGGTCTCGAATCTCTTCCGAAGAGGATACTTGCCCCTCAGCTCATCTGGTAGGAGCAATGGTCGCATGTCCGGGTGGTTTCTGAAGTCTATCCCGAACATCTCGGCGGTCTCACGCTCGTGCCACTCAAGACCGGGGAAGATGTCGCAGGTGGAGTCAATGGCTGGACTCGTGCCCTCCAGCGCCACGCGGAGCTGACACAACATCCTGCCACTGTGCGACCAGAAGATGTAGATCAGCTCGTACTTGTCTTCTTGGAGGTCGACCCCGAAGAGAGACTCCGGAAGGGCATCAGGCACTTGCTTGTCAATCATCCGGACTACATCTCTGATTCTTTCAGCGGGAACCCTAAGCTCAATCTTGTTTGTATCAAGAGGAGAGGACTCAACCTCGGGATGAGCATTGATGATGGCGCGTGCCAGTGTTGAAGCAGAAACACCACCTTCACTCACCTTGCTGCACCTCCTGAATGGGCTTCCCCAAGTCGACTGTGCCGTATCTTCTGTGGTACATCAACATCAGGACCATGGCTAGAGCGGTGTGTGCCGCTGCGACAGATATGATCAGAATGATGAGCCCTTGTCCAGTGAATTGAAACACGGGAGTGTAAAGCGCGACGGCCACGAGCGCAACGTTCACCCCGTTTCCCATTATCTCGGCGGATACGAGGATTCTGATCAGATTGCGCTTGACCATCATTCCGTAGGCGCCCAGACCTATCAGCATGAAGGCAAGAACGAGATACCAACTAAGTGGAATCACTGTGCTGCCTCCTCGTCTGGTTCCTCTTCTTCGAGACCGGTTTCTGGGTCGGGCTCGGCTTCGACACCGAAATCTCCGGTCAGTGATGCGAGGCGCTCCGCTTTCTCCATCCTCAATATGGCGATTGACCCTACAACTGCAGTGAGGATGATAAGACCTGTAATCTGAACGTAGACTCCGTGCTCTGACCAGAGCCACTGGGCCAGTCCCTGTAAGCTCTGCGACAGCTCAATCGACGCAGTGGGAAAGGTCTCATACCAGGGGAACACAAAGGCCAGAGTGCCTGACAAAACCATGACCATGGCGGCGATGAGCAGCCCCACCGTCCTGCGCCCAGGCGACGCGAATGATTCAAGTGATGAGTCTTGGGCGCGAGGCAGCAGTAGGACACCAAAGACAATCAGGGCGCTAATTCCTCCCGTGTAGACAGCTATCTGCATGCCTGCAATGAAAGGAGCCTCAAGCAATAGGAAGAAACCAGCAACGAAAGAGGCCATCAGGCCAAAGAAGAACACCGCATAGACGATGTCCTTGTGTTCTAGTGCGAGATAAGCAAGGGCAAGCACAATCGCGGCGATGACAATGAACTCGAGCTGTTCCAGTAGCAGCTCAATACCCTGCATTCCTAGTGTCCCTCCTCAGGCTGAGTGGCGGCGTACTCCATCTTCGCCTGATTGTACAGCTGGAGGGTCTCCTTTCCACTGAGGTATACTTCTGGAAGAACCTTCATGGCGTATCCAATGCTGCCGAGTACAATGAAGACGAAGATCAGTGTCTGCCAGACGATGGCAACGTCGTACCTGAATGAGGAAGCGGCCAGAAGCCAGAGGAATGCTCCCAGCACATCAACAACGACGAAGAGGATTGTAAAGATGAGGTAGTTGTAGGGATATGCGATTCTTGCAGGTCCCACAGGCTCTTCGCCACACTCGTAGCTGGATGTCTTCTCGCTGTTCTGAAGGACATGAGGCCGTAGAATCCAAGATGCCAGTAGCATGGAGATGACCAATGCGGCTGCCAGTGCAGCCCAGACGAGCACAGGTAGGAAGTCGATGAACAGCCTCATCTCATGACACACCTCGGTTGAATCAAGGGTCGCTCAGATCATGCAGGGGGAATCTTCGGCGGGATATCCGGCGCCTCGGATTAACGGCCGCGTACTGATGGTCTGTTTTAAACGCTTCGACCTAATCGATGGCCGCAAAGGAGTTATATACCAACAGAAACTCGAACCGAATCAGCCAAGCTGGAGCAAACTCGCGATGTCATCAATTCAAGGTTCTCCGTTCTACTACCTCGTTCTCTTACTTGGAATGGGTTTTCTCGGCGTTTACTTTTGGATCATCCTCACTGCAAGCATAGCCAATATCGTGGTCTATCTCATCCTCCTGATGTCGGCATTCGTGGCGACAACATCAACGATGGGACTTGCAGCGTCGAAAAGCAGATCGGGACGGCTTGGGCTGACGATGCTCTCCGGATTCGTGGGAGGAATACATGGCTACCTTGACATTGTGTTGTTTCCAATCGGCCTATACGGTGCATTCCTATTCTTCTGGTGGGCAATTGGCCTCATGATGGCGTTCGCCGCGCTGGCATGGATCATCGAGTAGCCGCTACTCGTCCCCGTGGGATTCCTGGCCTTCTGGGACAGCCTCTTCTTGAACTGCCTCAGGTTCCTCTCTGGGTGGCCCGTAGTGCAGTGAAGAGACATCGAGCATTCCCCGGGTCGTTCCCATTTCCTCCGACTGCAGGATTGAGAGCCCTCCAGCCGTCAAGAGTGAACTTCCGATCCCCCAGGCAGAGAAGTACAGGACATTCCCTAGCATATCAGTCCCGAGCGACATCAAGTATGTGATGATGACGAAGAACAGAGCGCTTACCATTGCGGGCCCCAGTGCAGCTCTCTTTGCCTTCCCTCGTGCAGGACGCAGATAGCCTGTGAAGAAGAAGACCATCGCCAAAGGCAGGGCCATGAGAAGTAGGATGTAAACGAAGTTGCCTGCAAAGGCGGGAACGTAGGCAGGCTGTGTGAGGATGATGTATGCGAATTGGAAGTAGAAGGCCCCCAGGAGCATCAACCCCAACCATGTGAGGCAGTACTGGTCGCTGTCCTCCCTCAGACTCATCTACTGCACCAACCCCATTGCGTCTTGGTTCTCGTATCTCTGCTGCCAATGAGTAGTACCAGCCCTGATCTTATTCTGAAGAATCAGATGTGCTCGTACGAAGTCAGCCGGCTTCGGTGGGCAGCCGGGAAGATACACATCCACGGGTACCACCTTCTCAGGCGGAGTCTCCAAGGAGTAGCCATCCCAGAACACACCTCCCGAAGCCGCGCACTGGCCAAAGGCGATGACGTACTTCGGCTCAGGCATCTGTTCGTAGATCCTCCTAAGCCTAGGAGCCATCTTCTTCGTGAGAGAGCCAGATATCCATAGAACATCCGTCTGCCGAGGGCCGAACAGAGGAAGCATGCCGAATCTCTCTATGTCCCACCTTGAGGCAACCGCAGCTGCACCATCCGCCATGCAGCAGCCAAGCCCGTACTGAATGGGCCATGGGCTATGCGCTCGACCCCACCGGAGGAGCCACTTGATTGGTGGAACGTTCTGAAGCCACTTCAGCAGGATTGGAGCAATCCGTCCAAACCCGTTTCGGAGAAGATCATAGCCAATCCACAGGAAGTACTTTCCTATGCGAAGCATGAAGGGAAGCCAATAGGCGAATATCTTGCCTGGATTGGAGATCTCCTTCTTGTCAAACTTGAGTTTCGCCGCACGGATTCGAGAAAGCCTGTCTTTTCCGAAGTATATTGGTGCGTAGTTTGCGAACCATATGCCTGTAGAGTGTGGGTGTCCTCCGTGGCGTTGGGCAATCTTGAAGATCACGAAGCTCTGAGACCAAGACATCATGTAGAACCTGCGTCGCTCATCTTCCAGGAAGTACCCCATCATGGTCACGTTTGTCTTCGAGTTGACGTAGCCGTCAATGCCCGCGTGAGCTGAAGCCTGCTCGAACTGGAAGTCATCAAGAATAGCGGAGAGATTCTCAAGTGGAGCAAAGGCCTGGCCCACAACAAGGGTTGGGCCACCCTTCTTTATTCTCATGGGATAGAAACGTTCGTGCCACTCGTGTTCTGCGACATGCTCATCGTAGAACGTCCCCTTGTACATCTCAGTGACAGTTTTGACCGTGTCAAGACCTGCCTGGATCTCCTCTTCGTCACCTTCGTACGCCACCATGATTGTGCAGTGATGTACAGGGAATGGGAAGGGGAACTCCTCATCCCACGTTCTCTTCTTCAGGTCGGTGTACTTCGACTCCTCGAACTTGATGGTGAAGGGGAGAGGTCCATCCTCCATGATACGCTCGATGGCCATCATCATAAGGTAGTTCTCGGAGAAGCTGGAGACTGCTACCTTGATGTGCTTTAGGGGCTTGATCTTCAGTGTCACCTTCGTGATAATTCCCAATATTCCCTCGGTCTCGCAGAAAAGGTCAGTATCGGAGGTCTTGACTATCTTGCCATTTGGCAGCACGACCTCCAGTGAAACAACGTTCTTGTTGATTGTGCCATACTTGAGTGAACCGATTCCATCGCCGCCTTGAGCAACCCAGCCAGCCACAGTTGCAGACAGGGCAGACGAGGGATAGCAGCGTGTGTCCAGACCCAACCGATTCAGCTCCAGCTGGAGATTGGACCAGCAAATGCCAGGCTCAACAGTGACCGTCAGATTCTCCTCGTCTACTG
>JAEOUG010000111.1 GCA_016839445.1 Candidatus Thorarchaeota archaeon
CGTATTCTTTGGGAGAGGTGGGTAAGCTTGGCGTTGCCGTGGACACGCTGAAGGACATGGAGATTCTGTTTGATGGCATCCCTCTTGACAAGGTCACCACATCCATGACTATCAACGCTCCTGCATCTATTCTTCTGGCAATGTACATGGTTGCTGCACAGAAGCAGGGTGTCTCGTCTGACAGGATTGGGGGGACAATTCAGAACGATCTCTTGAAGGAGTACATGGCTCAGAAAAGCTGGATCCTTGCCCCTACACCCTCACTCAGGATTATCGGTGACATCATGGAATATGCGACGAAGCAGATACCGAGATGGAACACCATCTCAATCAGTGGTTACCACATCAGAGAGGCCGGTTCAACGGCCGCTCAGGAACTCGCCTTCACACTGCTGAATGGCATGGAGTACGTAAAGGTCGGAAAGAACCACGGTCTCAATGTGGATGACTTTGCTCCTCGACTCTCATTCTTCTTCAATGCTCACAATGACATCTTCGAAGAGGTCGCCAAATACCGAGCCGCCCGACGTATCTGGGCCCGGGAGATGAAGGAGACTTTTGGAGCCGAGAAGGAGAGGTCTTTGTGGATGAGGTTCCATACACAGACTGCCGGATGTTCTCTGACAGCTCAACAGCCCATGGTGAATATCGTTCGTACTGCATACCAAGCATTGGCGGCAGTTCTCGGAGGCACTCAGTCTCTACACACTAACAGCATGGATGAAGCTCTCTGCTTGCCAACTGAGGATGCAGTCCGAGTGGCTCTTCGTACCCAGCAGGTTCTGGCTCACGAGAGTGGAGCTGCGAACACCATTGACCCCTTGGGTGGTTCCTACTACATAGAGGCGCTCACGAATGAGATGGAAGAGGAAGCCTACAAGTACTTCGACAGAGTAGAGGCTCTCGGAGGTGTCGTTGAGGCCATTGAGAAGGGCTTCTTCCAGCAGGAGATTGCCAATGCTGCGTACAAGTACCAGAAGGAAATCGAGAGCAACGAGAGGATCATTGTAGGTGTGAATGACTTCGTTCTCGAAGATGAAGATATCAGCATACCAGTTCTGAAGATCAGTCCAGAAGTCGAGAAGAAGCAGGTCGAGCGATTGAACAGGACTCGTAGGGACCGTGATAACAAGAAGGTCCAGAAAGCACTTGATGGTCTTCGAAAGGCATCAGAGGGAACGGAGAATGTCATGCCTCACATAGTTGATGCCGTGAAAGCCTATGCGTCTGTGGGTGAGATCTTCGAGGTCTGGCGAGACCTCTGGGGTGAATGGGAAGAACCCAAGATATTCTAGGCATTGTGTGGCTCCTCTGAACACGGGACGATTAGTCCTCCCCCCTCCTTTTCTCCCGTAGGGTCAGGAAGGCGACCATTGCGATTACGGCGACTGACCCTGCGCCTATTGCGACAGCCACTGTGTGCAAGATTTCGGGTCCTGAGGTTGGACCTGATGTCCCAGAGCCTGATGTGGTCTCAGTCCGGTTCACACTGTAGTAGAAGAGAGGGTTGTAGGCCAACGAGTAATACTCTCCAGCCTCGTAGTCCGTGAACGAGAAGGGGCCACACCACACGCTTGGGCTCTCCCCCGAGAGGATCGGATTCCATGAATCCCATCCCGCGTACCCGATGCCATCTTCATCGTTGAAGATGTGCTTCGGAATGATAGGTGTGTAGGCAAACTGGGAGAAGTGCCAGTAGGACTCCGTGTCAAACTCCAAGACGACCCTATGGTATGACGGCGCGTACGAAGCGACGAGGTGCTGGTAGTCTAGCGCCGCCGGGTTCTCATAGATTGCGCTCTCGAGAATGTAGGTGAACGTGAATGCCACATCTTCTGCTGTCAGTGGGACACCATCGCTCCACGTGGCATTCTGAACGATGTCGATTGTGAATCGAGTGTGGCCATCTTCCACTGCAGGATTGTCGGCGTGGGTCTGGATCAGAAGGCTGGTTGCTAGGTCTGGAACGGGGTCAACGCCAGGGCCCCGATCGAACAGAGAGCAGTGCATCTCCTCAAGGATGTATAGAGAGTATGCGCTGCCGGATACGAAGATGTTGAAACTGTCAGGGTCTTGGCCAATTGCCACGGGCACGGTGCCTCCCGTGCCTCCGGCAATCAGGCGGATGTTTCTGAGAGTCCAGGGTCCAGAGATACATTGTGCTAGATCCTCTACATGCCCAGTGAACTTGTCGGTTCTGTAGGGCTGCAGATACTGGTTGACGTAGACCACGAGTCTCGGCACATTGTAGTGAAGGACTTGCTGCATCTCACCCACAATATCTAGCACCTCATCGTACGAGGTGGCATTCAGAAATCGCTCTCTGAGCTCGTCAAAGGTTGAATTCCTGAAGTTGCATCCGTTGGGCTCAGCGTAGACCCCCTCCGCGTTCTCAGACCAGTATTCTTCTGTCAGCCAATCGGCATCATAGTCGTAGAAGTTCGTGGCGCTCAAGAACATCTCACATACGTCCCATATTGGGTATCCACAGCAGAGTGCATAGGTGTGAGAGTCGAAGTGGAGCGACTGGAGTGCATCAACGGCAATCTGTGCAATCTCGTTGAGTATACTGCTTGAGTCGCCATGACCCACCCTGATCTCAATTGGACTACCCTCTGGAGTAGTTCTATACCCTGTTGAGGAATTCACGGTGAATCCGAGCTGATCAAGAATAGCATTTCCCACATCTGGCTGGGCATCGTAGTAATGTGGCTCCAATTCTTCCTCGATGCACCACGGATTGGGGGGAGCAACCAGCGAGTCGTGTACTATCGCGTATCCTCCGAGAACCTCAACTGGGACGTGGGTCTTGTTGAAGGCAAAGGCAAATGCTCTCCGGACCGCACTTATGTTCATTGGGTAGGAATCGCAGTTTATCGTTATGTGGCCGTACCCATTTCGTACCATCGAAGCAAGAGAGATGTCGGGGTCTGCTTCTAGGATTGAAGCAACTGCAGGATTGATGAAGGAGGTGTCAAGTTCAATGTCCCCTTGCAGAATCGCAAGGATCCTTTGGTCTTGGCTCGCTATGACCTTGAAGACGACTTCATCGACGTGCGGCCCGGCCTGTAGGGAGTCATCGGAGGTGGCAGAAGTACGCGGTGGGAGCAGGAAGAGCATGCTCAGGGCAAGAGTCAGAGTCAGCGCTACCTGCCACCTACAGACCTCTCGCAGGTTCATCATCCCCTGCAAAGTCTCATGCCCATCATGGTCATAAGTCCTGTTGAGTTTCTGGGCACACAATCTACAACTGCAATATTCGCTTGTATCTTCGTGCGGCGATAGGCATACGCAAGACCGACCACAATCGCCCCTATTGCCCCAGCTGCAACTCCAGCTGCAAGGATGAGTTGTCCTGGGAACTCATGCCCTGTAGATGTCCCGGTAGATGTCGTTGAGCTCTCCGACTCAGTGCTTCGCAGACTTGGCAGGTAATAGAATCCCTCATTGTATTCCAGATTGATGGCGTCTCCAGTAGTCACACCTGCCAATCTGAAGGGGCCACTGGTGATGTAGGGCTCGCTCTGGTTGTACACGGGGTCCCAACTCTCCCACCCCTCCTCGCCTATCTGGCTCGAGAAGATGTGCTTCGGAAGAATGAAGACCGGGGCCAGTGTGCAGAAGTGTAGATAGGACTCTCCCGAGAACTCGAGAACGACTCTGTATGTACTTGGAGCGTATGAAGCCTGCAGGTCCTGCAGTGACCAGGAGTCCGTGCAGTGGACGCTCGTGGTGTTTGCTGGAAGCAGGTAAGTGAACGTGAAGGCCACATCCTCTGCGGTCAGCGGAGTTCCGTCGCTCCAGGTGCCATTCTGCACTATGTCGATTGTGAACCTTGTGTGCCCCACTGCAACGGCTGCATTATCTGCATGTGTTTCTACTGCCGTGGAGAGCGCGAGATCTGGCGTGAATAGTTCTGAAGGTCCGAGATCATAGAGCGATGAGTAAAGGAGATCGAAGATCAATGATGCTGACGGGTCGTCCTCGAGGAAGATGTTGAATGACGCCGGATAGGTCGGGATTGCCACAGAGACCACACCTCCCGTCTGTGAACCGAGGGGATGCATGCTCCGGAAGGACCATTGACCTGCAATCGTTCCCGTGAGACCCCAATCTCCAGCAGGCGCGCAGGAGTCGATGACCATGTTTTCAAAACCATCGGTTCTGTAAGCCTGGTATCTGAACCAGTGGTACGGAATCAGCCAGGGAACTGTCTCGTGCAAGACCTTCTGCATGTTCGTAGCGGCCTCTCTCATCTCCTCGGCCGTCATTGCCTCGTAGTACTGCTGCCTGTAGACATCAAAGGTCGAATTGCGATATCGTGCCAGGTTCTCGCCCGCTGACCCTGCGTGACCTGACCAGAACTCGTCACATAACCACTCCACATCGAAGGCTGACGGAGTGTTCTCCAGAATATAGGACTTCGCGTAGCAAATATCATAGTCGCCGCCTGAATCTACTCGGCCCATCAGCTCCGCATAGTCGGCGCATCGGTATGTTGCGTTGATGTGCACAGCCTGGAGGGCTAGCTCAGCAGTCCATGTGGGTCCTGATGTCAGGCCTCCGTCGGCGACCATCGGACACTCTACGGTGATGTCGAAG
>JAEOUG010000112.1 GCA_016839445.1 Candidatus Thorarchaeota archaeon
AGGGGAATCAGTACAGGGCATTGAGTGGCTACTGCTGTCGGCTTGCTTCCAAATAGCCGCATTCACAGCCATTGCGCTCTTCGTGTTTGACAGGACCGAGCTATGATCTGGAGAAGCCACAAGATGAATCCAGCTGAAATGATGAAGAGGTTCCGGAGATTCGCCTCCGCCGACCTCTTCATTTCCACTACGGAACGGATGCAACAGGTTTCAGAGGTCCTCCTCGAGACTGACGCAGTGCGTATCATCTTGACGAGATATGAGGACAGGACAGAGAGCCTTGATGTTGACATCGAGGTCTCTCTGCCCCTCTTGCCTACAGCTTCCGATACGACATCAATAGGAGAATACATAGACAGCGCGATTGCCTCGTTGGAGTATCTAAAGCGGCTCACGCTCGTCGGGTTTTGCTTGGAGATGTTCAAAGAGGAAGGCATCCTCATAGCCTCAACAGCTTTGAGTGTGAATACAGAGGAGTGTGTATTCGAAGCCCTTAGGCCGCCGGACTGAGCCCGAGCGGCCTACTCCACCTTTTATGCCTCGAAGACGAACTCACAGAATTTCTTGCCGTAGGCCATTGTATTCTCCCAAGAGCCATTTCGATGGAACTTCACTGAGGGGAACTCAGTCGTGAAGAACATGCGATCAACTTCACAGAACAGCTTGGTTAGTTCGAGAGCATCAACTGAAGCAAAGAAGTCGCGGAATACGCATCGGGTCACATGGAAGTGGCATATTCCCCCTTCGCGTTTCAGAAACGTTCGGGTGTTGAACCTAGGACCGCCCTTCTCGTCCATTAGATCATGAAAGCTCTCCAGTCTAGCGAACTCCGCGTCCCATGTGCCTTCCATCAATGATGCATGAACGCATTGCTCCTCGAACCCGATTTGGACCACTATGCGACCAACTATGTCAAATGCCGACTCCTTGCCAACCTCAACCGAGAGCTGCTTGTACATGGCAGCGGCAAGTGCTAGTCTCTTCACGAAGTCGGTTTCCGCCCCAGGGCCTGTGTTCCATCGCGATTGTCTGAAGAGCGACCTCGACTTCCTCCAGCACTTCAGCAGGAAGACTGGCCACGCTCCACCCTTGACTTCTCCTAGAACAGACCGGATGATCCTGATCTCTGAAAGCTTCAAAGAGCCACCCTCTCTCAGCGGGAATAATGAATCAGGATTCTATAATACTTGTACATCAAAGTGGTTTTCCTTCTGCGCAAGACAAGGTCACGTTGTGTGATTCGCGGCTAGAGCCAAGGTTCATAACCCCTCAGGAAAAGGCAGGCATGAGAGTGAATGGCGGAGGGAAGAAACGGTGGGTCGTCGTTATCTAGCGCTCTTGACAATGCTTGTTCTTGGACTGTCTTGCGTGGTACCCGCTGGCATCAATGGGGTTCTTGAAACGCCAGGCTTGCATGAGGAAGCAGGGCTGTACAGGACCTCGTACGTTGCTCACGCACCATTCAATATCACATCAAACGTAGATTTCGAAACTCTGGGTTTTCCAGGGAACGGCTCAGAAGCAGAGCCCTATCTCATTCAGGATCTCAATATCACATCGACAGGCCCAGCCTGCATCTGGGTCATGAACACGTCCAGTCACTTCATCATTCAGGACTGCCTGTTCGAGTCCCCCATGTTCCACTATTTGGCACGTCATGCCGTCTATCCCGTGACTCTCACGAATGTCAGCAACGGGGAGGTGCGCGGGAACCACTTTGTAGAGAGCTTCGGTGCCTTTGCAGGATACAAGCTTTCTAACTGCACGATCACGGAAAACGTCCTGAGCGTTTCCTACCATGCCATTATTGTCCTCGAGAGCAATTCCACCACCATATCTGACAACACGCAGGGCTACGAGCCAGTGAACCTGGCAGCCACAATCAATAGCTGTAGGAACTGCACTATTACTCGCAACGTGTTCAAGAACGTGACTTCATCAGGCTTCTACGTCCGGAACTGCTATGATGTCCACCTAACTGAGAACAACATAACAGGAGCAACGGGAGACCTCGTGTTCACCTGGAGCGGCATCGAGTTGTATGGTGGGCAGTCCTGTTCAATAGTTGACAATGTCGTTACTGAGTTCGGGTTATATGGAATTGATGTGGATAGCGTTGACTGCCTCATAGCGGGAAATAACGTGACATCGTCTGACACCTGCATGAAGCTCTCTCTGAACAACAGCGTAGTCCGTGACAACTGGATAGGCGGAGGATTCTACGGCATGGCGCTAGTTCAGGCAAATGACAGTAGTTTCCATGAGAACACCATCTTTGGCAGGAGCGGGTACTACGAAGCGGGGATTGCTGTCCACGGAGGAACCAACTGCGATATCTTCTCAAATAACATCTCTCGCGTAGGATACGGAATCTACCTTCAGGGGTGCGACGGATTCAACGTTTCGGGTAATCGTGTCACCGACGGCAGGTATGGATTCGCCTTTGGATGGTACTCAAACTGGAATGTTCCTGAAGGCCCATTCTCGCATTGTGATATCATAGGCAATGTGTTCGGTTCTGGAGGCGTTTATCCACTGGTTGAGTACTACAGTGACTGGGAGTTCGACACAATCACGTTTGAGGGCAACACGGTAAACGGAGGAGATATCGGGTTCTTCGCCGAGGCCAGTGGGGATTCGGTCAACGGTGGTGACTTCTCTCAGCTGGTGCTTGTAAGCTGCAATGGAGTCACTGTGTCCGGGGGCGAGTTCGCAGGTATCCTCTCGGATAAGCAGGAACCCTACTACGATCCGGGACAGGCATCTGCCATCATTCTGTTGAATTGTTCTGGCTGCAGCCTCGACGGCCTCAGTTTCCACGACAACACAATTGGCGTGAACCTACAGGACTGCGCTGACTGCAATGTCACTGCAAGCTCTGGAGACCTCAACACCTGGAGGGGTATCAGCATCTCTCACTCAGCACGCATTCGCATTTCTGGTGTCGCCATATCGAACAGCCTGAGAGGAATTGAGATCTCCTCATCGCACAATTGCCAAGTCTCTGGAGCCACCATAACCCAGAACGAGGAAGGAGTTGTCCTACGGACTAGCTACAGCTGTCTTCTTTCAGGCAGCATGTATTTCGAGAACGGAGATGCAATCCTACTTGATGACTCAGATGGAACTGAGCTGAGGGGCAATGATGTGTACTGGAACGAGAGAGGCATCCTGCTCAACAGCACCTCAGATTGCCTCATAACCGAGAACCATGTGTACAACAACACGGGTGTCGGGATATGCCTCTCATTGGGCTCAAACCTCAATGACATCTTCAGCAATGTCTTTGCCTTCAATTCTCCCAACGCGATCTGTCTGGGAACTTCAAATCACTGGGACAACATGGCAGACACGGGCAATCAATGGTCAGACTATGGTGGAGAGGGGCCCTACGTGATTGACGAAAATGATCAGGACAACTACCCTAGCGTCATCATCACCACAACCACCTCCACGACTGGGAATGGGGGCATCAACCCTCTCATCCTCGGAATAGGAGGAGGAATGGTTGGCTTGATTGCACTCATCATTGTAGTTGTGGATAGGCGCCGTGTGAGAGTCGTAGATTAGGCGATTCAGCCATACATGCTAGGACCTAGTGCACGAGAGGGGTTCTCCGTACACTCTGATAGCATTCTCCCAGTACAGCTTTCGAAGTACTGGCAATGGTAAGTCCAAGCCGTTGATGAACGTTCCACCGGTATCCTTGGTGTCTGCATCCTCGAACGGAAGAGGTTCATGGCGAACCTTGGTTTCCCACAGAATCCTCAGTGCTGAAAACTTCGCTCTATACTCCGCCTCATCTCGGTTGGTCGATAGATCTGTGCCGAAGAGAATCCTGTCGGAGTACTTCATCATGAACTCTCGAGCAGCAACCACATCCTTACTCAGCTCTCGAGCCATCCACCTAGATGAGGCTGTATCAATGATGATGTCTGGAAACGCATCAAACCAGCGAGCAAGATTAGAGAGGCGATGGATCTCCGGCTGCGCCCCGAAGTGTGGAATCTGGAATCTGACCTTAGGATGACGTTCAAGGACTGCCTCCAGTTGTGCCAAGTTGTCCTCCTTCGTGCCGTATTTCGATTCATCCTGGTAGTGTAGTCTGAAGTACGTATCAGGGTCTGCGACATGAATCAGTAGAGGAAGATCGTTGTCCTCAAGGGCCTGGAACACAGGTTCAAGTCTGGGACTATCTATCCTGAAGTCCGGCAGATAGTCCTCAGCATAGTCTCGCCAACGTGGGCCAAACCAGCTCTTGGCAAGAGAGTATCCCTCATCCTTGGCCTTGGCAATCTCTTCCACTATGGGCTCCACTCTGTACTGAACGATGTCTCTAAGGGAGAGATACTTCGCGAATATGAATCGGTCAGGGTGTGTTTCTCTTGCGTGAAGAAACCCGTCTTGAGAGTGCACTATCCCGACCTGTGCTCTCACGCTGAAGTCATCTTCGAGCTTGACCATCCGATCTATTCCATCGGCCTCTCCAATGTGAGTATGCGCATCGAAGATGGGGCCGTCGTACTTCAACTCAGTCGTAGGCAAACACCAAGGCTCTGGCCGCGTGTCTACTGAAAAGCCATACTGTACAGGAAAGATGTGGCAGTCCCACAAATGCAAGCAAACGCAGGGCGAAGGATTCGAATTCTCCATTCCTCGCCTCACGCTGGAGGGGCACGAGTCGCAACGAGCGAAAAGCGCTGGAATCGTTCTGAGAGAAGCTCATGTGGACTCCTGGGCAGACTAATCCTCAACCCATGCGAACTTGCGCTGAAGTGTCTTTGAATAGGCCTTCTTCCAGTCGTAGTCGACCTTCTGACACCAATCGTAGACTATCTTCGGGTGGATGTAGGACTTCAAGGATGTACCGAGATTCCAGGTGCGTGAGGCCTTGGCAAGCGTATAGTCAACCCGGATCTTCTCGACAGCTTCCTCTGCCTTCTTCACGCGCTCCTTCGCCTTCTCCACGGCAGCCTCAGCTCGGGCCAATCGAGTATCTGACTTCTCTCTGAAGGACGACAAGGAGTCCTGTTTATTCTGCAGTGACTCCTTGCTCTTCTGATGGCGCGCTCTCGCCGAAGACAGACCTTCCTCTGCAAGATCGAGCCGTGCCTTGGTCCTATCGATTCTATCTTGGGCGGTCTCCAGGCGTTCTTTCTTGGTTGTTGTCTTGCTCTTTCGGCGACTAGACCGTATCCTGCTCTTGATCTCACGTGAATTGTCCCACGCGCTCTTCGCGGAATCCCGCTTCTCCCTCCAGGACCTCACTGCAGCCATGTTCTTCTCGACGAGTAGCTTCTGCTTCCTCACGACTTCCTGTCTGTTCGTGAGGGCATCCTTCTCCCTCTTTCGCGTCCTGCGAAGTGTGCTCTGTTTGTCTGCTAGAACCTTCTTGGCCTTCTCCACACCTGTCTGCGCTCTCTTGATTCGCTCCTCGTATCTCTTTGCGGAATTAGGCCATCCCTTGGGAGCCTGCTTCGTATGATTCATGACACGGGCCACTTCAAGATTCGCCCGTTTGAGAGCCTCCTTCTTGATGAACTCCGGATCGACCTTCCTTGCCTTGCTCTTCTTCAGTTCCTCCTTCATCATGACAGAGGCGTGATAGGTTCTGAAGACCTTCGCTGTGAGATCCGAGTCAATCTCGCTCAAGAAACGGTTGACGTGAGAGCTTCCGATGCTCGGGAAGATTTGTGCCAGCTTCTTGGGGTCAGCACGCGTCCTCTTTGTCTGTCTTGACTCGAAGGACTCGATTCGGTCTTCAGCCTTCTCGTAGAGCTCCTTGAAGACTGTATAGACATCGAAAGGCATCTCCAGCTCCTTGTGCCAGGGCACGCTATCCTTTCCAAGGAAATCAAATACAATAGAGCCGTCCTTCAGCGTCAGGTGCTCAACTCGTAGCGTAGTGGCACCCACTGTGTCAGCCTCTTCAGGGTCCTTCTCGTCACCGACGCGCAGGCTAAGGCTGTCGATCAGGTAGCACGCGGCAGCCACCATTCGGCGCTTCGGATCATCAGAGTGAAGACCATCAGCAATGTGTGCACGGATTTCCTCTATTCTCTTACCTGTCTTCAAAGCCTTGTCAAACTTGGCAGCCTCTCGCTCCTGTTTGATGGGAGTGCTGTCATGAAGCCAGACATACTTCGACTTCCCTGTGAGTTCGTCGGTCCACTTGGCAATCCACATGCAGTCCGGGGCCCAAACATACTCACCCCAATCACCGTCGCCATCCGCCTCCAACGTCCTCCTGCCCTCAGGATGGATGTTGAGGGTTATGTCCTTTCTTCTGGCTCCCTGCTTCCACCGACCTCGGAGAGGGTGCTCGCCGCGGCCCATGAATATACCAGA
>JAEOUG010000113.1 GCA_016839445.1 Candidatus Thorarchaeota archaeon
CTCAACTTCGTTCAGTCCTGATTCAGTTACATGAGTAGTCTGAGCGTATCCTACTATGCTGTCACTAGAGCTAGCAACCCAGACCTGGCTCTTCCCTCCACTGGACCAATGCCTCACGTCTTCGGTCCGGACTTCTCTCCAGCCATAGACAGGGTCCAGCTCATCTATGAGTCGAGAGAAGCCAAGGTTATAGAGTCCGGCGATGTCAGACTCCTCCCCTGTTTTGGCCAGCCTGACCTCCATAGACAACCCATGGGCCTCTGCAAGATGAATCTATCCAATTCCTACTTCGGCTCGACTGCCATCTTGATTGCAGTTGCGATATCCTCGGGAGTGATTCCTGGGGACTCTATGTTCACTTCCTGATATGCCCGCTTGACTGAGGCTAGGGCCTCCTGTTCTGAGGTTCCAGAGCCTACAAGCGCGCTTTCTAGTTTTGTAATGGCGTCGATTGGCAGCATGAAGAAGTCACCGGAGATAACAATCTCGCTTATGGTGTTCTCAACGTCCTCTACGGTCACGCGAATGAGTCCACCGGGCGCCTTGTAGTTGGCTGTCCCGACAATCGTGGTGGCCGAGATTCGGACCTTCTTTGCATCCGAGATTCGTCCCCCGCGCCTCCAGTGCAGCCACTCATCCGAGACGTACTTCGGTCGGAGGTCCTCCATCCTCTTGCGCTCCCAATTCGTCAGATTCCCTCTGGTCAGTTCTATATCCAGAGTTTCCTCGTACTGACGGATGAGGTCTTCCTTGATCTCAGACCTATCCGGAATGGACCCTGTTTCAAGAAGTACTGTGGTCATTCGCTCTCGAAGGCTCTTTGCGATCTTGTCTCTGAACTTCTCGTCGGGTACGCGGAGCACCTTAACCATCATATCGAAGTTGAAATCGAAGATGAGATTCCCTGTCAGAATGCGAGCGTCGCCTACGTCTCCCGCACCATTACCAGAGATCTTCTTCTCGCCAACGATGAGGTCGTTCACAGGCTTGAATTCAGCGTTGATGCCCATGTTTCTGTAGGAGTTGACCGGGGCCTGGAGGAATTTCCTGTAGTAATCATCAATCCGTTTTGGCGTCGTGGGGCTGTCGATTCTACCGATCAGCTGGTAGAACATCTGACCATCATCAAGATAGACCCCTCCCCCTCCAATGACTCTGCGTGTGAAGAAGATGTCATTCTCTCTGCAAAACTGAGTATCGATGTCGGCCTCAAGCTCTTGGAAGTAGCCAAGGCTGACTAGAGGCTTTGCAGGCCAGCAGATAATCAGAGTGTTCTCAGACTCGCCTTCCGTGATTCCTTGGGCGATCATATCATAGACGATTTGGGTCTCGATAGGCTCAATGGGGCCGAGGTCAAGTAGCCTCCAGGTCTCGAGGGTCATAATGAGCCCGCCCTGGTTGGTTCTTATAATCGTATCCTCGTGTACGCCGTTCGCTTGCATCTCAAGGCATATATCCGTCCCAGAACATCCAGACCTGATTTCGATGATTGAGGCCCTTGAGCTGACACGCAAGTTTGGAGACTTCACTGCAGTGGATGCACTCTCCTTTGGAGTTGAGCCTGGCATGATCTACGGTCTTCTTGGCCCGAACGGTTCAGGGAAGTCCACAACCATGCGTATGCTCCTTGGACTTCTTCGCCCCACATTGGGGACTGCCAAGGTTCAAGGGTACGATGTTGTCACACAGAGCGTAGAAGCCAAACGAGTCATGGGCTACGTTCCCGAAGAGCCTGTTCTTCCAGAGCGACTGACAGGGTATGAATACGCCAATTACGTTGCAGACATCTGGCGCATACCTCGAGATCAAGACAGGCAAGAAGAGATTGACGAGCTGCTCACGCTCCTAGACATAAAGGATGCAAGTGATGACCTGATTGAGACCTATTCCAAGGGGATGTCGAGGAAGATCAGCCTCGTGGCCGCCCTGATTCACAGGCCCAAGGTCATTATTCTCGACGAAGTCCAGGCCGGCATCGACCCACGTGGTGCAGCCACAATCAAGGAGATACTGAACGGTCTGCGGAAGAAGAATGCTACCATCCTGATGAGCACCCACATCCTCGAGATTGCAGAGCAGATGTGCGACAAGATTGGCATAATAAACGAGGGAAAGATGATTGCTGAGGGGTCGATGAAGGAACTTCGAGCCCAGGCCAAGGGCGAGCTCTCGCTAGAGGAGATATTTCTCGAGCTTACCGGTGGGCCTGATATGCAGAAGATCGCTGAGTATTTGGAGGAGGTCAGTTGACCCTCTCCGAGCTCTTTCTTCTTCTCAAGTACGACCTAGGCAAGACCTATCGTGTGTCAGGTACGAAGGGCAGACGAAGCGAGAAGAAGAGCGCTATCAGGCGGCTTTTCCTTCCCTTTGCAGGCATCTCATTTGCCATCATTATTGTTCTGGGGCTAGTCTGGGTGATCCCGATTATAGGATGGGAGAACATCGCTCCACTGATTGCAGACAACCTCACGTTTGGTGCAAGCTTGTTCAACTTCCTCCTCCTCATCTCATTCATCGGGTCCATCGCAATCAGTGCATCGACGGTTGGAAATTCATCGCGCATGGAGTACATGATGATTATGCCCATCCGCCTGAGGACGCTCTTCTTGGAGAAGACATTGATAGTCATCATCATGAACTCGCTGATCTGGCTAGTCATTGGCACTCCGATCTTCATTGGTCTTGGTATAGTCTCTAGTTCCCCCACAGCCCTCTTGGCGGCACCAGCCTTCGTAGGGCTAATGCTGATTCTTGTCACAATCGGAGTCTCCTTGGGTGGCCTCGTGGGCTTGGCCATGTCCCGACTCCTGGCCGGACGAAGAAGACTGAAACAGGCCGGATGGTTCCTTGGAACCGCCGCTGCGACACTCGTAAGCGTGTTCTATTACTATGCGATCTATTCGAACGCGGATATCAGCTACGTCTTCCAGTGGGTTTTTGACATCGCGGCATCTCTCGGCTTCACATCTGGCATAAGCCCCGGATACGTAACGAGCGTTATCTCTCTGGGTCTTCTCGTAGGAGTCCCATTTGCCATCACTGACATAATCCTAGTAGTCATATTCACAGCTGCAGCCATCTTGCTCGTCAACCTTAACGCGTATGTCAGTGAGGCAGCTCACTACAGCGGCTGGCTGGCAAGCGGGTCGAAGCGCTCCTCTGTGGAAGAGGTCCGCATCGAGCACAAAGAGTGGAATCCAAATCCGATCCCCGGTCTGAAGTTGAACACGACAACTAGCGCATCGGCTTGGTACAACATAGCCTCAATCCGGAGAGAAGGGCGTGTCTTCGCACAGTACCTGATAGGTCCAATGAGAATCGCCCTGTTCTACATGCTCCCAGTACTGACCGGGGGTGCGGATTTCTTCTTCTTCGCTCCATTTGCCATCGTTGGCGTCATCTCCGTCTTTGCTGTGTCGTACGGCGTCTACTTCGCTGGATATGAGACCGTCTATGAGGGGCGGAATCTGATGAATCTCCAGCTAGCCGGGGCGAATATGCGGGATTACGTTATCGGCAAGATATACAGCGCAGTCCCGTTTGCCTTCACGGCCAGTGTCGTTGCATCCCTCGTGGTCCTAGCCCTCGCACCGTACCTCCTTGTGTTCGTTCCTGCTATCGTTGTTGCAGGGGTCTTCATCAATCTGGCCGCAGGAGCTATTGCAGCCAATGCAGCCGCCATAGGCGGTGACTTCAGGGCGGAACGCAATGTAATGCGTCAACGTGGTTCTGGCGCCCAGATGCCAATCAGGGGATGGTCTATGTTGCGGGCACAGATGCTACCCAACATGATAGGGCTAGTAGGACTTACAGCCATACTCAGCGCGGGGCTTTTCGCGGGTCTTCTGTACGGCTATGTCTTGCTTGCTGCCTTCTGCGGTGTATGCTACGTTCTCTTCCGAAACTACAGCTCTAGCGCCGGTCGGCGGCTCATGTTGATTGAGGCGACTGAGTATCTCTAGTCCAAGTCTGCTACCACTTTCCCCTTGGGAACCAGGATGTCACAATCGAAGTAGAGACCTATCATAGGGCTCTCTATCTTCAGTGGTTCTAGGTCATCTCTTGGCCCGCTTTGAAATTCCAGCTCGACTTCCCCGGAACGACCCGTCTTGATGGTGTACTCCAGATATGCCGCTGTTAGGACCGCAGTGTCGTATCCTTCGCCGGTCACACTCGGAATCATCTTGATATTCACGTTGGGCCCTGAGTCGATCCATTCGCCCTCATCCTCCAGCTTGCAGGTTGCCTTCAGAATGGTGGTCTTGTCTCTGGTTGTAGTCCCAACCACCGTGCTTCCCTTCACCTTGAGGGAGATGTCTGCTAGCTTCCGCGGGTATCCCCAGATCTCCCTTCCTGCCGCGAGCGCGACATCTGTATCAACGTAGTTGTAGGCGAAGTGCACTCCAACCTCCTCTTCCTTGGTCTCTGGATTGTCGAACAAGCACTGCACTAGAACACCAGACTCCATGAAGGAGCCTGCCTCCTTGCACGGTTGCTCGGCAAAGAGCAGTCCTGCCAAAGGCATCTGCGATGGTCGGAGAGGGCTAGGAAGTAGAGCCTGCACTGAGTCCTCAGGAGGATTGAACAGTGCTAGGAAC
>JAEOUG010000114.1 GCA_016839445.1 Candidatus Thorarchaeota archaeon
AGATAATCCGCGAGATCGAAGAGGGCGCCAATATGAGATGGAAGCCGAGCCCCGGCTCAGTCTATCCTCTGCTCTCATGGCTCCTGGACTCAGGATACACTCGTGAGCTACCAGACTCCGAGGCAGGCGTTAGGCGATACGAACTCACCGATGCAGGAAGGAAGTTCCTGGCAGAGGATGAGCAACGCCGAGAGCAGTACAAGGGAGCCCACTTCTTCGGACAGCAGTTCGAGGATTGGGACGGGCCAATGCCCGACGAGGCACGCGAGCTGGTCGACAGTTGGCGGAAAATGAGAAAAGCGGGCTATCTACTTCGTAGGAAACTCAGAGAGGAATACTCTGAAGCCCTAGCGATGGAAGCCAAGAATCTAGTAGATGACTTCGTGGAGAAGATCTCCCGACTCACCGAAGCGGAGAGAGCATAGTCATCATAACGATGGAGACCGATATGTTGGCTCCATCACACTTCTTCTGTTTCTACATCTCACCAATACGCGAGCTACTCAGAGTCCTTTCGTTATAGGGCACTATCAGCATTCGTGCCTCCCAAGGTTGCCTGAACATCCATGGCCAGCCCCCCGAAGATCATCAGTAGCATGGGCACAAACATAAAGCCAGCAAGGACTGTAATCAACTCAATCATCACTACGGAGTCGATGCCTAGAATCGTAAGGACAAGTAGGCCCGAGGCTACGAGGGCATAGGCCACCAGTGATGCTGGAAACAGCCGAACTAACCAGGTCCTCGCACCCCTGGGTAGATGTGAACGCCACCAGTTCAGAGGTTTTCCGATTCTCGTCGCGAGGATGCATGTGATGGCAGCAATGTCGACCACCCAGCCTCCGCCGACCAGTGTCTGCGCCGCGCAGAGGATTGCGAGGACAACTACGCCGTACGGTCTCTGGACCCCCCTAATGGACCAGTAGATGACGAACGAACCCAGCGCCACTGCGAGTATGCCCGTAGCAAGGAGGTTAGGAATGATGGTTATCGCGAAGTAGGTGAAATCGGTCGCCATCGTGTGGTCAGGACCGATAGTGCTGATTACGAGACCACTTGGGACAATATTGCCCTGAAGAGTCTCGAACACTCCGGCAATCATGCCAGTCAGTCCGCACAGGATTCCGAAAGCGGCTACCACAGCCCGTGTTCCTTCAATCGACTTCTCTCTAGATTTACTTTTGTCTGATTCAGTAGTCATTGTTCTAACAATCTCGGGGCGATGCAATCATGAGCACATAATAGGAATCAGATTGGCGCAGTGATCATGGAGGTCGTTTTAGGGGGCCATATGGGAAGTGAAGGAGTCCACAGAGGACCTAGGATGATGAACGCCCGCGTACTACTCCGTTTCAACGAGATGAATTGCCCGAAGCACCTCATCCACATTGTCACTGGAGAGAGCTGCCCTAAGGTCTTTAAGCTCTTGCTGGTTTCTGATCACAACGCCAATGTTGTGCACGGGATAGCCACGCTCATCCACAGGGTTGATCTCGACAGCGAGGTATGGGGGCTCGCCTTTTGTCTGCGGGATCTTCCTGACAAAGATGCCGGGCACATCAGTGTGAAGCCTTTCGAACTTCCTTCCGTGTTTGAGCAGGTCTCTCAGTTGGCGTTCCACTCGAATTCCCCAGCCAACCTCACATTGCCTCTTGATAAACACTGTCGCCTCAGGCAGGGAGCCACCTCATGGAACTACTGTGCCAGCGGGGACACCAGATACCGGTCAACGAAGTCGTACAGATCTTGAATCTCGTCCCTGAGACCCTCAAGACAACGTACCCGTTCCTCTGGGTCCGACTTGCAGGTACAGAGATCGCGCTCCGACTCCAGGCGTTTCCTGTCGGGATCAATCTTGAGAAGAAGGCGCCTGTAGATCTTCCTCTTGTCACTGACCCTCCTCCACGTGCACAACATGGCCAGGCCAGCCAACGGGAGTTGCGCAAGAGAGTATGTCCACTGAGTGAGAAGGAAGCTGGCAATTGGGATGCCCGCGGATAGAAAGGCTATGAGAATCGTCTTCCAGTCATAGAGGTCCCTACGTAGACTGTCAAAGGCGCGGTCGATATGTCCAAGGATGTCGTTGACCATCTTCAGATACACTTCAGCAGCATAATCAGGTCCTGCCGCTTCTGTGTATTCCTTGTCAACAACCTCCATTGCTTTCCCAAGGGACTCTCGAACAGCCTCGAATGTCTGAGTGGGTGCAGCTCGCAGTTTCTTGCCTGAAGAGGGATGAATCCAATCGTGTGCAGGCTTCTTGAGTAGTCTGGCGTTTGTGTAGCCCTGAGCAAGTGTCAACAGACCAACTGCTCGAAGAGTGACCGCATCTCGCCCGGGTCTTGGGTCCCCTTCCTTTCTGAGAGCAATAGCGAAGTCGGCCTGAAACTGATCTCCAAGACGTAGTGGAATGAGGAACTGGATGTGGCCGAAGAACCACTGAGGTACTGGTTTGACTTGGGAATTGCGAGCCCGCTCAAGAGAGGTTGAGATCATCTCACGGAGCTGGGCGACAGGAAGCCCTGCGAAGTGACTCAGTCTTGCACGTCGCTCTTCTGTGTAGGCGGGTCCTTCAAGGAGGCTCTGTAGATCCTCAAACAGCTTGGTCTCATCCGCTGCTATCGGAGCTCCCCGAGGATATTGGAGTTCGGCCGGGTCCGTGACATACGTCGCGGGCTCGGGGATAGAGCTGAATTCCGCGAGCTCCGGTGCTCCATCAAGAATCCACTTCAGGAAGAACCATTCCTGTTTGTTGGGTATTCTGTTCTCTACGAAGTACGCGATTATGTGGCGGCCCTGAGAGGTTCGGAGACCAGTATTGAAGCAAGCACTGCGTCCATTCGATGAGTACTGTATCTTGTCCTGTTCGTCAACTCGTTTGAACGTGTTCAGCAGGTAGAAGTACAACATCGGATGATTGTGGTCAGGGTTGTCTTCGATTGAGGACCAGTCTTCAGGTGCTGCCAGTTCCACAAGTGAATCCAAGGCCAGTTCTCTGCGGAAATACGCAAAGTCGAGCAAACCCATTCTCCTACCGTCTGACAAGATTGATGCCTCACCACAACTTCATCAGGGACTAGCCAAAGAGCCCCGACTACGGGAATCTGAACTCGCACACCTGATTGCGACATATATCTCTATTCGGGACATTCTCGGCGAAAACGGCCATCTTTGTTGGTTGCTGCGTGCCGCTGGAGCCCATGCACCTAGTGACCTCAATCCGGCTTGACTTGAGTAGTGGATTCCCTGCCAAGGAATTCGCGAAGGTCTTCACGTGCCTTCCTCAGAGGTCTTGTTTCCTTCTTGAACGCCTCAATCTGGCGAAGAATGTCCTTGAGCTTGGCTATGAGAAAGACAACGTCAGTCGTGCCTTGACCTGATTCTCTTTGAGATGTGAGTGTGTCGAGTATCTGCTGGAATCTGGGGGCATACGAGTAGATGAACTCGTCCGCTTTCGTGATCACCGTGAGCATGCTCAGAGAAACCCATTCCAGATAGTAGATTCTTGGTTTCCGATGCTCTCTGGGCAGAGCACGGATGTACTCCCCCTTAAGGTGCTCGTGCAGGAAACGAGAGACAGTGCTCCTTGAGAGTCCTGAGAGATCCACCAGAGACTGCTGGTCAAGGCTCCTCCGAGTGAAGAAGTATCCGAGGATCTTTCCCCGCAACGGATCGCCCTTGAAACGACTTAGTATGGAAGTCATCTTCTCCTCGAGCTCACTCGTGTCGAAGGGGTAGACGACCATCTCATCGAGAGGGATCAACCCGGATACATCTTCCTTGAAGAAGGAGTGCCTCAGCCTTCCGCTAATCTGCCGCCTCTGAGCCTCAATGTAGTTGCGAATGCTGTTCAATCGCCTATGCAGGAACTCCACTTCTAGAGGGTGCGTTCCTCTGCGTTCGTCTAGTTGTCTCTGCTTGTCTTCTATGTACATATCGAGTGATTCGAGGTCCTCCAGAATCAGAGTGGGCGGATTGCAGTCGAATTTCACTCGCTCCGGTTTAATCTGGTAGAGATTCTTGTGAGTCCCTGGAATCATGTCGCGGCTTACTATGTCGACTTGCAGGAACACCTGTAGTATGGAAGAGATAGTGCTAAGGGAAAAGCCTGTCAGCTGCCTGAGCTGTTCTTGGCTCAGGGAATCATAGATTCTGAGATAGGCGAAGACCTCGGTTGCTCGTGTGTTCTGATTGATCATCCTGCCAACGGTCTTGTAGAACTCCACTATCTCGTGCTCGATCTCCTTATGCGGCCCTGAGACCAGTTGTACTTCTCTCATTTGTCAGTTCATCTCTTCTGCGGCTTCTCTCCTTAAAACGGAATCTTGCTGCGAGAGCAAGGTATATTTTCCAATTTTCGTAATTTGCGAATATAAGTCTAGTCAAGAAGGCTGCCTAGAAATGTCACATCAGGGTATCTTCAGAAGAAAGACCGCAATCCTTGGCTTGCTGGCGATTCTCATGGTGGGAGCGTACTCCATGACGCCAGTTGCAGCCCAAGGGAGTGTATCAGACCTCATGGACTTCTCAACGTTCCTGGGTGGAACGGGCGACGAGCATATGGATGTGTCCTATGCATTCGGAAGCACAGTTGTGGATTCAGAGGGGAACATCATTGTTGTGGGCCGCACAACCTCAACGGATTTCCCACTGAAGGATGCCTATCAGGACACATACCATGGTGGTAGCGATGCGACTCTCTCGAAGTTCAGCTCCAATGGTTCGCTGATCTTCTCAACCTACTTCGGAGGCATCGGCCAAGAGACGCCAACCGAAGTGGTTGTAGATTCAGATGACAACATCATTATCTCTGGTGTCACGGGTTCTCCAGACCTCCCGATGGTCAATGCATACAAGTCGAACTCCTCCGGCGTGACGGAGGGAGCCGTGGACACCTTCATCGCCAAGTTCTCCTCAGACGGCCAAGAACTTCTGTTCTCGACGTTCTATGGTGGATCAGGGAATGACTGGTGCTACACTCTGGCACTTGACTCCACTGGCCGGATAGCCATCGCTGGCACAACTGACTCCACAGACTTCCCACTGATGAACGAGTATCAGAGCTCCAACTCCGGCACTCTCGACGTGTTCCTCGCATTTCTCGAGGCCGACGGGCAATCGCTCCTGTTCTCAACGTATCTAGGTTCTCCAACAATCGACCACGGACGAAGGTTGGCCTTTGACTCACATGACGACATCCTGCTGGCTGGCATGATTGGGGGCGGAGACCACGGAACCGATGGCGCGTACCAAGAGGTGTACGGAGGCGGTGGCGCAGATGCGTTCCTCGCCAAGTTCAACGCGAGCGGCTATCTCGGATACCTGACTTATCTAGGGGGCACCTCCAACGAATGGGGATGCGATTTGACACTCGACAGCGAAGACAATGCTGTGGTCACCGGCTTCACATCATCAGGAGATTTCCCGACGCTGAATGCAATCCAGGATGCGGGAGTCA
>JAEOUG010000115.1 GCA_016839445.1 Candidatus Thorarchaeota archaeon
CACCGTGACTTGGGTGGACAACCGGTCGTCGACGAAGAGCAAGCAGATGGCTGAGGAGATCGGACCTCGGAAGAGCGTCAACAAGATCATGTGGTTCATCGAGAATGAACCTGACCTCTACAAGAAGACAAGCAAGTTCGTTCCTCTGGACGCATTCATCAATGGTCGTTTGTGTGGAGCTATGGCTAGCTCCCCCGCTGACTCTCGTTACGGCCCGATAGATCATGAGACTCTAAAATGGTCCGAGGAGCTCTGCGAGAACACAGGTATTTCTGTAGACAAGCTTGCTGAGATTGTGCCAGCAGGTCGTCTGATTGGCGAGATTGGTGAAGATGCCGCCAAGGAAACATCACTACGAAGAGGTACACCTGTAATCATGGGTAGTGGTGATCAGCAGTGCTCGGCTCTCGGCACGGGAGTGGTAAAGGCTGGGATTGTCAAGGCCACAACTGGTACTGGCACTTTTGTAATCACACATGTCGATGAATTCGTCGAGGAGCCGTTTGTCATGTTCTGCAACCCCGCCGCAATCCCTGGCAAGTGGATCCTCGAAGGGGCTACGCCTGGGACAGGATTGGCCTACAAGTGGTTTCGTGACAACTACTGCGAACCAGAGATGGCATTAGCAGCGCAGACCGAGAGTGATGTCTACCAGATAATCGAGGCGTCCGCAGTGAAGGTGCCTGCGGGAAGTGACGGGCTTGTGATCTTCCCCTTCATGGCGTACAACAAGGGCATCTTCTACAATCTTGGCTTCAAGCACACGAAGGCACATGTCGCGAGAGCCATAATGGAAGCAAACGGCTACGGCATCAAGATGTACCTTGAGATGATGGAAGGGATGCTAGAAGTCGAGTTCGAGGAGCTGCGCATTGATGGTGGCGGAGCCAACTCCCCGTTGTGGAGGCAGATACAGGCTGACTGCTCCAACAAGACAACCATTCTCCCGAAGGCTCGAGATTCAACTGTGATAGGCGCTGGGATACTGGCTGCAGTTGGAACCGGTGTGTATGGATCCTTCGATGAGGCCATCCAGAACATGTACCACGTTGAGGAGAAACGAAAACCAATCTCAGAGAATGTAGCAGTCTACGAGAAACTCTATGGAGTCTTTAACAAGATTCTGACGGCAGAGCTCTCCGAGCTCATCGAGCTGACATCGTGAGATTCGTATGCAGGACCCTACTGCTCTTCCGATTCTTCTTTCTCTTGTTCATTGTCTTCCCAGATTCGTCCAAAGAATACTAGAGTAAGGACCAGTTCGGAACCACTGGCATTCTTGGCAATGAACTCGATGCTCTCGGAAATCGTGTCTTCGTATTCCCATGCCCTCTTCGCCAGATCAATAAGGGCCTCGAATCGGTGAGTCGGAATGTCCAGAGCATCAGTGAGCTGATCAACATCGTGGTCAGCGATTGTAAGCGTTCCAAGATCATAGGTCCTCATGAATAGCACCTTCCACTTGTGCGCTCTGTGTTCCTTTTAACATATCCTAGGCTGTCTTCCGGCCCGGACATCCAATCCGAAATGCTTGTATTGTCCGTAGCGGTCCTCCTTCTGCTCAAGACTGGTCTGTCATCAATTGGGACTGTCAGAGGATGCGTCATCATGACAGAAAGCGAGTTCGATGTAGTTGTCATCGGTGGAGGAAGCACGGGCACCGCCGTAGCGCGAGACTGTGCAATGAGAGGTTTCCGAACCATACTGCTGGAGCGAGATGATATCGCCTCAGCGACTGTGGGTACTTGTGCCGGAATGATATCTTCTGGTCTGAAGTACATGGAAGAGCCCGAGATTGTGGACATGTGTTCCCAAGAGGTCGTGTACTTCAATCGCATTGCGCGACACATCGTCACCAAGCTCCCCATTCTCACTCCGATGCTTGAGATGTCTGATCTCTCTTCGGGAGGCAACTTCGCAGAGGAGTACTCGAAGAGGGCAGCCACGCGCGATGTGCCACCTGTGCTCTTCTTGACTCCGGAAGACACTCGGGAGATTGAGCCGTCCGTTCATCCTGATATCATCGCGGCGATGTATTTCGAGGAGTTCTTCATCGATCCCTTCCGTTATTGCTTGCTCCAGGCACTGGATGCAAAGAACCACGGTGCCGAAGTCAACACTTACTGCGAGGTAGTTGACATACAGCAAGAAGGCTCGGGTGACTCCTACAGAGTGAACTACTATAACCGGACCACCGGCGACATGGAGAGCACAACCACACAAGCAGTCGTCAATGCAGCGGGACCTTGGGCTCCAGATGTGGCCAAGAACGCAGGGGCTGAAGTCGAGATACGGCCCAACAAGGGGGCTCACGTCATATTCGACAGGAGAATAGTGAACGTGGGAATCATCACCAAAGCCGTTGATGGGCGTATGATCTATCTATTCCCTCATGAGAATACCACGCTTCTCGGGACGACAGCGCTTGACAGCTGGGAAGACCCGGATACGCTCGTCGCATCGCAGGATGAGATCGAGTATCTCATGAAGAGCATTGAGTTTGTTGTGCCAAGCATAAGGAAAGCTAGGATAATCAGAACCATGGAAGGGGTCAGACCTCTAGTTGCGGACTGGAAGATTCCTGAAGATGACGTGACTCGAGGGTATGAGGTCATCGACCATGCAGACGCGGGGATGCCGGGGCTGTACTCCTTCACTGGTGGCAAGTTGGTTATGGCACGTCATATGGCCGAAGCAGTGACCGATCGGCTATGTCAGCTGCTAGGAAACCACGCTCCCTGCAGAACTCATGAAGTTCCCCTGCCGGGCAATGAGGACGATGTGAACATTGAGGCTCTAGCCAAGAAGTACGGAGTCCCAATGCACACCTTGGAACGCATGCGTGCAAGAAGGGGTACAGAGATTGAAGCGATTCTTGATCTAGCTCAGGAGAATCCGGAGTGGAAGACAAACATATGTACGTGCGAACCTGTGACTGAGGCCGAGATTCGCTATGCGATTCGAGAGGAGTTCCCTCACACCCTGAATGACTTGAGGAGGAGAGTGAGACTTGGCACCGGGACCTGCCAAGGCACCTTCTGCACATACAAGGCTGCAGGGATTCTCGCAGACGAGCTTGGCCTAGAGGGAGAGGATTACATTGTTGACATACTGGACTTCAGAGCAGAACGTTGGAAGGGTATTCGGCCCGTCTTGCGGGGTGAACAGCTTGCACAGGAGGAGCTTGCTCAAGGTGTCTACTCGTGTGTCGGCAACTTGGACCAATCGGACGTAGAATACGACCTCAAGCCTTGGGAGGAGGGGATGCAATGAACATCGATACAGATGTCGCCGTGATTGGGGGCGGGATGGCAGGACTAGTGGCGGGGACTGCCCTGTCCGAGGCTGGACTGAAGACACTTGTTCTCCAGAAGGGCCAAGGGGCGACTGCATACTCCTCGGGTGCCGTCGATGTCATTGGTTATCTCCCTGACTCTCTCGAGCCCGTTTCATCTCCCAAAGAGGCTCTCGCCCTCATTGGCTCCCTCTACCCTCTACATCCTTACAGTGTGTCTGGGTTTCAAACAGGAATGGGTCCAGATGAACTTCAGGAGGCAACCGTTGAGAGTGCCGTCAAAGCCATCGACTGGCTCAAGGCTCACACAAAGGGCTCAATGGCTCCACTTGTTGGAGACGTGAACAGGAACATTTCTGCAGTGACTGCTCTTGGCACCAGCAAACCTACGTGTCTGGTTCAGGAAACGATGCTCCCGTCAGAGGAGATGATCCTTGAAGATGACAGCGTCTTGGTGTTCGCCGGAATCAAGGGATATGCAGACTTCAATCCCAGATCTGCAGCGAAGACATACCTACGTGAGAGAATGATCGGCATGACCCCTCCCAAGAAGGTCGTCCATGGACACCTTGGAATCGCGCCCTTTGGCAAGCCCTACAACATCTCCGCGGCAGAAGTCGCGAGGCATCTGGACCATCCCAATTCCGTTGACGAGCTGATTGCACATCTTCGACCTCACATAGAAGGCTTCGGCGCGACCGATGTTGCTCTTCCGCCAGTTCTTGGTGTACGCAATGCCGCTAGAAACAAGTCTGTCATCGAGGAAGAACTCGGCATTAGGGTCTTTGAGCTTCTGGGTCTTCCTCCGTCTGTGCCGGGCCTACGGCTTCAGAAGGCGTTGGAGCGAACGCTGACTGCAAAGGGGGGAAGTCTGCTGGCGGGATTCGAGGCCACCTCATTTACCGCTGAAGGCGGAATCGTCGAGAGCATTGGTGCCGTCGGACCGAGTAGGACAGTCGATGTACGAGCGAAGGCCTTCGTACTTGCCACGGGGAAGTTCATAGGAGGAGGTCTCTCTGGCGATGAGAACGGAATCACTGAGACCGTCTTTAATCTGATGCCTGTGACTCCAGAATTCTACGATGCGTCACGATCCATACCGACTCGCTCCACCAGTAGATTCTCTCTGAGTCCATTAGGTCAGCCTCTCTATGGTTTTGGGCTCAGTGCCGACCCTCATCTGAGGCCGGTAACACGAGATGGAACTGAGTGGGCCTCGAACCTATTCTGCGCCGGCTCAATTCTTGCCGGTTACAA
>JAEOUG010000116.1 GCA_016839445.1 Candidatus Thorarchaeota archaeon
CACGGTCACGAGCTACGTGTAGATGAGACTAACAGAATCGCAGATGCGGGCTGCTGGTTAGGCAACAGAGGATCCTACCTCGAGATATCGGAGGGACAAGTGATTGCCCGGTCCTGGACGGCTTGATAGCAAGTGGTCTCCGGCGGCGTCGATTGCCAAGTTAATAAGATAGAACGAACCAACCCGGGAGCAGACGAGGTTCCTGCAGGTGGTAAGACGTTCTCATGTCGCGATACTGATTCTTCTCCTGCCAGTTGCCATGTTACTGCCCACAGGGCTACAGCATCTATCCGGGCCGCAGAAAGAGGACTTGAAGTCGAAAGCGACCAGCTACCCAGCTCACGCTTCGAGTTATGACAACCTGACCGAGATTGACTTCATCAGCATCAATGGTAACGAGGAGTTCAGACAGACAGCCCAGGAGTACGGCTGGCCAGGCTCCGGGATGGAGTGGGATCCATACATCATCGAGGGATATCACTTCAGGAACACCTACCACATGTTCGTGGTGGCAAGCACTGATTGCTACTGGATATTCCGCAACAATGTGCTTGACGGGATAGATGACCACTGGTGCATAATCGTCATCTCCAATCTGAGGAACGCGGACATCTCGAACAATGTGTTCATGCAGGGCGCAGTGGGCATCCACTGCATCAGAGTGAATGAAAGCCGATTCATTGGAAATCGCATGTACAACCAGTCATTTGACGGCGTCTTCTTGGAGTATAGTCACCGAATCACAATCAGAAGCAATCGATTCCACGACAGTGGGGAAGGAGGCGTCTATGCATGGCAGGCTTCAACCCAGAACATCATTGAGAGCAACGAGGTCTACAACTGTCCTTATGGCCTCATGCTGTTAGCCGGTGCCACCGACAACACGCTTCGCGATAACCATCTCTACAACCTAAGCAACACGGCACTCGACATACAGACCGCAGACAACAGCATCCGTAACAATCGAATCCATGATGTTGGTGGGAATGCACTGGCAATAGGAAGCCCTGGGCAGACAATCCGGGGAAACCTCGTGTACAACAACTCAGGCTATGCGATCAACGCTTTCACGACTTCAGGCGGTCTCACCATAGAGAACAATGTCCTGCTCTTCAACACGGCAGGAGGAATCAACCTGCAGCGGTCTACGGGCTCCGTAGTCCTGGAGAATGACATGTACCACAACGGAGCAATCCAGGCTGTCGCATATGAAGGCGGGAATTCATTCAGTCACAACTACTGGCACGAATGGATTGGGAATGACACGAACGGGGATATGATCATTGATGTTGAGAAGGCCATCTATGGTGGGAAATGCAACGATTCAACACCTGCGCTCCTACCGAACAACCCGGTTCCTGACTGGTACAGCTTCACTCAAATCACAGGCCCGCCTCCAGAACCAATCGAAACCACAGAAACATCCTCGACCAGTACTACGTCTACCCCGTCTGATTCGTCCAATGCCACTTCTACTGGCGTTGGAATAGACATCCCCTCCATTCTGACCCTTGGTGGAGCAGCAGGACTCAGCCTAGTTGTCATCATCCTGGTCTGGAAACGCAATTCTACCTAACTGAAGTGATCTCCATAGGAGGCCCAGCAGAAAAGCGGCAGAGGCAGTTGAATCCTAAAGAATCAGGGTCCCCAGCAGGATGATCGGGCCCAGAAGACAAGCCATCAAGAAGGGGAATACGAACCAGACGATGTAATTGCCTACCGGGGCGGCGAAGCGGTTGAATCTTGAGGGTACGAAGCCAAAGTATCCGTCTTGGACGGGCGTCCAAGACCAGAGCGCAAAGGGGCCTCTCGACAGAATCGGCTCTACTACTAGCAGATCGACAATAAGACCAATGGCCCCAGCACAGACTGCCGCGGCCAAGGAACGGAAGCCAATTGCCAGTGCAACTACCAGGGAGGCCTGACAGACGAAGACCCACAAGAATGGTATCCACAGAGGCACGTTTCCCAAGAAGAGACCATTCACATCTTTGTACCTGTAGTAACCCTCACCTGATACACGGTGCTCTCCGATCCCGGCAATGGCAAGTATCACAAGAACCTGTATGGCTACCGCCCAATCGAACCTCAATCCGAGTAGATAGGACGTCCCCACAGACAGGCCAGCAAATAGACTGGTGACTGCGAACCCGAAGACCCTTGACATGATGCGTGCTACCCTCGCTTCAGTTTCTTTCCAGCCGATGATAGAACCTCTCGAGCGCGTGCCGACGTTTCCTTGAGCCCTATGACATACCGCCTACCCATCTTGACCTTCGTGATCTCTGCGGACCGAAGGGTTTCCTGTAACTCCATAATGAGGGATATGGCCTTGTCCACAGTCCTTCGGTCTATGCCTGTTCGCCGAGAGATAGTGGAGATGGACAGTCCAGGACCTTTCTTCAGCTCAGCAAGGACTCGTGAAACAGCATCCGGAAGGCCGATTCGTTCAATTGGGCCAGGAGGAGAAATCGACATCTAGGTTCGTCAAGAACAGCACACTCTCTGCATATATACATTATTACGTACACATTATTACGAACTGATTTGGTGTGGCTCGCTTTCCTTGACAACACTACTGGCAGTAGACCGAATCCCAACCCGCCTGAATGTCCACCACACAGTTACAGTAAAACCTATCGCTAACAGACCGGACAGCACCCAGAGAGACCTCACGCTGCCTGTGTACTCCCAGACCAGTGAGCCAATGGGAGCCGCTATCAGCGCGGTAGCAGAGATCACAAGATGGAAGACGCCAAGAGCCCTCCCTTTGAGGTGGGCGGGAACTCCTTCGATGGAGAGAATGCTCTCTGTGGCAATCCATACTAGGATAGGAACGGCCCAGACTACATTCAGAAGGATTAGAAGCCAGGTCTCTGAGCCCAGCCCCAGCGCAGCCATGACAACCGAGTTTCCTGTTAGGCTCACAACAAGACTCCGACGGACCTTCCTTCCTGCAATGCCGCTTAGCGTGTGCATCAGCAATACAGAAGCCAAAGAGAAGGCACTAGATGTTGCTCCGAAGGTTTCGATGCTAACGCCCCACTCCTGGACACTCAGAATACCAAGGTATGGGATGGCCATTCCCCATGCAACGTAGTAGCCTACCATTGCCAGCGTGAACTCCCAGAATTTCCTTCCAAAGGCACCTAGCCCTCCTATCGTTTCCTCACCGACCTCCTTAACGCTTTCATCCAGTGTTTCCTTCACGAAGAGAAGTGAGAGCAGACCAGCAACCCCTGCGGTACCAGCACCGAGCAACAGAAGGAAATGGATGTTCAGACCCATCTGCAGAATAGCTACTGCGACAATTGGACTCACTGCATCTACTATGAAAGACGGCAACAGAACCATTGTCATCTTTCGTGCGGCCTGAGGCGAACCCAGTTTCTCAATCTCATCCGAAGGCATTGCGCGAGATATGACAAGCACGAAGGACCATCCGAAGGAATGCAGTCCGTAGCCTAGGAGGACAATAGGCCAAACTGGCAGTAGAAACAGGAGCACCATACCCGCGATCTGAGGAAAGAATGAGAGTCCGAGTGTCTTCTTTCTACCAACCCAGTCTGCGACATATCCAGATATCGGATAACCAAGAAGCGAAGCAAGACTGCCAGCAGCGAAGGTGAGGCCAATCTGCCAAGGGACCAAATATGTATCAAGTGAGATGGCGAACTGCCAGATCCATATACTCACAGAGAGCTGAGATATGCCTGTGACAACGGCGAGCCGCCAGAGAACATCATTGAGGCCTAGAAATGATCTGTCTGCCTGAAGTGGACTGCATGGTATATCCTGTGCAGTGTGAACCACTTCTTGTGAACGGCTCATAGCCATCAGACCTCATCATTTTCGCGATTGACGCCTCAAGCACGACCGCTCTCTGACTGCTTATAGCCTTGTCTAAGGAGGATTCAGTGCATGACGCCTAGAAGACAGGATGTAGACACACTGTAGCAGCTTGCTCACGTTCGTCACGACTTCCAGACGAAATCCACGAAGCCTAGCCAAGAAGACTGAACGCTGGAAAGCCAAGAACTCCGAGCTCCGACATGACAAACACTGTGATGATGAGACTGAATGGAATGAAGAGATTATCATAGATGGAGGGGCTAACGGATTCCACAATCGCACCCACAACACATGTGACAAGCACTCCGATGATGAGTCCAAACGAACCAAGACTCAGCGCAGAGGGGATGGCGAAGTAGCTGGTCAAGTAGTAGACACCAAGCAGGAAGTAGGTCGTGGAATAACCGAAACCAATGATTGCGAGTGCGCCTTCAAGACTCCTCTCCTCGAAGACCTTGAATCTGATGCGTCCGTGATGCTTGGTTATGTAGTGTCCCATTCCCCAACCTACAGTGTAAGGCCCGAGAACCAAGAAGGCAGTGGGAACGAACACACTGTAGTCTGGACTGCCGAGGCTAGTAGTGGGCGTGGGCCAGCAGGCGACAGTCAGGAACAGGATGAACAGACTGTATAGGAGGGGAGCTCTGAGGACTGTGATGTCATCGCCCTTGAACACCACTCTTGTGATATTGGGGTTCCTGATTCTCCCACTGAGGATACCCACGAATAGAATCACAAACACAAGTGGCACTACGGCGGCGATGTACCGGCTCTGAACCTCATTGGAATACAGAATCCAGGTCACTGCTCCAACAGGTGCCGCAAAGACATGTTGTGTTATCAGAAGAAAATCATCTGATATGATACCCCGTCTGTTCAGTGAGCCAATGACAAGAATCGTTCCCAAAACCGCAATGAAGGCGAAGAGAAGAACTATCAGATCCCAAAGGATCCCGGGCACTCCAAAGCACTCTAGAAGATTCGGCATTTGACTCCACTCCCTGTCTGACGTTTGGCTAGCAACCGAATAACACTTTCGAGTTGACAGTCACGAAGCCATTGGTATTCGCTAGGGGCCCAAAGCTGAATCTAGGTCTTGAGGGTCCTCATCCGCGAAGAAGAGGGTCTGAACTGTGTCAATCGTCAAAGATGAAGACGTCCTCAATCGTAGACTCAAGAGCTCTAGCCACTCGGTGAGCCAGACCAAGAGAGGGATTGTATTTACCTTGTTCTAGGAAGACAATGGTCTCTCTCCTGACACCGACCATCTTGGCTAAATCCGCTTGGGTGATATCCAGGCGGCTCCTGAGTTCCTTCATTCTCGTCTTCATCGATGTTTCAGTCCCCTCTCCTGTCGTAGTAGAGATAGGATATCACGAATGTCACCATGCTACCGACAAAGAGGAATGCAAAGACGAGAGGAAGTAGGTGAATAGACGCAGCTGTTACAACGTAGACCAAGGAGAGAGACATTGTGACTGTCATCAGCAGGAACGAGTTCCTGCAGGATCGGTTCACATTGTTCTCGATTCTCTCGTCGGTGCCAGACCCCCCTAGTGCACTGAGAAATCCAAAGAAGCCGAAGAACCCGTAGAATCCAGGGTTGCCCGTAAGGGGCCCCATTATGACCAGAAGCCCCAAGAAACCAAGATAGCTCACCTTGTTCATGCTCACATCACGACCATGTTAGGTATTTCTAACGTTATATATTTCTAACATGGACTTATGAACATTGCCGTCTCAGCCGTGGGCGGCCTTCAGGACTAGTTCTTTCGAGTCCTCATCGAGTCCTGAGAGATAGAAGAGCTTTCTCGAGGACGGATGGCGGATGCGGAGATCATAGAACTGGCTTGCACCCTCACGGTACGTGGGCTTCACTTCCAGTGTTCCGCTGGAACTGGCTTCACGAGCGAGCTCCAAAGGCATCTCATCTTGAACAAGGCCTCCTCGAACCTCAACCAGACGCCCTGTTGTCAGGTAGTACGTAGTTCTCCTTGAGTTCACAGCATCTAGAACGACGAGGATAAGGAAGGCGGCTACAATGAGCAGGACCGAATTGCCAACCATTGGTCCGAAGATTCCATAGACAAGCAGTAGTAGCCAGGGCGACCCAACGAGGCAGCACCCACCGCCGAACATCATAGAAGCAGACATTCCCGCACGCCTGCTCCAGACAATCGACTCTCCAGGACTGAGACCTTCATCGGGCGGTGAGAACTCAGACAACAAATGACCTCCAGCGGCAGTGTCTATCAGGAAACAGGAAGATGGGGCCCAGGGCGGGAATCGAACCCGCGTCAGGGGAGCCACAATCCCCTATGCTACCATTACACCACCTAGGCCATTGATGTTGGCCCCCGAGATGGGGCCCTTCGGTAGCACGGGCCTGCTGCCGGCTTTCGTCTTATTAGCTTATCCATGGAGATGTGTCCAGAGTGAAGATGGATGTGACCATCCTTCCGGAGAGAATGACACTAGTGCTCTGATTGGTCAGCCTCTGTTTCCTTATGCAACTCAGCGTAACCGTCCACAAGTATGGTGCCATCCGATGTGGTTTCGTAGATCCTTTGCTTCGTCTCCTTCTGCCTCTTGGGCATAGATATCGCCCGCCTAATCTGAATCGTGTTCTTGTACGAGAAGGCAAAGAACACAATCCCAAGCAAGAACATGATCAGAGGCAAAATCAGTGCCACCGAGAAGCCCTCCTCTGACAGCATTCCGAACGTTAGACTGAGAGTGACGATGCACCAAATCGCGGCAAAGGCAACGGCAAGGGCCCTCAACGTTTCTTCGTTCAATGGTCTAGCCTCCGATGGTGGAAACACACACCACCACCAAATAGGCCTTTATTCGATATGGCTCGGTGATCGAATGCACATGTAGGGAGCAGAGAGGATCCTTAGGATATTGTGACGAGCAGCGGGATCGCTTTCGTAGGTCCGGTATGACTTCCTGGGCAATCTTCTCGAACATCCAGATGCCTCTCCTTCTTGAGAAGAGGCGCTGGATATGACTGCCCAGACCTCTTGTTGTCCCATTTGTACTTCATTCTCTCCAAATCGGATTTGAGCCTTGAGGCGTGGTCGCCGAGTTCATGACACAAGCAGGAGATTTTTTGAGATTGAGGTTGAGAAGGGCCTAATAGAATACCAAGATTGGCCCCAGTTGAGCGGCGGAATAGAAGTGGTTGTGGTTGAGGAAGAAATCGGCTCCATTTGGACGACGAGGTTCCGTTCGTCGAAGTATTCGACCTAAGTACTGATGGTGAATCGCCAAGCCAGCAATACTGGGACTACTCAGACGCGTACCATGATCATCGTGGCGACGCGCAATGGGAGTGGATGCTTTGCCTGCACTACTATTCATGGAAAGGTGTAGTTAATCTGGGCGTCAATGGTCTCCACTGGGGGATCTATGGAATCATTATTCACGATCAAGTAATGAAAGACCATACTTGGTGGCTTCCACTAACGCCCTCCAGAAGAACAGTCATGCTGCACGAGTACGGACATCATATAAACATCCTAGACAAAACACCCAGTGGCATAGAGGAATACTGTGCCAACTATCAATGTGCAATGGCGCTGCTTAATCATCTGTGTGCGAGATCCTACCCGTTCTACTGTGCGCATCACTGGTCGGAGCATCGCTGGCCGGGATGGTAAGAAGAGAGGTCATGAGGAACGAATCATGCTACAACCCCCGATAATCGATTACGGTGCATATGTCAGCCTACCTCAGTTCGTAGCTTTGGTAATCACCATGCTGATACTAGTTGTCGTCATTGGCTATAGGAACCACGTGGCCAAACCAGCATACTGGGCAGTATCGATAATCCAGGTCGCTGTTCTTGCAGTGTTCTGGATATTCTTTGCTGAATTCATAATGGTGGCCGTCATGACCTATCTCTTCTTTCCCAGAGAGGTGCAACTCATGATTGTCGATGCAGCCAGGATCATCATGTTCCTCGGATTCTGTGGAATACTGGTGGCTATTGAATCATATCGAGGGCGGCGGATGAGAGAGAGCAAACACGATGATGAGTCCCCATAATGGAGCCATTCTTCTCAGACTTTGGGGTGTATGAGCCACAATCCCCTATGCTACCATTGCACCACCTAGGCCATTGATGTTGGACCCCGCAAGGGAGTCCGGCGGTAGCACAGGCGTGCTGCCGGGATTCATCTTACTAGCTTATCCATGAAGATGCCGCTGGACCAGCTATGGACATGATCACTTGCGAAGGTCAGGGATGACTTCCTGAGCAATCTTCTCGAACATGGGAATCTGTGCAGGGTTGAAGAATGGGTAGTAGAACACGAGCTCGTTCACGCCAATTTCCCTGTACCTTTCCGTGACTTCAACAAAGCTCTCTGGGCTCTCAAAGACTGTGTTCGCTTCTGACCCCCAGACAAGGAGAGACCGGATGATCTCGTTGGGATTGCGACCAACCTGGTCGCAGTAGTCGTCAAGCTGATGACTTTTCGAAGAGGTGTTGGCCACAATGACATCGGGAGGCGCTCCGAATGGTCCTCCTATGTAGTTCCATCTCTCCCCATACTCAGCAACCAGCCTCAGAAGTGGCCTTGATCCTCCGCCTATGGTGATAGGTGGCCTGGGTTTCTGAACCGGGCTGGGAACTATAGTAGTTCCTTCAAGCGAGTAGTACTCGCCGTGATAGTCAGTCACATTCTCACATAGACATGCGTCGATTATCTCGACCTGCTCCCTGAACCTTGCTTGCCTCTCTTCCGTTGGCCAGTCGTCGATGCCTGTCATCCTGTAGACAGGATCCTCCCTCCCAGGAGCACCCGCTCCAAGTCCCAGCTCCAGTCTGCCGCCTGAGATGTGGTCCACCGTCATGGCCTGGCGAGCCAAAACGGCGGGATTCCGCAACGGGATCGAGGTCACAAGTGTACCAATACGAATCGTTGAGGTGTTTGCTGCCAATGCAGAGAGAAGTGACCACGACTCAAACCAAGGTGCATTAGGGGCCATGTAATTGACGAAGTGATCAGCCAACCACACGTTGTCAAACCCAAGCTCCTCCAGCCGCTTCCATCTACTCAGCTCATCCTTCCAAGGCAAGCTCTGGAGTGTGATGACACCATAACTCATGCTGGATTGCATGTGTTTCCAGTGACAAAGCCTTGTTTTGAAGCCTCACGTTAACGCAGGTTCCGAGATTGTGGATGTATGTAGGAGACCATTGACTCTGACTACCTGTCTGCGGATCTCAACTGGTGTATCTCTTCTTCCAGCTCTCCGACTCGCTCGTTCAGGCGTATGAGGTTGTCAAGGAGAACTGATACTAGGAATCCATAGTTCACGCAGTACTTGTTTTCCTCTCTGGCGAGCATCCCAGCTTCTTCCAGTCGCCTCGCCGCATTGGTCACAGATTGCTTGGATAGTGTCCTCTTCGGGATTTGTTTGTCAACGTCTTTCCGAACCTCTTTAGGTTCAACAGGGTCGCCCCTGACACGCTCCAGCAGACTGTGGAGCACCATCAGCCCGGCACTCATTCTAGGATTGGTCAGTTTTGCGAATGTAACATCAAGATCAAGCATCATTCAGAGTCTCCTACACGCAGGTAGCCACGGCCAGAGTAAACGCTAGCCCGGTGAAAAACTTTCTCGTGCAATCTTGCAGGCTCTAGCATGGTATTCCTTGTGATGAGTCTGTAGTAACGTGTACCGGCTCATGAGGCACTACACAAAGAACAAATCGAGGTTGTCACTGATTACTGGAAAGTGGAAACACATGAGTGACCCTCTTGAGCGCATCGTATTCGTGCCGGTGATTCACACAGACACCGAGAGTGTGAAGCATGTGAAAGAGGTTGTCAGAAGAGAGCGCCCCAGCGTAGTGGCTGTGGAATTGGATCACGAAAGGTACGACCAGCTCATGAATCCAGAGGTGCCGCAAGA
>JAEOUG010000117.1 GCA_016839445.1 Candidatus Thorarchaeota archaeon
AGAGCCCAGCATACTCAACGCAGAGATCGGCATGGAGGAGGCTGAGAAGGCCTTCCATAGCCGCGTGTCTGACAGACACAGAGCGGATGCGAAATCAGGGCTCACCGAGCTCTTCGATTGCCGTACCACAACTGATGTGAGCAACACCACCTATCTTCAGGCGCCCTTTGCTCTGGTCCGCTACAAGTTCCAAGGGGACTTGTACAAAGCGGCACTGGACGGTCACTCGGGCAAGGTTGTGATGGGGGAGATCCCAATCACCAAAGGTCAGAGAGCCATCTGGACCATCATTGGCCTGCTGGGAATAATCATCTCGGGGATTGGTGGACAGCTCACTCTGGATCAAATCATGGCTACTGAGGTCGAAGTTGTGTTCATGGTCGGCGGTATTGCCGCCCTCGTTTTGGGATTCATCATGGCGTTCTTCGGATTCAGGGTGCTACTAATGACACAGCGGACAAAGAAGGGGTGAAGAGATGGCAAGATGTGCTTTCTGCGATGCAGATTTCAAAACCGGACCTGGTGACGTTCTTCTGGTCTGTCCATACTGCGGTACGGCGCAGACTACAGAGGGTGCCAAGTTCAAGGATCACTACATGATCCGTGTGCACTTCGACCAATACGAGGCTCAGACCACACTTCTTGACTGGGTATCCAAGCAGTTGGGTGCTCCTTCAGACCTGCCCGTGAAGGCGAAGTTCCTTCAGGGGAAGCAGGTGTGGTATCCCTTCTGGATCAGCCGTGTAGATGCTGACACCGACTACAGGGGTCTCGGCAAGGATGCCCACTTCCATGACGAGTGGCCACAGCGACGCGGCGCCTACAAGCGTATCGACTTCTTCTGGAAGCCCGAGTCTGGTAGGTTCACCCGTCGGCATGAGATCAACATCTGTGCTGTCAAGGAGATTGACGAGGATGTGAGAGCTCATCCGATTCCCACTCGAGCAAAGGAGTACTTCAGCCACGCCCACGCTGAGGACTACGGCGGTGAGGTCCTGCACAGCAACTTGACCGAGGAGCAGGCACGCGAGTTGGCCAAAAAGATCGCCTATGACAAACAGACACACCTGATTCTTGACGAAGTGGACAAGATTGAGGACCGTAACGACAACATCGATGTTGGCGAGACCTACCTTGTACATGTCCCGATCTGGGAGCTAGAATACAGATACGGCAACGACAAGTATCGTGCCACAGTGTCTGCCCCCACTGGATATGTCATCGAGAGTAAGTATCCCCGGTCCATGTCCTTCCGAGCAGGGGGTATCGGTGTTGGGCTGATTATGCTGTTGCTGGGCATTGGGCTTGTGACCATTGCCATGGGGTATCTGGCCATACCGATGTTGCCACTATACCAGGGCGGCTACGCCGTGAGCGGCGGACTCCTGGCCATTCTTGGATTAGCACTGATATACAAGGGTGCATCCAGCAAGGAAGCCAAGGAACAGGTCTAGTGAAGGTAGAAGTGTAGGGTTCTCCCTGCACTTCCGTCCTTCTTTGTTTTTCTTCTTCTCATCTAAGAGTCGCCGCGGAGAGACTAGGCTCGACTGGTGCAACCTCGACATTCAGGCTCTCGGCCAGTGGTGTATCTTGTGTCCACACGGCGAGGTTGGGTGAAAGGAGGGACTGGAGCACCGCAAGGGCATTCTCTCGAGAATCGAGTTCGAGCATGTCCGATTCTAGCGCTCCTTTGACACCGGCTCTGACACGCCAGGGACCAAGCATCTCGCTTCGCTGGTTCCGGGACATGTGGAACACGGTGATCTGGCAGCCCCTCCTTCTCTGAACAAAGTCATGATAGACTGCGAATCTTGCATTGTCGGCAAACACCGAGGTCTTGGGGTCCAATGATACATTCTTGATGCCCTCGAAGCTGAACCCCCTTTCGATGCCGAGCTCTGTCCTCTGTACTCTGAGGTAGTCTACTCTAGGCATTCCAGGCTGTGCGAATATCGTGAACACATCACCGTGGAGTTCAGCCGTTGAGAGGGTGAACTTGGAAGTCAAGGGGCGATCGATTAGCTCCATGATGGCCCGGTTGACGAAGGCGTCAATTGTGGCCTTGTACGCGCTCTTTGTAGGTATGAGTCTGCGATTGTCCTTCATTCCGAGAAGCCCAACTGACATCAGCCTGGCAACTTGATCAAGCGTGTACTCGTAGTCCAGCAGCTTCCATATTGCCTCTGCTGCCGGAATGTCTTGCTCGGTTATCTTCTCTGCCACTCGGCTTGTCTCAGGTTCGTTGAGAATTGTAGCGTTTCTGGCGTCGACTGCTGGACCCGTTGGAAGTAAGCCTCCAAGAGGAACGAGATCCTTCTGAGGTATGTCGGACACTTCGAAATGAAGCGCCAGTGGATTCACCGAGAGGGCAACGGTCTGAAGCGTGTCCACCAAGGGCGATGGCTCCATCGTCTTGGCATCTACCTGGGCACCGAACCTGAACAGGCACTTGCGCATCTTGAGGATGGCATCTGAATCAAGTCCTCGCCAGGAGTCTGGATGGTCATATATGCTGATGAATTCGGATGCCTGTGTGGATGCGAGCACTGAGGCTCTTACAATCGGGTACTTTAGCGGCTCAACAACGATTCCTGGTGGGGAGAATGCTGTCACAGTCTTCCCCCTGAAGGAGTCACCAAGCTGCGTTTGAATCATGCCCGCGTCATCGATAGCCATTACTCTGACCTCGTCTCAATTGCTCCACAACTACTGCAGCTTCGCTCTGCTTTGGCACTTCTCAGACCTATCACTCTGTGAGAATGTACAATGCAAGCGTGGGGGGAGTAACCCGAAAGTAACCTCAAGACGAAGAAGCCAAATAGCTCTGAGGGGCCTGAGGCCAAGATGCCGTGGTGACTATGTCGGAGGTCCAGAAAAGCGGGATGGGTTCTATAGAGGATACCGATAGGATTGGCTTCCTCGCCCGGCTCAAAGGACTTCCGCGGGATACCAAGAATCAGGCTTCTCTTCTTGTTGCCAGCCTTCTGTTCGTGATGATTTCCAGCCTGTTCTATCTCTCTGTCATGTTATCATACGGTTCTCCTGGCTTCACTATCGATGACTCATGGATCCATCTCCAGTATGCCCGGACAATCTATGAATGTACACCCTGGGAGTATTCGCCAGGCTATCCAAGCGCAGGCTCAACAAGCCCTCTGTGGTCTCTTATCATCTCAGTAGTGTTCCTGTTTAGCTCCGAAGTGACTGGGCAAGTGTGGGGAGTCATCATCATTGCCATTGTGTTCTACGTGCTCTGTACCTACCTGGTTGGCAGGATAGTGCTCGCATATACGGATGGTTTGTGGTGGGGTATCGCCGCGTCAATGCTGTTCGTCTTCTTTCCTCGAAGTACTTGGCTCATGCTGTCAGGAATGGAGACTCCTGTCTTCGTATTCCTCCTGCTCCTCTCAATCGTGCTACTTGACTCGAAAGAGAAGAAGTATGATCTGGTTCTTGGCGTGGTCGCAGGTCTTGCATACCTATCGCGTCCCGAGGGGGCCCTTATTGCCATCTGCATTCCGCTTCGGTATGTTATACTCGCAAAGGAAGGAGAGATCACCCGAGCAAGGGTCCTCACGCTTCTCCTCTCTGGTGTCTTCGCCTTAGCAGTTGTTTCTCCCTGGGTCATCCACTGCTACAATACAACGGGCTACCTTCTCCCTGACACCTTCTATGCCAAGGTTCATACCCCTACGCCTGGTGATATCGCCGCCTGGGACTTCTGGTGGGGTCTCTTCTCCCGGGGCCTGCCTTTCATCATTGCAGGCATCTTCCCCGGAGTCATCCTTATGGCGAAGGGCAAGCCGTTTCCTTGGCTCCTCCCTGTTGCACTCACGGTGTTGTATAGACTATCAACACCCTATGCTTCGCTTATCAACAACTGCAGGTATCTCGTGCCTGTCTTCGGGCTGCTTGTGATTCCTGCTGTTGTTGCAGTGGCTTGGATACTGAGGATTCTCGTAGCGGGAATCCTTGAGATTCGAGAGGCGACTGACATCTCCGTCGCTCTGGCAATCTGTGTCTGTCTGCTGTTCGTGTTCCCGCTTATGCCGGACTATCAGGGCCAAGCAGTCTACTACGGAAGGGCAGTCCGGACCGTCAATGACCTCCATGTGAACATAGGTCACTGGCTTGCTGAGAACACGCCGGAGGATGCGGTCTTTGCGACTCATGATGCAGGCGCTGTCCGGTTCATTTCAGGCCGTACAATGATCGACTTGGCGGGTCTCGTGAGTCCG
>JAEOUG010000014.1 GCA_016839445.1 Candidatus Thorarchaeota archaeon
TGTGTGAGTCCTTCTAGGCGTGCACCCCAAGTAGTTGATAGAAAGGGCTTTCTGATACTGATTCATATGCTAGGCTAATGAGTGACGCCAAGGCCCTGCATAGTCTCCTCAATATAGCTCTGACCACGTCTGCAAACCACTACGATTTCTACCTAAAGGCCGCTCGAGCAGTAGAGACGCCTCAGGTCAAGGCGCTCCTTTTGGTGCTCTCGGAAACAGAGGGCGACCTCATTGAGAGGATTCGGGGAATGATGGCAACAGGAATCCTTGAGGAAATTGAGGAGATTGCGAAGGCGCCACACGAAGATGATCCCGACCCAACACCCTTCGGTATGGACCGAACACCTTTTTCCGCCAGCAATCCGGACACTGACCCCCGACTCTTTGCCTGTAATCGCGCTCTGGAGATGGAGTTCAAGGGCTACGCCTTCTACAAGTCAGTTGCAGGGCGCGCAAAGTCCGAGGTCGTACGCAGGTTATTCGAGTACTTCGCGCACATCAAATCACTGCAGATTGACAAGATACGCAGGGTCTGCTCCAGCTTCTAGGTTTCTCTCAGTCTCTCTCTCGCTACACTCGAATTCCATTAGAACATGTGTTCTAACCACATTTACTTAGACATATTCCTTAAAGAATAACTAAATAGATATATTTATATGTATTTGAAACTATTACATACTATACCGGCCGGGAGGCCGAAAACAGTGGATACCGTCGACTTCCTCCACAGGAAATGAAGGGGGTAGAGGGTCTCCACAGGAGCAGATGGCGAGAATGACCGAGACCTCAACGGTGTTTATCCCTCCTGTGCAGTTGGAGAGCTTCACCGAGTTCATGAGAATGGCCAGAGATGCTGCAGTTGTGGTGTTTAGTCCAGAGTATCTCCAGAGCCCCTTCCTAGACGATGAGCGACGACTGAGACGCCTCACTGTGACAGCAGTAGGCGTGAAGCGAAAAGACGTTCCTCTTACGTTCAAGTACACTGTGGACCATGAAAGGGCCGTAGAGGCCCACCAGGGAATGGACCCCAGCTCTGCCCTGAGCAAGATGGTCCTCGAGATCCGACAGGAACTGGAATACTACGGGAACGTCGTCAACGGGAACATCGACTCCGAGACCACCCTCGGAGAGCTACTGGAAGCAAGACCATAGAGCTCACGAAGACTACCTGCACCATCAGGCAGTGCTACTCCAACACAATCAATGCCATCTGCATCTGCCGCCTTACCGATAGTGCTTTCTGCATCAGTGACTATGAGGCCCTGAGATACGTTGAACGAACCCGAGCCTGCGGATGTCATTGTGCCAAGAATCCTCCAGCGCTATTCCGAACATCCTAGAGGCTGGCGGGTCATGAGCACTCCTCGCGGAGAGATGCTCGTTCTCAGTCCAGAGTCTGCTTTTCAGCTGAAGCTCATACCACTGAACCCTTACGAGTTCACAGGTGCTGGTGTTGAGATCCCCAGCTCGAGCAAGTCCATTGAAACCATCCGGTCTTCTCCTGAATTCGGCCTGCGCCCACTGGATGACTCTGACCTGGCCAGTATTGCACATGCGCTCAGCTCGCGTGAGGAGGCTGAGTCGAAGCTGGGCGAACTCCTTCGGCGAACACCCATGTCCCTGGAGGACCTGGCCAGTGGCACGTCATCACACATTCTCAGGGGCCCCGTGCTGGTACGGCCTGACCTAGGGTCTCTGGATCCCGACATGCTCAGGGTTCAAAGTGATCTTGACAAGTCCGCTCACAACATCTTCGCGGAGAAGTACCCCATGCGGTCAGGGATGTACTTCTAGACCACATCGCTTTAGCCAGCAGAATCTGAATCTTGATTGGGCAAGGTTTCAGAGAGGGCAAGAATGGCGGGCTGGACGTGATTTGAACACGTGACCACCGCAATACCAAGACAACCAGATGTGATGAACGAAGTCAGGGGAATTCTGTGTCGGACCAGATTCATGGATAGATGAAGAACAGGGAGAAGAGGGCACGATGGCCCTCTCCATCTTCCTACAAACCACGGAATAGACCTATGATTCCCATTTTCTGTTCCATTGCTTCTGCTATGTCTTGACCTGGAGGGTTACCCATGTTGTTGACTCCAACTACGGTGTTTGCGTAGCCTTGGTCAACCACTGACGTCTTGCTACCCACGACAGTGCAGTAGCTTGTCCCTATTCCAAGCCAGACTCCAGCTGACCATCCCCAGTAAGGTGAATCGACGATATTCTGGACATTGTTCCCGAGAATAGTCCATCCACTGTTTAAATCACCCCAAGCCCCCATGTAGATTCCTGCTAGCCCGTTCCCACTGACTACATTGCTTGTGACAACAGCATTCTGTGCGAAGTATCCCCAGATACCGCCCCACATGTTATCCACTAACGAGATCCTGTTGCCGGAAACCACAGCGTTCAGTGATATGACTCCATGATACAGATATGCTTGATCAACGAGTCCTATTGCATCGGCGTCATACTTTGCAGTGATGGTGTTGTGGGAGATTTCGACATTAAAGGATGTGGCGATTCCTTCTGGTGATGCCCAAGTGTATGCATGTGCGCCGGAATAGTAGACGCTCTCAATCGTGTTTCTAGTTACAAGAACTGAGCTTGGTTGTATTGTAGTAGTTCCAAAGCCAAATTGGCTCTGATAACCATGGTAAAGACCAATGTGGTCAAATCCTGCAAGATCATTGTCGGAAACTCTCGAGATTGTGTTTCCACAGTCCTGAATCATCAGTGATTGGCCTGCATCACGGAGCACATTGTTCTCTATGATGACTGAGGAATCAACCAATCTGATGACACCAGTCCCATACGCCAGGTTGCTGAATGACGAGTCCTCAACAGAGAAACTACCATAGATTGCTGGCTCCCAGCCTGACCAGTATGGATATAGATGATTTCCCGTTATGAAAAGACCGCCTGCGTTTGCGCCAAGCGGATTGAAGTGGAACCACTCTGCCGGATACACTCCCACCTCACCGCTCAGATCCATCCCTGAGAATGAGAAGTCCACATGAGCGAGTTCGTATTCGTCGGGGCTGTTAAAGATGCCCGGGTACGCTCCTAGAATCCAGAAGATCATGCCAGGATCCCATCCAGGAAAGGTCGTTAGATGGTTTCCGAGGACTTGAACACTCATATCAGATATGCTAAGACTGCTATCATCCTCCTGATAGAAATGAAACATGTCTGGAACCAACCAGTAGGAATCCAAAGGATATACCCCATTGGTCTTTATCACGGTCACATCTCTCCCTGCTCCTTTGAAAGCTCCATCGAAACCACTCACGGAAATGGTGCTAGTTAGCAGATACGTTCCCTCAACAAGCTGAACTGTGCTTCCCGGACCTACAGCAACAGCTGCATCAAAAGCAGCCTGTAAGTTGTCAGTATCGTCTATCCCTGTTGGATACACGATGAACACTGAATCTTCTGCACTTGCTAGTAGAGGGACCGCTAAGACAACGCAGAGCCCCACAACTACTGCAAATGCTTTCAATCTCTTCTCTCTCATACTCTCTCCTCCTAGATTCACGATGGAAATCGATGAACAAAGAAACAGGGTTGAATCAACTGACCCGTCCGAGTCAGACTAATCAATGAGTGCTTCTGATACCACAGAATTGTCTTCGCAATTGTGAGATAGTGCACGGGTTCGACTTAAGGCTTGCATTAGTGAGCGAGGGCACGAATTGATCAGATAACTGGGGCTGACTTGGTTTCCAAGACCTCCCTGAGTGTCGGACTTGACCCTCAAATGACCAGGAATCAGAAGTATCTACAGACACTCAAACTCAACGAACGGGCTCATGTTTGCCATTACTGTCACAACATAGCTCACTGGGAGTTAGACATCCTAGGAGTTTCTTGGGATTCGCTTCCTGCAACTTTGAAGAAGAAGAGTGATGGTGGGCCGGACGTGATTTGAACACGTGACCACCGCACGTTTGAGCGTGCGTGGAAGTCAGGCTCGCATGTCAATGCGGTATGTGCTAGCTGACTGGAGTGACTCCAGTCTGCACATAGCCGGGCTAGACCACCGGCCCAGGAGCGAATTCACTCACCAAGCCTGACGATTAAAAACGTTGCGACGCAGTCCAGACTACCTGCCAGTACTTCCAAACCCACCTTCTCCCCGGGAGCTCTCCGTGAGTATCTCGACCTCTACGAACTCCACTCTTGGTACAGGGCGGATGGCGAGCTGACTGATCCGCATACCCTTCTCTATCTTGAAGGGCTTCTGGCTCAGGTTGATGATGATAGTCTTGACCTCTCCTCTGTAGCCACTATCGATGGTTCCTGGTGTATTGAGAACCGTGAGTCCTGCATTGACGGCAAGACCACTTCGCGGTCTGACCTGTCCCTCGAACCCGGGTGGAATCTCGACGACCAGTCCTGTAGGAACAGCCGCTCTCTCTCCCGGCTTCAACTCCATGTCTTCGACTGAATAGAGATCAAAGGCGGCATCCCCTGGATGGCCAAGCGTTGGGATCACTGCATCTGGAGAGATGCGTTTGACTCGAACCATGACGGGGCGCTGATCATCGGACATCATCAGTTCTCTCCATGCTCACTTAGGATGCACTCCTGGGACTTTGATATACGTATACTGGACAACATTACACACTAAGTAACATTTATATACTGTATATGCTACAGTATATACTGTGTACGACCCAGTACTTGGCAAGAACCAATGGTGGTCGGAATACAACAACAAGACAGAGGTAAACTACGTGTCAATGTCAAAGAAGACTCAGGACGAGCTTGAGCGCTGGTCCAAAGAAGTCAAGCGGGGCGCAGTGACTCTCGCCATCCTGGCTCTCCTCAGCAAGAGAAGGGCCTACGGATACGAGGCTGTCAAGCTCCTCGATGAGAAGATGTCTTTCTTGGCTCTCGAACAGGGCACGGTCTATCCTTTGCTGAGGCGACTTGAGAAACGCGAGCTCCTGAGGTCTGAGTGGGACTACGAGGATCCAACCAAGCCCAAGAAGTACTACACCGTGACCAAGGAGGGCCTGATGGCCCTGGGAGCCATGACCCGTGACTGGTCGACTCTCTCGCGCGAGATGCGCGATGTGTTAACGGAGGTTGAATCTAATTGAGTAGCAATGACCCATTGAAACTGATTGAGCAGTACCTAGAACGTGTGAGGGTGTATCTTCCTCTGGACAGCGAGGATACCATCGTCGAGCTTCAGACTCATCTGATTGAGGAGTCCGAGCGAATAGGCGGTGGGACAATGACAGCCGGCTCTGCCATGATGGCCATTGAGAGAATGGGCGACCCCAAGACAGTCGCCAACGAGTATGCAGGCTCGGGTAAGAAGGTTGGTCCTGTACCCGCGGAATATGTGACTCCCGTGAGTCGCATCGCCGTTGTGCTTGTCGCACTGGGCCTGGCCGTCACTGTGGGTGCCTATATGATTGGCATCACCCTGACGGAGATCTTCGGAACTAGCATTACGAACTGGCCGCTAGCCCTTCCACTGACGATTAGCGTGAATCTAGTGATTGCTTTCGTAATCATCGGAATCATTCTCGCCCTTGATCGTGATAAGCCACCCACCGAGAAGACGCTCCTTGAGGGGATCTTCGGTGTAGGTGTGGAGGGCTTCAAGCCCAAGAGCAAGTGGGACGCTGCAGGTGACCTAGTGATGGGCATCCTTTGGGGTATTGTCATCATGCTGCCTGCGGTTGTGGTGCTGTACACCGAGGACTTTGCCGCTATCTACATGAGCATCGTGATCTTCCTATTCCTGGGTGCATTCCGGGGAGCTCTCTTCCTCGTGGGAGGGGAGAACAACCTGAACCTGATGGTTGAGGCCTTCCTCAGCGTGCTTTGGATAGCGATTGCAGCAACGATGGTGGGCAACGGGATAGGCTTCCCCTTGGAGTCTATCTACATGAATGATGGTAGCGGCTGGACCATAGAACCTCTTCTACCGTTCTTCATTGAGAATGATATCCCCATGGTCCCCTTTGACTGGATCTGGGCGTTCTTCATCTTCATCACTGTGGCTGTTGCGGTGTGGCGCGTCTTCGTGTCAGTCATGAAGATCTCCATGTACCTGAGGCAGGGCAAAGGCCTCTGGTGGCAGGGAAGCAGGGGTGAGCGCCGCAGGCTAACCAAGCCCTTCTGGAAGAAGGTCGTTGGTGATAAGACAGAATCCGGCCAGAGAAGTACCTCCTATCAGGATGGATACTCTGGCTCTGAGAATTCTCAGTAGTCACTTCAAGCGGGGGAATTCGTTCCCCCCTCTCTTTTTCGTGATACTGGCAAATGAAATGTCCACTAGACAGGACTTGTCAGACTAGCCATGCCGTGTTGGAGTTGGCTTTCTTGCCTTTGCCTCTCGAATGTGCACCTTGCCAGAGTGAACTGCGCAGCTGACGCAATAGTAAGATGTTACACGTCTGGACTGAATGTACGTGCCCTGCTGACGGAGTTCTCTGGCTATTTGTGGTTCCACCGGAGTGACATTCTTAGTGTATTTCTTAGCCTTGTCTGCCGGGACCATACGCCCGCATCTTGAGCATTGTACTGATCCTTTGTGGCCAGATCCGCCCTTCGCCCGACCTGATGATTTCCTCTTCTTCGCCAAACCCTGAACTATTCCACCTTGGCTTTGTGCTTGCCCAGTGCGCGCTGCACTGAAGCTTATAGCCTTGTGGATGCGCTCAAAGCCTAATCTGGCGTAATCCCTCGTTAGATGGAAGCATAAGAAGGAGAAACATGGGCGAACAGCTCCCCGCAGAATCTGCAGTGAGGTGCTGTTCTGTGAGAAATCACTGTTCAGTATGGATGATGCTGTTGCTCATAGCTGTCTTGGTGAAGTGCTTGCAGGCGCAGTCTTCACATCCGTCAATTCTGTTGGAATGGACCACTCGGTTGTGGCCGCAAATGCACTCGTCCATCGCTCTGAAGTCTATTGTCGCTTGTAGATTCGTATTTGTCATATTTGGTCAGCTACCCTTTTGATAAATGACCGTTATAAGTATGAGGATGCCGGAAGCGCTGACCCTCCGTAGGAATCGAGAGTGGACCACGGACTCACGAGTAGTCACTTGGAGTTCCCCAATCCTCCAGCTTGTCATCCACCTTCTGTTTCATGTGGATATGAACGACTATCCTTGCTGCATCCAGCTTCTGTTCCAATGAGAATAGTACACGGTCTCCGTGGCGGATGGCCTCAAGAACCAAGTCCAGTTCTCTTCGGAAGATACCCTCTCTCATACTGGCCCATCCCAGTCCGCGCCCTACTTCACAATGGACATGGAGCTCGTGATTAGAGCCAACAGATATCCACTCCGCCAACACTTCGTCTCGCATCAGTCGGGTGTACCATCCGCCCACCTGGTCCACATCATGCACTGCACCAATGGTGAGAATGAGTTCTCCAGTTCTATCGGAGTGCGTAAGTGTGTAGCAACGCGGAGTGACTGGCCCTGTCTGCTTGGTGGGAGGCACAAATCGAACACTCAGTTTCTCGGGCTTGAGCCGCTTCACTTCTATCAGCAGCACTCTGTACTTCTCACTGATTAGTCCATATCATGGAGGAGAGAATGGGACACACTGCTGTGAATCGAATTCTGCTCAGTTCATGACGCTTTTATCAAAAGAGAAGTGCCCAAGATGAAAGGGATGGTGTGGCTGAAATGGCAGGAAACGCCGGCACGAAGGGTATCGAGATTATCAGCAACCCAGCAAAGGATGACATCCAGGCCATCAGTCAAGGTTTTGAAGCAGTCAACATGGCCGCCACCAACAACGAGTACAACAAGCCTGAGGAGTGGATCTCTCTGGTGCTCAGGGATAATGACGGCAATGTCGTTGGGGGGATTCAGACCAGTACAGTCTACTGGGCCCAGTATCTTGAGGTGCTTGTGGTCGACAAGAAGTACAGACGCCAGGGATATGCAAGTGACCTTGTTCTTGAGGCGGAGCGAATAGCCAAGGAAAACGGGTGTGTCAGTTCACATACCTACACTTTCAAATGGCAGGGTCCAGAGTTCTACAAGGCAGTGGGCTACAGAGAGATTGCCGTGTTCGATGGATATCACGACGGTCTCACCGAACACATCTTCATGAAAAGCCTGAATGAACTCACTCCCAGAGAGAAGAGGTCTGATCCTAAGAGATTCCGGGTTTCCAGAGATGAGAGCCCTGAAACGAAGAAGGCGGTTAGAAGCCTCCTTGGTGATGACTTCGAAGAGAACGCTGGCGTGCTCTTGAAGAAGTATCCCCAGAAGCTCTATGCACTTGCCCTCAAGGATCAAGCTGGAACAGTAGTAGGAGGCCTGAGAGGATATACGATAATGGGAACGATGTTTATCGAGGAGTTCTGGGTTGATGAGAAACACCGTAATCACGGACATGGTTCTGCATTACTAGAAAAGGCCAAGGAAATAGCTCTAGGGAACGGCTGCATATCATTTCAGTCGCACTGCATGTCCTACAGCAATCCCGGCTTCATGAAGAACCGTGGCTTCGAATCTTATGGACACACAGATGGCTATCCCAATGGCGTGAGGGAGTACTATCTCATCAAACGCTTCGAGCAATAGAGCCGAGCCAGCCTAGCGAGCGTAGATTGTCGGACAATGATTCCTGAATAGACTCACTCAGTCACTGGGCCGATTCCGAATTGAACATGATCCTTCCCCTCGATGAACCCTCTTGACCGGTAGAAGCCCAGAGTCTTCTTGTTGAATTTAGGCGCGAAGAGAGTAACGTAGCCGAATCGCAGGTCCTCACATCTTTTCAAAATGGCGTCGACCAGCAGTCGGCCAACCCCCTGTCCCCTCGTCCTAGGATCAACAGCCAGTAGTGTGATGTATGCCCAGTCCCCCTTCATAGGCTGTCCAACCACAAACCCCACAACTCTGCCATCAACCTCAGCAACAAAGAACATCTCATCATCGTCAATGTGTGCTTCAAAGAACTCCGCCGGGACATGATCTGCTCCAGGGTTATCGAGCTCGTCAATCCTGCTCAATTGAGCACAGGTTTCACAATCACCAGCCGCTCCTAGTCTAACCTTGATGGCCATAGAATCACCTCGCTAGTACTAATCGCGTTTCCCTAAAAACCCGTGTCAGGTAATTCGTGGTGAGGGTGTGATAGCAGTTAGAACTTGCCGAGGGCCTGACTCGAAAATGAGAATGGTGCCGCGGCGCGGATTTGAACCGCGGACAACACGGTCTTCAGCCGTGCGATCTCCCAGGCTGATCTACCGCGGCATAGCCTGTACTTGGTGTTCGTCTGGTAATTCGATATAAAGATAGCGCCAACGGAATGCACTAGGCAAGCTTCTTCACAGCCATCTCGACTTCGTCGAAGGGCGGCAGTCTTCCGGGATCGTCGCTAACCCATTTGTAGACGACGGTTCCATCAGTGTCAATCACAAAGACGGCACGTTTGGCCACCTTGGTCATTCCTGCAAGATTTCCATGGACTACATCATATGCCTCAATCACGGTCTTGTCCCAGTCTGAGAGGAGAGGAAACTGAATGCCGTTAGCCTCTTTGAAGGCTGCGTGACTGAATATTCCATCCACCGAGATTCCCAGGACATTGGCTCCGAGCTCATTGAAGTCTGCCAGGACATCCCTGAACCTACAGAGCTCCTCTTGGCAAACACTTGTGAAATCAGCTGGGTAGAACACTAGCACAACAGGCCCTCTCTCGAGTTCCTCACTCAGTGTAACACTCTTGCCTGGTGCCTCTAGGAGTGTGAAGTCCGGCGCATCACTTCCGATCTCTAGTCTTGACACGATACATCCCCTCATACGTTGGAGCGATTAGATAAGAACTCCTTCTACTTGATTCTGAAGTTCATGTAGCTGGCAATCACTGCGGTCAATCCTGCTGCCACGTTCACCGCAATTGGATAGATGTAGATTGGGTCAAGGAAGGTCACAGTGGCCAACCAAGATGGAAGCCCACCTGCGTCTCCAAACGCAAATGGAACGAAGTAGAACATGAAGAACAGGCAAGTCAGGAGTCCAACGCCAACAAAGGCTGGCATATCCTCTCTGATCCTAGCGATGGACGAGAGTCTCTGAATCCAGTTGCCTTGAGTTCTCTGACGACGCCTCACCTTTCTCTTTGCCACAATATTGGCCCATCGATACATTGCCTCTGCCATGAGGACGTAGGCTCCTGTGAGAACAGCCATCGCCCCAATCGCCACAGCAAGCTGGAGTTCGGCGCTGAGAACGCTCACGTACACCTGTGCATGCCACAGGAGGGGGATCTGCGCGAAACCCGCGAGTCCAACGAACATGAGAATGAGACCGGGCTTGCTGCCACGTCTCCACCATACTGCGAGGCTCATTGTATCACATCTGGTCGATGAGTTGTCCGCTCAGTCTGCGGTCCCCACTTTAAGCTTTTGCTACACAGTCAGCGTTTCAAGGCGTCTATTTCGAACCAGTACACGTTGTCTTTTACTGAGGTCACTTCGAAGCCGGACTTCCTGAGGATACGTCCTATGCCCTGATGGTCTTGCTTGTGATTCCCTTTGACTCTGTAGCTCATCTTGGACAAGTAGCCGTCAGGGTAGATGAAGCGGCCGTTGAACGTCACAGCCTCGCAGCTATTATCAACCACAATCCCAAGGATTGACAAAGCTCCGGCCTCTCTCAAGACACGAGAGGTCTCTCTCAGTGCAAGCTCCTTTTCTTCCTGGCCGCCCATATATGCCAGAGAGAACCACAACGTAGCAGCCTCGAAGGTGCTGTTGCCGAAGGGAAGTGACTTCCCGTCGCCGACAAACCACTCGGCAGCTACTCCATAGATGCGCGCCTCTCGAATCTTGCTAAGGCTTGTGTCAACCACACACACCCTGCCTTCGGCTAGACGCGACACAATCCCTTCGCCTCCTCCCCCTATATCGACCACCCTTCCAAGGGGGACCTCTGGGAGGTTCACCTCTTGTACAGGCGTTTCGAGTCGGGCTGAGTCATTGGCCATGACTGTGTTCCATCCTGCGGCCTGATAAGAATTGAGCGGCAGGACAACGCTATATTGGCTGGGCTATGCCTCATCATCCTCGTCTGGTTCTGCCTGGCCAATCCCATACTTCTCCAGTCTAGTGAGGGCCAGAAAGAACACAATCACTACTCCTACGAAAAACAGACCTGTAGGGTCTCGAGGAATCTCAAAGAGAACCAGGAGAACAACTAGAATTCCCAGAATCGCTACCCACGTTCGCAACCTGTCAAGGCTCTTGGTCAGGTGCTCCAGTCTAGCTTCAGTGCTGCTCAACACGAACCTCTCGCCTGTTCAAGCATGGTGCCTGCAATAAGAAGATGCCGGGCCATACCGTTTCAAGAGAGAACGCCCACTTGTCAGCGTAGGCGATAAAGCCAAGAAGAACCAGACAAATGGACGACTCTCATACATTCATCTTGTTAGGGGATCCACGATCACCAAGTTCGAGGAGCTGTTATTACATACGGAGAGTATTGTCATAGGCCGACAGAGGTGTTGTCGAGGAAATGAGTGATGACGAGCGCGACTCTGAGGTTGCCCGCAAAGTCGTAGCTATCATGCAGACCATCGCCGAGGACACAGAGGATAGGAGGAAGAGAGCCTGGCGAAAGATGCTTGGTATGTCAGACACCTCTGAGTCTACAGATAAGCCAACAGAGGATACGACAGGGGACTAGATCTTATCATCGACTGATAGGTCCCGGAGGTCGTCAGACTCGGGGACCGGAATTGCTCTGACTGCTCCAAGCCTCTCGGTTATTAGTAAACACGCTGGGGATGTTGGCATCAGGAGATCGGCTTGATTGAGGAGTCTGAGAAGGTTGTCCATTGCCATCTTCTTCTCATTGATTCTAGCATGCTGCTGCGTGCAACCCAGTGTGACAAACGAATCTGCTAATGGGCCCAGGTGTCCTTCTCGCACCAGCGACCACACATGGCACGAGAAGATTTGGATCTACGGAGATGAGCAGTTCATCGCACAGGCGGAGCTTGAGAACTGGCCCGGCAATGGCACGGCAGAGAGCCCATATCTGATTACAGGATACTACTTCGACTCCTGGGATAAGCCATTCACTGTTTATCACACCACTGTCCACTGGATCTTCATGAACAACATCCTTGAAGGAAAGCATGTGGACAGCCATGGTGGAACATGGATTCAGAACGTCACTAATGCCGCGGTGCTTGATAACGAGGTGTTCAACAGGCGTTTTGGATTGTCAATCACGGGCGGCTCGGGGCTCGAGGTATCAGGAAACTACATCCACGACTGCTGGGACAATGGTTTCGAAGTGCTAGCTGGGATGAACAACACGGTCATCGGCAACAATCTCATCGAGGATATCGGGGATGTCGGTATCTACTCAGGATACTCTCGCAA
>JAEOUG010000002.1 GCA_016839445.1 Candidatus Thorarchaeota archaeon
ACCCGAGACTCCGATCGACGAGATGCATCTGGCAATCGGGTCCAGAAAAGCTCGCCGGGACTCACTTCCGCACGAACCCAGACATATCGATGGAAGAGTGGTGAGTCGATCTGAGTACATTGGGCGGCAGATACAGAGAGCGCTTGAGGCCTGGATGATACGAGACAAGGGGCGAATCAGCAAGTCCGCGGTCAATGAACACATGGCTAACATGTGGCACGCGCTATCGAAGTCTGAAGGCGATCTTCTTGAGTATGTCCGAGACGAAGTTCCTGGAATTAACGCTGATGTCCGTGCAATCCTACGAAGCTCTGGCCCTGAGATGTTTCTGCTTGGGCTAAGACTTGCTGACAGCGCAACTCGTAAGTACAGATGACTCGATTGACTGTGCATGCTCCGCAAGCGTGAAGAAGGAGCCAACCAAACGAGACATAACGATGACGGAAATGCTGGTTGAAGTTGAAGAGCCAATTGACCCAACAGTGAGCAGGCTCTTTGATGCCCATAAAAGGGGTCGGGCAGTCATAAGATGCGTGCTTGAGCTAGGCAGGGGCAAGGTTCTCGTCGACAACCTCGAGTCACCTCGGGTGGCGGCCATGGTGTTCAAACCACTCGTCTTTCTTGCAGGGGATAGTCGACACCCGGCCGCGGCACAATACGTGTCGGCAATCCCTCAGATGAATATTATGATCGCTCCTGACGAGGAATGGGAAGATCTGATTCGCAGGTCCCTGGGGTCAAAGATTCTTGTTCAGAAGCGAACAAGGTTGGTCCCTGAATCGTTGAATCTCAAGAGGATTAGAGCTCTGAAGAAGATGATTCCAGAGGAGTTTGGAATAGCACGCATGGACAGAGAAATCGTCGAACGTCTGGACGAGGACATGCGGAAACCCATTGACTTCTACTTCGGTGGCGTTGAAGGATTCACGAGGGATGCCATTGGATTCTGTGTTATGAAAGACGGTGCAGTAGCTTCTGTGGCCTACTCTGCCTTCCCCTTTGTAGAGGAGTTTGAGATTCAGGTTGAGACCGCTGAGTTGTACCGGCGAAAGGGCCTCGCTACGGTGGCCTGCGCCGCTCTGATTGAGCATGCATTGGAGCATGGTCTCGTGCCACGCTGGGACGCTGCGAATGAGCCATCAGTTCAGCTTGCCCTGAAGCTGGGATACTCTGAGCCCGATAGGTGGTTCGCGTATTTCTGGAGAGAGTGAGCTAGGCGCTACGCCTTCTGATGAAGATGAGTGCAATGGCGACGATACCCACGCCAACTCCACCGACAGCAATGTAGAGAATGTAGGGACTTGGCACGCTGACTGTAAGCTCTGCAGCATTCCCCAGAACCTCAAGTGTGCTGTTCGAGTCCTCAACTTCAATATCCACTACGAACTCATCGGGGTCATTGAGCAGAAGGGTCCCATCATACCTGCCAGTCTCTTGATTGTATGGTAGTTCAACCTCGTCATAGAGTGTCCCGTTGCTCTTCCAGTAAACGCTCGCCGCAACACCTGAGATGTTTGTGCTGAAGTACGACCCCAGTAGGTCCTCCAAATCACTGGCTTCTACGCTGATGGAAACTGTCGTTCCAGGTGGTCCGGAGAGGGGGGCAATGGTTGTATCCACTACATAGGACAAGCCCATCGCCTCCTTCACTACTTCTGCGCAAACCTCACTAGTTGGTGCGTCAATCCATCCGTCCTCGCCCGTGCCGCTTCCCGCGCCGCCGGTGATCAGCCTGTTGTCTGCAACCACATCGTATCCAGGCCGCACTCTGGCTCCCTCCAGTATCATCAGCGAGTACGACAGGAAGTGCCCCACCACAGACGAACCGTTGACAATGTTATTGGCGTTTACGAGCACCCTTGTTCCAGTGCATATCACCGCTATTGAGAGCCCAAGATCATATGCAACTGCAATTGTGTCAAGGACTGACTGGCTCTGAATGAGTCCCTGCCAATGACCTCCCGACGAGATGAATAGACAATCGAACTGAAGCAGAGTCTCATTGCTGACTTCCGACAGGAGCAGATCTGCAGTTACTGGTCGTGGTTCACGGTTTGGACATGAAGGCACCTCGTATCCCGTGTGGTATGCCACTGTGGTCACGTTGACCCCCCATGACTCAAATCGGTCTCTGGCATCGAAGTAGTTCCAGCCGAACCCGCTGGCAATAAGCATCAGTACACTCACATCGCTCGGCTCATCAGCCGTGGCAATCACGACGGGACTGCAGAGCATCAGAGTGAAGAGTGAAGCAACAATCAAAGCTGCGATGCTTCTTCTCATACGTATCAGTCTAGGAGTCTACAAATCCGTATATTAACCGCATCTTTGGCGCTATGGCTTTGCTCTGATCCGATACCAGTACGTATAGGCGGTTTGGAAGCCCCTCTTCCTGTACAGCTCAATTGCTGGTCTGTTATCATCTTCAACCTGAAGGAACGCGTGTTCTGCTCCCTTCTGCAGGCCCCAGTCAAGTAGTACGTCACTGATAGCGCCGCCGATACCTCTTCTCCGGCTCTCCTGGTCAACTCGTATGGAGAAGAGACCCAGCCACTTCTTGTGCACAACTCCAAGGCCTACGCCGATTACACCACTGCCTGTGCTGACGTCCACGAATGCCTTCTCTCCTGGTATTCTACCAAGGATGCCTTGAAGGACCTTGAGGCCCCGACCTCGATATCTCTCGTCGACAGCCTGCTTGTTGAGCCAGTTGTCACTGGGCGCATATCCCAAAGAAATGGAGAGGTCTGTATGCAAGCCTGCGGAGTCATCTCTGCGAAGAGGCCGGGTCTGCACATGTGTGACCATATGCTTCTCATAGCCTCGTTTCTCCAGTACATCGTCAAGGTGCGGAGGAGCCGCCTGAGTAATTTTGAATGCAGAAGGTAGACCCATTGACCCGTATTCGTGCTCCACCTGAAGGATGATTTCATCACTCAACGCTCCATAGGGGAACACACAGTTGGCTCTCCATGTCACACCCTCGTTATCGCCGAGTACCCACCCATTACTTAGGGTAGTCCTATGGACAGGTGGCCAGAATTCCGAGGCAAGGAGTTCCATCTCAACGATTGAATCTGCATCCATATGCATCGTGATTGCAAAATCGGGGTTGTCCTTTAACCTTCTCTGTTTCCGCCAAGAGGCCATTCGTATTGGCGAAGACACAAAAGACCTTTGGCAGACTACTTGTGCATTAGTGCGAGTGGTAGCGTTTGGCCGAACAACTAGAGGACTTGGCATGGGAAATCCTCAGAGATGCCGCCAGCCTCGTTGCTGAAGAGCACGAGACTGAAGACTCGCGAGTACAGCTCGAGTCTGTGCGCCTCTCCTGCCTGAACCAAGTGCTCTCATTGTGGAATAGGCGAAGGAGAAAGATTCAGACTCCTTATTCATTCCATCAGCTCTCCTACAGGTCACAGATGGCAGGACTGACATCGTCCCAAGTAAGAGCAGTCCGTGCGGAGGGTTTCCATGACTCTACCGCTGAGCGAGTCTCAGAGCTGAACCTAGACCAGTTTGTGCTTCTTCTATCGAGCCTTCACTCCCTCGGTAGTTATCGGCTGCCCTTGGATCTGGATTTCGGCACCCTGCAACGCGACCTAGGCGCATACTACACTCCCGTGCCCGTGGCCGATTTCATAGCTGACTCCGCTCTCTCACAGCATAGACTGCTAGACACCGATGCGTTCCGCTCATTGGTTTCCACCGGTCGGTTTAGAGTTCTTGACCCGGCTTGTGGAACGGGTGTCTTCCTGCTCTCTGCATACAAGAGCCTGAAGCTGGCATTGGAGAAGAGTGGTGAAAGCGTCAAGGATGGCTCGGCTCTGAACAAGTCGCTTGTAGGCTCCCTTTATGGTGTTGACATTGACAGCGCTGCCTTGGAGGTCGCAGAGGTTTCTCTACTGCTTTGTTCGGGCCTCAAGGCGAATCCTAGTAGGAATCTTCGGCAGGGAAACTCGATCCTTTCAGTTATGGGGTTAGATGGAAACCAGGACTATAGTGGTTTCTTCGAAGCGCCTGAGCTTAAGATGGCGTTCGAGTGGCGTCTCGAGTTCCCCGAGGTCTTCGTCGACGGCGGGTTCGACTGTGTATTGATGAATCCTCCATACCAGCGTCTCAAGCCCAATTTGGCTGAGTTCCTGCGAGAGCGGCTACTTACTGGGCGGAAGAGAATCCACACGGATGAGTTCGAGAATCACAAGCGAGCTATTGCCGAGGAATCCCGATACTACCGATCCTCTGGAGAGTACAGATTCTCCAATCGATTCACCCTAAACACCTATCAGCTATTCGTGGAGCGAGCCCTCCAGTTGGCGAGAGACGGAGGCGTAGTCGGATGTATCGTTCCGTCATCAGTTCTGGGTGACCAGTCGGCACAATTGCTCCGTGAAGAGCTCCTTAGTAGAAACAGCATCCATTCTGTCTACGAGTTCCCCGAGAACTCGAGCGTGTTCCGAGGGGTCACGCAATCAGTCAGCATCCTCACTCTCACGAAGGGCGGCGAAACCCGCTCGTTCGACATGTCGTTCGAGCTTCCCGGGATAGAGAGCGCAGAGACTGGTCCGTCCGTGCGACTGAAACGAGAGCAAATCACGAATGCACTTGGTCCATTGGCTGTCATCCCCAGGCTCTCTCGAGTTGGATGGGACATACTAGAGTCAATTCACAGATACCCTCCTCTCTCCAGATTCGACGAAGCTGAGGTATGGAGGGGAGAGCTTGATCTCTCCATCAACAGGAGCTGCATGAAGACTAAGGATACCGGATATTCATTGGTCCGAGGAATCAACGTCGGGCGCTTCAATCTTCGAGCGGGAGGATCTGGTCACTTCGTGGATGTTGAATGCCTGAAAGCAGCACTCGGATCTTCAAAGAGAATAGGTCACATGGTTCAGGATCGAATTGCCACACAGCAAGTCTCCAATATGAGTCAGCGATGGCGGCTCAAGTGCTCCTATGTTGAGAGTCCTCGAGTGCTTGCCAATTCGTGCAACTATATCTCACTTGCAGCTAGCAAAGCCACGAAGGATGATCTGTGGTATCTCCTAGGGGTTCTGAACTCTGAGCTCCTGAACTGGCGCTTCCATGTTGCCAGTTTCAACAATCATGTATCCATTAGGGAGTTGAGGGCACTGCCACTTGTGCAACCTTCAGATCCAGACGAAAAACGTCTCTATGCCTCCATTGTCAATGAGGCTAGGTCTCTTGCTTCGGATGAGCAAGATACGACCACGTATCTTGATGCCTGTGTGTTCCAGCTCTACGGGGTCAATTCGGGCCGTATCAAGCATATACTGGATAGGCGACGAACCCCGCCTCCAGAGCGAGAGGCGATCCTGAGCGAGTTCAGAGGACTCTGCTAGATAACGAGAAAGGCTATCAATGAGGAGTCCCTCGTTCACATGTGACTTCGACAGCCGACTCAGTTCGTGGGGACACGCCATCGGATAGGCTTCCGCTGTTCAATCATGTTTGTGCGTCTCTCAGCAATCTAGACATGGAGATGGTGAAGTCAGTCCCTCCAGGTGGCAACTGGACAGACATTCCTTCAGAGACTGTTGAGAAGTCGGCACGTTTGACCCAGATTTCGAAGTCTGGTGGCCGAACGACCTACTATGGAAGGTTGAGGCCTGACCTCCCCTCGTACACAATCAGTACATACTTCAATCGACCCGGCAATGGTACATTCATCCATCCCGTTCAGGACCGGCTGATTTCCTTCAGAGAGGCGGCAAGGTTGCAGTCTTTTCCGGATGACTATCGGTTTCTGGGGAGTCTATCTTCGATGTACAAGCAGATTGGAAACGCTGTACCTCCTCTTGTTGCGCGGGAATTGGGCCTCCTGATTCCGCCCAGCTCTTCGGTGGACCTGTTTTGTGGCGCAGGGGGTCTCTCTGAGGGTCTCAGAATGGCTGGCCATGAGGTGCTCCTCGCCTCAGATTTGAATCCACACATGTGCAGAACTTACGCGTACAACCATCCCCAGACACACGTTACTCAGGTAAGCGTGATGGAAACGGAGCATCTTCTGGACGAGATAGAGCTAGCGCTCCAGGGTCGCGCGCTTGGACTGCTGGCTGGAGGTCCTCCCTGTCAGGGTTTCTCTACAGCAGGGAAGTGGGCTGCTGGCGACTCTCGGAACTTGCTGGCCTTCAGAATGATCTCCATTGCCCGCGTCCTCCGTCCTGAGAATGTCATCATCGAAAACGTTCCTGGCATCAAGTGGATGGCGGGAGGTGCTCTGCTGTCCGCTATAACCGATTCCCTTAGCTCAATAGGCTACTCGTCTTCTGTGCTTACATTGAGGTCAGAAGAGTACGGAGTCCCTCAGAGAAGGCGCCGAGTCTTTATTGTCGCCAGTTACTCAGGGAATGAGTATTCAGTGCCAGAGGGGTCCTTCTCGAGGTTGCATGTAGGTAGAAGCCGGGCTGAGCCAGCAGTTGACTCCTCGAAGGCTGCTGCCGTCACAGTGTCCGAAGCTATTGATGACCTTCCCGAGATAGTAGCTGGAGGCGGTAAGCAGGTTCTTGCATATGACTTCTCAGCAGCTCCTTCTGATTACCAGATGTTCATGAGAAGGAGGATTTCGCTGGAGGAGTTCGTCAGTAAGAGAGCCGAGCAATGTTGATTAGTGAAGCAGACAACTCTCCTTAGGACAACCTAAGGGTTGCGGCTGGGAGACCTGTCAAGGATGATACAGAGTGCGGTGCTGTTTGACATACTCGGGTCAAAGGCACTAGCATCTCTTGAGTTCACGCGCAAGGAAGAGAGCAGGGCTCTCAACGAACTCATAGTGAAGGAGTACTACGCGGCTGTGCAGGCCGGAGTATCAGATCAGAGAATAGTCACCCAGATCGATGGCAACTCTGTTCTAATCCTCAAGATCAACGATTCTACGCTCCTAGCATACTTGGCTGACCGGCCAGAGTTCTCGCCTGAAGACCTAGAGAAGGCAGCGGCCCTGCACGAGATGGCCACTCAGAATATTGAGTCATCTTCTGCAAGGGAGTTCAAGACGGAGTTCCAACAGCTGGCAATGAGTATCTTGCCTTCAAGACTTCGTGTCTGTTTCGTCACAAATCCCGATGTGTCTGATGCAGACCTGTCTGGTTCTGCTGTCAATAAACTGATGCGTAGCGGGACAGACGACTCTCCCTTCTCAGCGCGAGTGCCAATCGGCCCCTTCTTGGTGGAGAGTATGCAGACAGACTACAGGTCAATCGTGAGAGGCGACTGGACCAAGGACTTGTCAACCATTGATGTGTTCTCTCTTGTCGTTTCTGAACCACTTCCAGCCTCCGATACCATCGAAGGAGCCGTCCTGCAAATAAGGTCAAGAAGCGAAGCTCCCGTTGTTGTTGTGCCCGGGTCAGATGACGAGCTTGAATTCGCCAGAGCTGTTGAGTCATCATACGGGGTGGACCTATGCGACTCAGTTTCTCCTCGGCCGACGAGCCTATTGTTGGCTGTGTTGGCCATAGGAGGCTTCAGTGACTACCATCCTGAACTGGCATACGAGGAGTGGATAATTGACACATCTGCTGACGAGGAGAGAGCAGAGATCCGACCAGAGAAGGAACCCATGGGGCACCAAGCCTTCTTTGTTGTGGACCGAAGAACTGGAAGTGCCGTGTATAGCTATTACTACGACGAGAAGTCCTCTCTTCTTGAGGTGGCGCCAAACATTGTGGCAGCGATATCTTCCTTCAAGATAGACCAGACCACGCCTACGGAGACCTCAGTCTTCCGAACCGGTGACCTCAGCTACATCACAATAGAACGGGACAGCTACGTCTTCACCCTAGTGACTGGGCGACATGGTGGCGTGGAAGCGCTCCGCGAACGCTTCTCCTTTCTCCCTGATCTGTTCAAGGACGAGGTTCCTGAGCCGACCGAGGATCCGACAGACCTGTTCAGGTCGCCTGCCTTCACTCTGAAGCTGTTGGCGACACTTCCACCTGAGGAGCTGGCGGGAAGAGTGGCTCCGGTGCAGAAGCGCACACTGATATGGGAGCGGTTCGAGCACGAGCAAGTTCGAGACTTCTTGGAGGCAGTATGGACCCGCCTGGACGGTAATCTCACCATGTCAAGATTGGCCCCAGGAAAGGGTCCAGAGATTATCTTGGGTGCGATCCATCTGCTGCATAGACTAGGCGCGGTCGAATTCAAGCTCAAGTTATCTCCCACGGACGTGCCGGTTCTGATAGACCGTCCGAGCAAGGAGGTTCTTGCGCTCTATGAGGATCTTGAGAAGAT
>JAEOUG010000118.1 GCA_016839445.1 Candidatus Thorarchaeota archaeon
ACTCAACTAGCGGCTATTGGGAGGGCGTCCTGCCTGGAGCATGGACTCGTATCGACCCAGCATCGTACGATGTGACGATAATCGCTGGCTTCTATGACTATGATCCAGCAAGTCACTCGTTCAAGCTCCTCATTCAGGAAACTGAAACCCGGTTGACTGTTATTGGTGCCACTAAGATCGACGCCGTGTACTCGGAGCTAGTATCCTTCACTCTAAACTTCAGCGCTCCAACAGAAGTAACCGAGAAGCAGATCATCAGCGATGCCAGCGTCTACTGGCTCCAAGGCAATTGGACCAATGAGGTCCTTTTCACCTACAACGCCGGTACTGGATTCTGGACTCTGACTTTCAACACGAGCTTCGGTGAGTATGGAACGTGGGGTCTTGTATTCAGAGGTGACCCGAACGATCCGATATACGCGACCACAACTGTTGCCGTTACCCTGACCATCTCGAGGATTGACACAGAGGTAATCACGCCTGTGGTTCCGCCTGAACGTATCTGGGGATGGCAAGGCAACATCACGCTCTACTTCAACGACACCTCGTTTGTTCGCGGAATTGAGGCTGCTGATGTGACCTACTCATACGGCTATGGTGAGCTTGGCAATATCGACTTCAACGCCACAGACATGGGCGACGGTTGGTATGCTATCTTCATCGACACGACTCTCCTCGCACCTAATCCGAACACTCGATACACGATTCTTGTGACCTTCCTTAAGGACAACTACGTCACGAGAACAGCAGGCATCGAGCTGCTTGTCTTGGAGCGCCCAACAGAGATGGTCGTGTACGTGGATGCAGAGAATCAAGTTGAAGGCGACTCCCTGAACCTGCGTGTCCCAATGGGTGATGTCCTGAATATCACTGTGCTCTATAATGACACCAGCTATGTCGGCGGGCTTGGCGGAGGGATTGAGAGCGCAGTAATCCCCTCCGGTGAACAGGGCACAATCTTCACTGGCCCCAGCTTCGCCGGCTACTTCAATCTCTCTCTGGTGCCACTTGGCAACGGCTACTACTACTTCCTCTTTGACACCTCAAACGCGAGTCTGTATGTGTTTGATGATGGCATACCCACCATCTATGATCGAGCATACTACTTCACCATCAAGATGTATGCAGAGAATCGTGAGTTGGAGTCAATCGTCATACGCGTCCGAGTAGTCACCGTTCCGACTGACATAGTCTACGAGGATCCCGATCTCCTGGAGTTTGACCTTGTCCACGCCGAGGAAATCGTCTTTGACTTCTACGTCAATGACACATGGCACAATTCTCCGGTAGAAGGGATAAGCATCCAGTTCACTCGGGGTGCATCCGCCATTGTTGTTCCCGGCAGTAACGTGTCGCTGGGAGATGGCTGGTATCGTATAGTCATTCGTGCCACGTCGGGTTCTGGTGACGCTGTGATTCGTGTCACCCTTTCAAAGGAGTATCACGACGAAATAACCTTCCAAGTCACTGTGCATGCACAGCCGAACCAGTTTGATGAGATCATGACCTTCGCAACAACTACGCTGCTGCCAATCTTCATTCTGGCAGTTGTTCTAGTAGGAGCTTATGTCAAGGTCTGGAGCGTGCCCAAGAGAATCCGGCAGATCAATGGTCAGATCAAAGCCCTTCGTAAGGGTAAGGTACCAAAGGGAATCCCGGACGTCCAGAGTCGACAGGAGCTCGTAGCAGGTCTCTTCAATGACACCTACGCAAAGACTGCAATCAAGCGAACGGCCAGCCAGATGCCCGAGGAATCAATACCCATCGAGGTACCTGAGCTGGGTGAGCTTCTCTTGCAGTTGGCTATCCTGACGAACCTGAATGACAAGGAGCTCGAGGAGTTCAAGGCCGACATCTCGAAGATGAAGGTCAGTGAGCAGGCTGCCTTCGTGAAAGAGGTCATCATGCAAGAGGCCATCCGCGCTGCCCGTAGAGATGGCAAGACTGTGGAAGAGGCGCTCGCCGATGTGGAGAAGGCCGCTGCCCGAAGGTTGACTGGCATGGAGGCACCAGAGGCGGAGGAAGAGGCCACTCGTGTGGAGCGTGTGTTCCTTGCTCCTGAAGAGGAGGAAGTCGAGGCACCCGATATCGAGCCCGAGAAGGGAGTACCCGAAGAGGAAGTTGTTCCTGATGATGCATCAGAGCGGATGAGTCCTCATGAGATTGAGGAACTTCGCCGTGAACTCGAACGGCGAGGAGTGCCGCCCTACGAGATTGACACAATCATTGACCAGGCCAAGAAACTTCCGCGGAGCCTCATTGAGGAACTCGTAGAGAGCCTTGAAACCGACAAGGACTAGTCTGACTGGTCCTCGTCAGTCCCCCTCAGGAAGTGACTGAGGGGGATGATTCCCTCTGGAGTGATATCCCTAGACCGCTTCGTACTTCTCACCGGATATTGCGGGTGCTTCGCCAGTGTGTATGCAACATAGGACTGGTGCTCTTCCACTCTAATGTGGATCTGAGCAGCGCTTGCCAGAGTCTTCCCTCCCGCCGGCAAGTATGCCCGCTTCTGAGCTGCGGGGGCGCTTATGACAGTGAACAGGTTCCTCTGCAGAGTGAATCTCGTCAGATGAGATGCCATGTGGGAGAGTTCCTGAAATCCCTTGGTCTCCATTCCCTCTTCAAGATAGAGCTGAGGTAAGCCAGTCACTAAGAGCAGTCTCGCAGGGATATTCGTGAAGAATGAGTCGAGATGGTTCATCACAAGATCATAAGTCTGAGATGAGTTGAATGCTCTACTGATGTAGATTCTGTCAAGAACCGATTCGGGCTCTTCCTCGAACTCCAAGGCGTAGTCTGTCAGGCGGTGTATCTTGACTATGTTGGCACTATCAATAAGGATGACAGGAGAACCGAGTCCCCCCTTCTCTTTGGGCATCTGTGTCTTGACCGCGATCCTGAGAATGTCATCATGCAGGCACCGGTCCCCATAGAGGAGATGCATCATGCCTGCCTCTAGTCCACCCCCGAGAAGCCCGTCAACAGCATCAATGCCGGTCTCAAACCTGGCTCTCACTATCATGTCCGCAGTGAAGAAGCCTGGACGAAGTCCGGTCGGGGGAGATCTCATTCCACAGCTAGCTGCCCTGCTTGGGGATATAAGACCCACAGGAAGTCGGAGCCGCTTCAGACAATGGTTTTAAGGAGTGGGCCTGCATCCTGCAGGACGACGCCGGGAGAGAAATCGATGACAGGGAAGAAGATTAGGGTCTGCCCGAAGTGTGGCTCATCCAGAATCCGCGAAGCAAAGTCATCTGTGAGCGGGTGGCTAGTCCCATCGACCTACTACTGCGAAGAGGAAGGCTGCGGATACTCTGGGACGCTATACGTCGAGGTCGATGCTGAGGAACTTGAGACGCTCAGAAAGGTCATGAACGGTGACTCTGAGACCGCAGCCAGCGACCACTAGACAACTATAGAGCAAATGTCTTAAGTAGTGGTCTGAGTGATGGCGCTAAGGTGATAGTCTTTGGTCGAAGTAGAGAATTTCAGCTTCCCAGACGACATGTACTATACAGACGATCAAATCTGGATGAAGAAGGAAGGCGACAAGGTCAGGATTGGCATGACCTCGTTCGGCGTTGACCTTGCAGGCAAGATCAAGTTCGTGAGGCTCAGACCCGCTGGCAAGGCTATCGATGCAGGTCGAAGCATTGGCACTCTGGAGTCTGGCAAGTGGACGGGCCCTGTGAAGGCTCCCGTGAGTGGAACCATCACTGAGGTCAATGAGGCACTCAAGGACAATCCTGGTGTTCTGAATGAAGATCCTTACGGAAAGGGCTGGATAGCAGTCCTCGAGCCAAGCAACCTCGATGGCGAGGTCGGTGCACTACAGGGTGCAGACGGACTTGAGGATTGGATAAAGGGCCAGATGGCAGAGAAGCGCGCATAGACGCACCGAGATGTTGGCCGAAACGCGGCCAACTTCCTCTCATTCTATTTTCTTCGAGCTAGTTCACGCCGCATGTTGATTGCAGCATCGTAGAGTATCTCTGGCGGGACTAGCGTATAGAGAAGACTGCTGGAGTAGCTCGACTCAAACACGACATTCTGGAATACGAGTGTCTGAAGACTGCGCTCGATATCCTTAGGGATGTACTTGACGCCGAGCTCTTCACACTTGATGTTGACAATCTCCTCAAGCGTTCCACGGTCGATGTAGGTCTCCGTCTTGTACCTCATCAGGTGTTCGGCGAGCGCCTCCAGAACGAGGAGCGTCATGAAGTCATTCATCGATACTGCCTCGATGATGTCAATGTAGTCCCCATCATTGAGAAAGGATGTAATGGATGTTGTCGCACTTCTAACAGCGTCTGAGTCAATCTCCTGACCACGAGTTGCCATTGGCCACAGGGCCTTAAGGGCCTCAATGGTTGTCTTCGGTTTGGATGCATCAAACTCCACAACAAGGTCCGTGATATAGCGGACCACTTCTTCAGTGAGTCCCAGTGGAAAAGTGTCCTCTACGCGCATTCTCACAATATCGTAGAGCTGCGACTGCGTATACGTGTCAAGCGGCACCTCGAAGTCATACGCCATCTGAGTGGCTGGCAACTTGGTGAGCAGTCGGTAGTCATGGCTGTTCAGCACGCCGATGGTGCTAGCCTTGATCTCCTTGGATAGCCGTGCAAGCTTGCCAAAGATCTCCTCATTGGTCTCGTCGATGTTGTCGATGACAAAGACAGTTCGCTTCCGGGCCGCAGAGGCTGCTCTCTTGAACTGCATCCAGAGGATGTCCAGGTCGAAGGCCACAGTCAGGGGCTTCTTGATTTGCTCATGGACCTTGTCGTGCAGTTCTGACACAATCTCAAGCGAGTCCTTTCTCTGAGCATCGACATAGACTGTGTGTGCATCAAACTGCTCTGGGACTATCTTCGTGAGGAAGTATCTGGAGAAGACTGTCATTCCAACTCCGCTGATCCCATGGACAAGGCAGTTCACACCGTACTCGTCTTCGAACGAGTCACCATAGACTCCGCTGACTGTATCCAAGTCCCGGTCTCGATGTAACAGTCTATCAGGCACGTAGTAGGGGTCAAAGAGCCCCTTTGGACTTCTATGTGGACGGACCATTCTCATCGGAGTGTCGTCTCAATGGGGAGTATATAAGCCCCTCACGGACATGTCCGAAAGTATTCTTCCCTCTCTTGGATGATCTAGACCATTGTGGAGAGTGTCTGAGAAGCGCAGTCGCTCTCAAATATGAAGGAGTTGAAGGAGTCCCCCATGATGGCCCGGAGTTCTAGCAGACGCTTCTTCTTCGCATCATCGCTGTAGATCCACTTGTGCTCCGGTTTCGGCGTGACACCCAGCTCGTCACACTTCTTCACTATTTCCTCCACCGCCTGGTAGATCTCGGGTCCAGTCTTCCCCTCGGGTTTGATCTCTCGGGAGTGCATAATGAGGCCAAAGGCGGGAGTGTTGTCCCCGAGGTACCACTTGCTCGGCGCATGGCCATATTTCGCAAATGGCTCCATTCCATTGCTGCGAAGGACATCATCAATCTCATGGATGGTCCTCCCCATGTGTTCAAGACTGTCACCGTGGAGACCGTACCCCTCGAAGAGCGCCACCTGGATTCCTACGTTCGGGTTGCGCTTAGGCAACTTCAACCGAAGGTCCTGTAGACGAGTCAGGTCATTGCGAGTCAGCTTCTTTACATCAGCGTTACAGAACTCCATTTCGAAGTCATGTGGGAACTCGAGTATTAGCAGAGGTGGATTCAGCCCTTCGCGGACATCTTCGTGAGCCATGACAACCGCCTCGCCGTAGCGAACCGGACATTTCCTGTCGATGGTCTGCAAAAGACCTGCCCCCATGGCGTCATAGTCCTCGAACTCAACAAGCGCTCCAGCTGTCTTCTCCTCCACGATGGGCTTGATTGCCACACGCACTTCAGCGATGAAGCCGAGGGTTCCGTGCGAACTTGCAACATCGTCGAGAGTCATGCCAACCCTGTTGAGATTCTCTTGTAGCTCTTCGTTGTCCGACCTAACCCCCTCCCTGTCAACTTCGAGAATGTCTCCCGCATGAGTGATGAGCCTCACAGAGACTGTGTTGTCTCTCATCGTGCCGTTGGCCCAGGTGTCATTTCCGCCCCCGTCTGTTGAAACGAGTCCTGCCACCGTCGCCACATCTCTGCTGCTCGGGGCAACAAAGAAGCGCAATCCCAAGGGCCTCAGTTTCTCATTGATCTCATTCGGTGTGGCACCTGGTCCGACATCCGCGAAGCGGCCTTCAAGTGAGATGGAGTTGACGTTCGTGAGGTGAAGACTGCTGATCATCACTCTTTCACGGTTGCCCCCAGTGCATGCGCCACTCAGACCTGAGCCTGCCCCCTTGGCAGTTACATCATACCCCTTCTCATGAGCGTGCCTGAGCGCATCGAGGAGTTCAGCTTCGCTCTTCGGATAGTAGACCCCTTGGATTCTCCTGAACTGCATCCGCTTGTACATCGAGGCGTTGGCTCCAATGGCCACATCTCTGAGCTTCATCTACTCCTCTCCTCCCAGTGCGCCATCAACGAGCTCGACAATGTCCTTCGTCTTGAGATCTACACTCATGAGCTGTTCCCGACAGGATGGGCAAGCGGTTAGCACAGTGCTGTTCTTGACCCCCTCTCTCGCAGTTCTGAGCTGAATCACAATCTCACTCAGGCTCGGGTCAGTCATTCGCAGAAGCCCCCCACCGCCGCAGCATGAGAGTTCCATCTCCTTGTAGTCGACGTTCATCTTCTCCATTAGCGACCGAGGTTCTTTGGTCACCCCAAGAATACGGTGCAGCTCGCACGGGTCGTGGTACGCGAAAGGCTCGGTCTGATTGAACTTGGGTATCTCTTCGAGATTCCTGTCCAAGAACTCCGTGTGATGAAGAGCCTCGACTCCCTCAAGATCGTGGTACTGCTTGAGCTGAATCAGGCATCCAGGGCAGCAGGTGACGACGTTCTTCGCCTCTGCATCCTGAATCACTGTCTTGTTGTGCTTCCTGAGTTCATCTGCACCCTTGTCATCTCCCATGAGGTAGAGCGGATGACCACAGCAGAACTCCTCCGCACCCAGCACGAGATAGTCAACCTTCAATCTCTCAAGTGTCCTGAATAGCGACCTTAGGACATCTATCTGGCTACCTCGGAACGACATGACGCAGCCAAGGAAGACCATGGTCTCTGCAGTCTTTCCTTTCTCGTAGACTCTCTCTTCCAGTTCCGGTATCTCGTCCACCAGCTCATCGAGCCAGTAGATTGCCCTGTCCTCCATTGCCAAGCCGTATATGTTGCGGACGTTTGCCAATGCGTTCCTCAACGAGTCAAGATAGGCAAACTCCTCGGGCGCCTTCTCAACAGCAGCAGCCCTCTGCTTGTGCCAGATCTCGAGGAGATTCACACCCGATGAACAGGTCTCTTCGCAACGGCCGCACAGTGTGCACTGAAAGAGGAGCCTCCTGAACTCCTTGCCCAGTTCTTCGTCTCCTTCAAGGAGATCCATGACTTGTAGGAAGTAGAGCTTTCCCCGGGGCGAGAACTGCTCCTCCCCCATTGCATCGAACATGGGGCAGAGCTTCACACAGGAGCCACACCCGACACACTTCTCGTAGGACATCTTGCTCACCGGAGTTCCAGAATGTAACTCGGAATAGATGAGACTAGCCGTTGTGTCTTAATAGTATGGCGTTAGGGAGGCTGAATCGACAGCTCTGCGAGAGTACAAGGAAGGGTCACAAAATGAGGGAATGGGCGTCCTCTTCTTGAGGACGCCACTCTGATTCTAGTGTCTTAGACAGGGGCTTTTGGAATGAAGCCCTGCTTGTACAGTATCTCGGATGAGCCACGAGCCACCCGGATGATGTCCTCTGCATGCTTGTAGAGGTCCTTCTCATCCCACTCCTTGCGTGCGACTCCTTGCTCAATGGCCTTCATGCCCACGGCTGTCGCCTCCGCAGGATACAGCTCCCACTGGTCCATCGTGGGGATGACCTTCTTGACATTGGCCTCCTTAGCGCCAAGATCTGCAAGAGCCTGGGCGGCTGCGATGCACATCTCGTCTGTGATCGTGGTTGCCCGCACGTCAAGGGTGCCACGGAAGATACCCGGGAAGCCCAGTGAGTTGTTAATCTGGTTGTCGAAGTCTGAGCGTCCGGTTCCAACGATACGAGCACCAGCCTCTACTGCATCCCATGGCCATATCTCAGGCAGTGGATTCGCACAGGCGTATACAATGGAATCCTTGGCCATCTTCGAGATCCACTCCTTCTTCACAGTGCCAGGCACTGGTCGTGAGGCAGTGATGAGCACGTCCATTCCCTTGATGACCTCACCGAGGTCACCAGAGTGCCGCTCGGGGTTTGTCTTCTGTGCTAGGTCATACTTGAAGGTGTCAT
>JAEOUG010000119.1 GCA_016839445.1 Candidatus Thorarchaeota archaeon
CCTTCCGGCAGGTGCAGTACCTGGTGCTGAGGGCCCAGCGGTATTCATCGTATGACCTGGTGGACCTGCGGCTCTCAGCCATCAACCTCTACGCAGGCCAGGAGACCCAGGTGGAGGACTTCGAGAGCGGGGACGGGACGCTGGATGGATCATTTGGGAGTGTTGACGACCAGGCGGAACAGAAAACCGATGGTACTCTGTCAACTGCTACTGATTCCATAGAAATCTATTGGACTGGTTGGTGGCCCACAGCGCACTTTGAAGTGCACAAGGCAATCGACGATGAAACGTCGCTGGATTTCCACCTATGTGTTGATATTCTTGGGTCAGCGTCCATACTTGAGATTGACTACACACTGTACGGATATGAGGAACTGAGTGAGGAAGAGGCCGAACAGGTTACTGATGAGATCGAGCAGAGTGGCGGTATTCCTCTCGGTGAGGTGGTATCGACCATGGCCCAATTTCTCACGCTCTATTGGCTAGGATTGGAGGTCTTTGCTAGGATATGCACACCAGCGACGGAAACATTCTTCTGGGTAGCTCTCGGAGGCTTCATTGCATGCTGTTTCATGTACTTCGCATTCTTGGTTTGGAGCGTTCAGCAGTCTGATGCTCCACGATGGCTCGCCGCTCTCACCTTCCTTACTTCCGCCATTGTGTTTCTGTGGCGGAGACACCAAAACAGCAATCTTGCCTCAGCTATAGTCGAGAAGTGTCCACTGACAACTAGGATTGGCCACATGTTCAGTGACGTATGGGGGCTCTCGGCGTTTCGAGACAAGTGGGACAACGTCCTTGCACGAACTCACTATGGCCTTGCGCTGGTGAGTCTCGTTTTGTGCGTCGCAGCCTTTTTCTTCTTCTCTGCAATCATGACTGGAGTGCTATGACCCATGCCTGAGACAACCGACACCATGCTGGCCGCAAGTGACCTGCTTCTGAAAACAAGAAGGAGGCCTTTGGAGTGATTCTCGAAGTCACTGTGATCTTGGTCGTCATAACAGAGGCTCTGCTCTTGTGGTTTCTGAAACGAGTCCGCAAGACCAGAGGCCTCACAGATTCATCCTGGTACTCGAGGAATGTCTGCAGTATGTTTCGGTCTGTCCTCTATCATGCACTCGCAGGCACCGCCGTGTGGTGTGGCTGCGTGCTCTGGCCGGTTCTCCTCATCCCGCAGTATGGCCTTTCGTTCTTGTTGGGAGTCCTGTGGTTGCTTCCAATAGCTTCAGTCGGGGGTGCACTAGATGGCTGGGACTTCGCCCGCCGAAAGGAGTAGTCCTGCCTGCCAGATCGAGGCCACAGAAGCCCCTCTTCGGAGCGTTCTAGGTCGCTTCACGGCCAATGTGGGTAGCTCTTGGGTACTCACAAGTCGCTGTCGAACTGACAGGATCTACCGGCACGCAGGCCGCAACAACCACAAAATCAAGGACTCTGGAGGGACCCTTGCCTCAGGGAGCCTGGGAGAGGTGGCCAACCCCTTCCGGCAGGTGCAGTACCTGGTGCTGAGGGCCCAGCGGTACTCCGCCTACGACCTGGTGGACCTCAGGCTCTCCGCCATCAACCTCTACGCGGGCCAGGAGACCGAGGTGGAGAGCTTTGAGAGCGGAGACGGGACGGTGGAGGGAGAGACCGGAGCAGCAGAAGGGGAAGTGGACAACCATCTTTCTGATGCCAGTAGTATGATGGTGTTGTACTGGACAGGATGGTGGCCGCAGCTCCATTTCGTGGCGTCATCGGAATCCAGAGGTACATTGTTCCATCTAAAGGTCGATCTCCTTGGTAACTCAGAGATCGTCCAGGCGGACACGTTTGGAGCAGAAAGCCAGGACTTCGAGAATGCGCTACTCTTCGGAGAGTGGGCATTTGTCGTGGGCCTGCAGCTATTTGGTCTGTATCTTGTCTGCGCTGCGGCAGAGAGAATACCTGCAACTGGTTGGTGGGGAGTAGCAGCAGTCATACTGACGATGGTTCTCATCGCGGCCTACGTATGGATCACGGCATGTAGACTCGTTGAGAATGGGATCAAGAGTGCTGGGGGCATGTCCTTCTGGTTTTTGCAGCTCTCAGTTGCTATGATTTGTGTTGCTGCTGGTGTCAAGAGAGTGGGAAGTGTGGCGGCTTCTGCGATCATGTACTTCCTCAAACTGATAATGCATGTCCCTGAGGGTGTGGAAATCAAGAAGGGGGGAATCTGGACTGCTCTCGTCTTCGTAACGATGGCTGCGGTCTTCTTCTTCTACTATGGGCATTTTTATGGACTCAGCACGAAGGTGTGACGCTATGATTGATGAGGTGGTGAGAGAGTGCTGCAAGCGATCGTGCCCTTGATTTCTCTGCTAGTGGGCGTTGCCCTGATGCTGGCTTCCCAACTCTACATCGATGCTGTTGTTGCTGTAGTGCAGAACAAGGAAATCAAAGGACCGGCGGTAACTCAAGGCAAGGGTCGGTCCCCCATGACCGGAGAGACCTTCTCGGGCGCCTCGTTTGGGTTCTATGCACGTAGCAGAGCGTGGTGGTACGTATCCTGGACAGTCATGGTTGGCTCGGGTCTCATTCTTACAGAAGTGACCATCTTCGTCTTGATGATGGAGTTCCTGACGATTGTCCCGATGACCGAGTGGCTTCTGGGCCTCATTCTCCCAACATTCCTCGCAGTCATCGTGCTTGAATCAGCCATCAGCTCATTGAGAGAGCTCAGGCGTCATGAGTGATGCAGGATGATGAACTTCGACCGATACAGGGTGGTCTCTCTCGGTCCATTCCTCGCAGGGCAGGGTCCAGTAGGAGTGCGATGATGTCAATAGGAAGATGGCAGTGTTGACAAGTAATTCGTGTTGGAGGGAAATCTAAGTAGACTTGCCTTCAAGGGGGGAATACCCGTGATTGCGCAGTACCACACAAAGGTCCGCCTTTTGCCCAGCGACATCTACGGGAGTTTCTTCCGGATCGGTGAGCTGAAGGTGGAGGATGGTGGGGTGATCTACAAGATCAAGGACAGTGAGAGTACCATCGCCAGTGGGAGCCTGGGAGAGGTGGCCAACCCCTTCAGGCAGGCGCAGTGAGTCGTATTCAGTTCGTGAAGGTGCTCCACACGCGCTTGACATTGCACCGAATACGATATATGCCGAGGTGGGAATGGATGTGGGCAAGGGAAGAACTATGGGCAAGTCCGAGATAGATGAACGGGGCAGGGTCACCATACCAAAAGAAGTCAGAGAGAAGGCTGGTCTGAAGGCAGGCGACAAGCTCTTGCTGACTGCTGACAACAAGCGAGTCATCATGGAGAAGGTGGTCAACCTTGACAGATTCATTCAGGAACTAAAAGGCTGTATCACAGTCCAGGGCGATTTGGACCCTTTGAGGCTCAAAGAGATCTGGAGAACTGCAGAATGATGATCGTGGACTCGAACATATGGGCGTACTATTTCGACAAGAGCCTCGGTGAACACGAGAAGGTGGTCAAGCCGCTAGAAACCGCATTGAAGAAAGAACGAGTTGCTGTGAATGCGACTATTGTCGTGGAAACCCTTCACTATCTCGTGAAGCGACTCGGACCTATTGTGGGTGGCGACAAGGGCAGGGTGTTCACAGGACTGGGATTCCCAATCTATCCCCTAGATGTCGAAACGCTTCGAGTGACGAACCAGAAGCTGTGTGACTTCACCCACCTTGGAATTGGAGGACGAGACGCATCGATTCTGGCCACGATGGAGCTCGAAAACCTAGCGCAGATCATGACTCATGACCAGGCATTCAAGAGGATCCCAGAACTTGACGTAATTGATCCAGTCTAAGGGAATCAGTGCCGGGAATTAGATCAAGCTGGAGAATCCAATCCTACCTCTGACGAGGTTCCGCAGAGTCCCAACAAGCTGGTCTCGATGCACCCGGACCTGTTCCATCGAGTCTCTATCACGTATCGTGATTGTCCCATTTTCGAGCGTATCATAGTCAATAGTGACACAGAAGGGTGTGCCGACCTCATCCTGGCGTCGGTACCTTCTGCCAATCGACCCGCTCTGGTCGAATTGCGTGATCAGTCCTGATTCGACTATTCCTTCGAAAATCTCTGTCGCCGGCCCCATCAATTCAGGCTTCCCCATCAACGGAAACACTGCCACTTGGATAGGAGCTACCTCCGGTGGAAACTTCAACCAATTCGTGTCGCGCTCCTCCCCCTCCTGGAAGGAGTTGTCGATCAGGCAGTAGAGGGGCCTCTCAATCCCGAACGCAATCTCCAGGACATTGGGCACGATCGGCTTCTTGTCTACCTTGACATGCAGGTTCTCCTTGGAGAACTCCTGGTGCCGACCAAGATCATAATTGCCTCTGTCGTGGACACCGCAGCACTCAACCCAACCGAAGCTCTCTGTGTGCACCTCGACGTCCCAGGCATCCTTAGCGTAGTGTGCCCTCTCGTCCATGAGGTGCTGTCTCAGTCGCATCTTCTGTACGTCGAACCCCATCTTCCGGAAGATGTCGAAGGCCAAGTAGACACACCATGCGTAGGCAGGCTTCTGGAAGTAGCCCTTCTTCACAGCCTCGCTCATCTTCACATTGAGCGGCTTCTCATCTCCCTTCTCCTGTAGCTGTATCGGCAGAAGGGGGAGTTTCTCATCTTCGATATCCTCGAACTGCGGCCAGTCTATCTCATCCTGCTCAAGCAAGAAGATCTGACCCTCTGTCTGGGTGAACTCACGGAGACGCAACATCCCCTGACGTGGAGAGATCTCATTACGATAGGCCTTGCCAATCTGGAACACCTGAATGGGCAGTTTGTCCCGGAAGAATGTAACGAAGCGCTTGAAGAGCAAGTAGGTGCCTGTGGCGGTCTCAGGTCGCAGGTACGCATCTTGGTCTAGCCCCAGCCTGGTCTTCAACATGAGGTTATAGGTCTCCACGGGGCCGAGGGCACCCTTGCAGGAGGGGCACACCACGCCGAGGTCTCCCAACATCTTCGTGAGACCCTCAACAGTGTGGTCCGTTATCTTGGCGTCAGGCGACTGCTCAAGTATCAGGTTGTCTGCGCGATAGACCTGGCCGCACTTGGTGCAGGCTGTGACAGGATCAATGAACCCATCGAGATGGCCCGAAGCCTTCCAGACCATCTCTGGGGAGACAGTCGGACACTCAACCTCCCAGAAACCGGCCTTGACAAAGGACGAGCGGATAGCGCTCTCAAGCCTGTTCTTCAGCAGTTTGCCCAGAGGACCCAAGTCATAGAATCCTGAGCTACCGCCATAAATCTCTGGAGAGGGCCCCCAATAGAAGCCCCTCTTCTTGCTGAGGCTAGCTACTACTTCGCTGAAGTCCTTGTCTTCGGTAGTCATTGCCCAAAACCGTCAGCAAGCACTAGTTGGGCAGTCTTAAACGTATGGTCTTGCCTGCCAGCAGAGGACGTCTATGTGGCAAGACGTACTCAAGCAGATTTATGTGAGGGAGCCGCCCAGGTTGGCATACCATCTAAGTAGGCATGGAGCGGAGGCATGAGCGTGCGGACTAGTGGGAACATCCATTGGAAGGGTGTGATACTAGTCGCAATACTCCTCCTTCTCAACCTGGGACCTGTGCCTTCGGTCCAGCCAGGAGCAAGTCCTGATGATCTCTCTCCGCGGAATTCGTCGGAGGACGTAATCACCCCGGCCGCCGAACCCATCCAAATCTGGGAAACAGCGCTCGAGGGACTCCTTCCCTGTGCTATCTCAGCGGCCGACCTTACTGGTGATGGGAAGCTCGAGATGGTTCTGCGAACTGACGATGGGGTGCATTGCATCGATTCCTTGGGCCAGATTGTGTGGTCATATGACATGCAGAGCTACATTGAGGAGATGACATTTCCCATTGCCGACTTCAACAGAGACAACCTACTGGAAGTATTGGTCACAGATGTCAGCAGGGACGAGATCGTAATCCTTGACGGGCAGGGAAACGTGGTCTCGAGTACCCACTTCACGCAAGTCTGGGCAAACGCCCCATGCGTGCTGGATGTCAATGGCGACTCGTGGCTAGAGGCCATTGTGGCAACCGGACAGCAGTTCACATGCATGGACTCACGGGGTTGGTTGCGGTGGGCAACCGAGATCGATGTCGGACCGTTTGAATCTGAGATAACGTCAAACATCTGTGCGGCGGACCTGGATCACGATGGCAGCGCGGAGATTATCGCGACCGTTGACAGTGGACACCTGGTCTGCCTAGACTCAGCGACTGGTGACCTAGTCTGGTATAGAGCCGTCACTGGAGTGAGCTCTATCTCAGCCATTACGGTGGCCGATATTGAAGGGAACGACAACCTTGAGATTCTGGTGTCTACCCTTGAGAGATATGTCTACTGCATTGATTCGGATGGCTTGATCTCCTGGTACTACAGACCGCCTTTGGCACTCATCGCACAGCCGTGTGTTGTTGACATCGACAACAGCGGAGACCAAGAAGTGCTGCTCTCTGGAAGTGGAGGGGGCGTCTACTGCTTGAGTTCCAGCGGGGCACTCGAATGGGCCTTCTCCACCTCCGCGGACCTTGGATCCCCGTCTGTTCTTGACGTGGATGGCAACGGTTACCTAGAGTGTATTGTCCCAGGGACTCGGAGCTATGTACTAAGCCATCTCGGGGGCGCGAAGTGGACCATCGACTTTGGTGCCAGAGGATCGCCATGTGTCGCCGACATAGACCTTGATGGCAGAACAGAACTCGTCATCTGCGACGAGGACACGGTCAGGTGCTACCGGATCAGCGAAACCCCTCAGAACCCAGGAGCGTATCCTTGGACGCCAAAGACTGCACAGGCAGAAATTCGTAGGAGAGGAGTCTATTCTGATGGCGATTCTGACTTACTGACTGATAACCACGAACGCCTTTCCGGGAGTTTCCCTGACTCATCTGATTCAGACATGGATTCCGTAGACGACTTCTCTGAGTTCGCTACATCAGGATGCCCTAGGGGCGGAGGGATTCTTTCTACTCCCCTGGGTATCTTGGACTGGGATTCCGGCGGCGGCGATGATGCCGATGCGTGCATAGCAGACATCGGGGGGGACGGACTTCAGGAGCTCGTAATGCGGTCTGACCGCGGCCGCATCACCGTTACAGATCGGCGCTTCATCGAGGAGTGGGAGTATGATCTGTTGATGCAAGACATCGGGCCAATCTGCGTTTTTGACGCTGAGGGTGATGGGCATCTTGAAACGGTCTTTGGTAGAGAAACAGGATGGATCACGTGTCTAGACCACAGCGGTGTTCTGAGTTGGCACATCTTTGTTGGGGGACGGTCAATCTATATGCCATGCGTCGTCGATCTCCAAGGCGACGGCCTCATGGAGATAGTCTGTGTGACGAGTCTGGGCGGTGTGGTATGTATTGACGGCGAGGGTGAGTTGCTCTGGAGCGATAGCATCGGTCACGAACCGACGGAGCCCGTAGCCGCAGACATAGACCTGGACGGAGATATCGAAATCCTTGTGGGCTCGGAAGATGGCGGGATTTTCTGTTTCAGCGATTCGGGGGAACTTGAGTGGAGCCGCACGAACGAAGACACATCTGTGAGGCTCTCGATTACAGAGGAACTGGGCGGCGACTTCAGAATCATGGCGGGCACAAGTTCGGGCCAGATTTGGTACATGGACAACACTGGAACCCCACTGTGGACATTCGAGGGAGACATACCCTGTTGTGCTCCCTGCGCTATCGATCTGAATCGCGACGAGGCTGCGGAACTATGTTTCAGTTCCGGGAGCAAGATCTGGTGTCTGGATTCATCGGGGATTCCGATCTGGAACTTCACGGCGGATTCATCTGTGGGTCCAACCGTGACGATTCTCGATGTCGACTGTGACGACACCATGGAGGTCCTCTTCGGCACAAGCGGAGGCTTTGTCTACTGCTTGGACGATGTGGGTTCTTTGGAGTGGATATTCAGGACCTCTGGAGGAGTCTGCAGCCTGACTGCAGGTGACACAGACGGCAACGGAATCTCTGACATATTGGCCGGGACCTCAACTGGTTCGTATCATACGTTCATTGTGTCAGGAGTAAGGCCGGAAGAGAGAACCTACGCGTGGCCCCCAATGAACTCCAGAGGTAACGGTTGGCGCTCCGGATGGTTCGACGACCATGACGGAGACACCCTGACAACAGGATTCGAACTCTGCGCAGGTTCTAATCACACGAGCATGGATGGGGACACAGACTCCATAGATGACAAGAACGAGTATCTGCAGTTGACCAATCCAATGAGGGATGATGTGCCTCCAGGGGAAATTGACGACCTCTCTCTTGCTTCTGTGAATGGAACAGTCGCCACGATCTCGTGGACAGCGACAGGAGAGAACCAGTTGCTTGGAAGAGCGACATCCTACGTAGTCGTTTTTGCGCTGGTTCCTGAGGTACTCGCAAATGTGTTCCTGAACGACATCTACAACCAGAGCTGGATTCCCCTCAATCCCGGTGACACTGAGGAGAGGGCAGTTGATGGCCTTATCCCCGGCTCGAGGTACGCATTTGCGATTCGCGCGGTCGATGAGCAGGGTAATGAGGGACCGCTCTCCAATGTCCTAACGTTCTCCACCTCAGGAGGTGGGGGAGGGGGCTTGATAACCCCGGCTAATGTGGCCGCATGGAGTGTTTCTGCAGTCTCTCTAGCAGTTATCGCAGTGTTCACAAGGAAATCATACAGAGCTCTAAGACGAGAACAAGAGCCCGAGGACGAATCTGATGTCCCAGACCTTGAGGACCTGCTTTAGTGATGCCCTACTCCAGCATGGGCTTCTTCTCTTGAATGCGCAGGCTTGTATGCCCAACGAATCTCATGTAGGTAATCTGGAAGAGAGCAAAGGCGAAGCCTCCAATGGTTCCAGCAATCAGCGCCGTGAAGGGGTCAAAGGGAAGGTACCCCATGGCGGACAGAATCACGGAAGCAGCAGACGTCGTGACTATGGATAATCCGAGATAGAGTCCAAGGGCCTTACGACGCTTCCGCGGAAGATCAGGATCAGGCTCGCTCATAACCATGTCAGTTCCAGACTTCATAATGGGCTCTGAGTATTAATGGTTCTATCACAGCAGCCCTTTCCCTTATTCCCGCAGCCGCCGCACCAAGACAACAGCCTCACCCAGTGCCAGCACACCAAGAATCATCGAGAGTCCAATGAGGCCAAGGTTCAGAATCGCGGCGGATTGGGAACCAGGACCTCCTTCTAGGGCTGCCGTCAATGCTCCAAGATTGTGGGTCATTATTGCAGTATAGTCCGATAGACCTGAGAAGAAGACTGCTCTCCACCAGACGAGAGTGCCACCGTAATCATCAACCAGCTGGTACGCAAACTCCCCGGCTGTTTGCAGTCTGGCAACGTCCGAACCAAGGATGAGAGAGATGGACCCGTTGAGAAAGGCATTCTGAACATCGATGAGTTCGTCACCGGAGATTGTCTGGCCCTCGTTGATCAGAACCGCCTCGACGCCAATGCCGAAGGCTTCAGCCACGTAGGCCTCGGCCGGGAACACGACAACAGCATTCATGGAGGAGAAGTGGTACTCATCATCAGCCTCCAGAATCAGCTCCTGCAGGTCATCGAGCTGGTTCAGGAAGTGCCCGAAATTGCTGTTCCACACGTCAGATAGCGCAGCATTCAGGGTTGTCAGGGCCGCGCGAGTTGCGTTGGCAATGGCAACGGCGTTCGAGGGTAGAAGCCACCACGCGTGTGGATTCCCATCATGGTCGTGGTCCTGAGCAGTCGTGTGGGTGTCTTCGCCTGGGAAGGGTGACAGCTCTGCGCCGTAATCCTCGTAGTTCTCAAGTGCTCCGGGGTCGTGGAGTGTGATGAAAGGAGTTGCGGTCTGGTTCGCGAGGGCTTCTTCCCAGTCGAAGTGCCCAGTGAAGACCAGAAGATCCGCACTCTCTGCAATCGCAATCACTTGAGGAGTCACGGTGAAAGAGTGAGGCTCGAATCCCTCAGAGAGGAGGATAGAGGTCTCGACATAGGCCCCACCAACTTCCGAGACAATCCCCGACAACGGAGCAACTGAAGTCGCCAACAGGAATGAAGGCGACGTCTGACCTTCAACACGGGTCGTTGCTCCTGACAGCAAGAGTGGTAGCAGGAAGGCCACGAGAACAAGGGCCGAACGACGGTTCCTCATGATTATTAACATTCATAGGGATGTTAATAAGTACAGAGGTCCAACCCTACTCGGATGTGTCGTAATGCCGGTTGTAGCCGTTTCGATGCAGGACAATGATCTAGGAGAACTGGAGCGCCTCAAATACGAGGGAGGTTTCTCCAACAGGTCGGAAGTAGTCCGCCATGCACTTCAGCTCCTCCTCGCAGAGCATCGATCGCTGGAAGACATCAGAGGAGAGATGACTGCTGTTCTAACAGTGAGCTTCGCAGAAGACGGAAAGGACCGGAGCTGCAGTCGTGTCCAACACGACTACAATCATCTGATATCAGCCATGATGCATGCACACACCATAGGAGGGGGCTGCATCGAGGTCTTGGTCACGAGAGGCGATGCTGATGATGTGCGTGCCTTTCTGAGAAAGCTGCGCTCGCAGAAGAGGGTGGAGAGGGTGAGAGTAGAACTATTCGGAGAGGATTGACATGAACCTTCTAGAAGCAGAAGATCTTGCAGTAAGATACCCGAACGGGACATGGGCTCTGCACAATGTAACATTCAGCATCGAGGCCCCCAGCTTCACCGCAGTAATCGGCCCCAACGGATCAGGGAAGAGCACGCTCCTGCGGACCCTGCTCGGGCTAATCGAGCCTGCAAGGGGACACAGTGGTCTGATGGGGTATGACTCGGTTCGCCAGAAGTCCAAGATTCGCAAACTGGTCCGGTATGTCCCTCAGAGGGAGGGGATTGCAGCCAACATCCCTCTGAAGGCCATGGATATTGTGCTGATGGGTCGACTCCTGAAGAAGGCACCTCCAAGAATTGCCTCGTCCAAGGACAGGGACTTGGCCCTGGACGCACTGAAGCAAGTGGATATGCTTGATTTGAAAGACAGGTCCTTCTCCGAACTCTCGGGCGGCCAGAAGCAGAGGGTCTTGGTTGCTCGAGCTCTTGCAGGAGAGGGACCCGTCTTGATGCTTGACGAGCCGCTGGCAGGCACTGATGCTCACAGCCAGGACCTGATAGTTGAGGTTCTCGGGAAGTACCACAATGAGCACGATGTCAGCATCATTATGGTTACCCATGACCTCAATCCAATACACACCTATGTCGAGGACGTTCTCTTGCTGAAGAACACACTCGTTGGTATCGGCACACCGTGTGATGTGATGGACATTGAGATGCTGAAGAGAGTCTACGGACCCTCAGCAAGGATAGTGGAGTACGCAGGTCACAGATACTGCATAACAAGAGATTCAGGATTTGATCGCCATGATTGACATCATCACATTCATCTTGCAGACTCCGTTTCTCCAGAGAGCGATAATCGGAGCTATTCTTATTGCGGCAGTCGCTGCGACAAGCGGTACATTCCTTGTTTACCGAGGTCTCTCCTTCATGACCTCTGGGGTGGCCCACGCAGCCCTAGGTGGCGCAGCGCTAGGTCTCTTCTTGGAGGACAGCGGTATCGCCCCTTGGTTCGACCCTGTGCTAGGAGCACTTCTCTTTGCAGTTCTAGTCGCCATCATCACAGGATACGCGGGGGAGAGTGGAATGGCAGAGAAGATGGAAGTGGCGGTCGGGGTCTCGTTTGCGCTCTCTATGAGCTTGGCAGTCTTCCTGATGTACTACATTCCACCTGCGGACACTCTGATCATCTGGGGATACCTAGTTGGAGACCTTCTACTCCTAACAACCTCCAACATCGTCACTCTGGGTCTTGTGACGCTAGTCTTGTTGATTGTCTCGATCATCTTTGGAAAGGAGTTCATCTACGTCAGCGTGGATATGGAGGGGTCAATGGCTCACGGTATGAACGCACGGGCGTACCATTACCTCATGTTGATCACAGCGGCCTTGGCAATCACGCTGGCTACAAAGGCAGTAGGAGCGATTCTGGTGTACGCGATTCTGGTAGCACCGGCCGCAGCCTCAAACGAGTTGCTGAAGTCAGTGAGAGCTGTTGTGATATCCGTCTTCGTCATTGCACTAGGGACAGAGCTTGTTGGCATCGCCACTTCGTTCGTAATCCGCGTATCGCCCAGTGCAGTTGCGGGTGTTCTCGCGGCTCTATCGTATGTAGTGGCGTTGACAATCAAGAGAAGGAGAATGATGGTTGACGAGGATACAATCCCCGATGCAGAACCTCCTCTCGTGGGTCAAACGATCAGGGAAAGCCAGCATGACCACCACGACCACTGATGGGCATCACTCTTTTATGGAAATGACGAACCGGCGTATCAAAATTGACGAGGTCTCAAGATGGTGAAGGACTCGAGGATTTCAGGATTCTACAAGCTCCCCAGAGAGGAGCGCGTTCGCAAGCTTATGGAAGTGACAGGTCTTGACGAAGAAACCCTTGGCCCCCTTGCCGAACCGGGCAAAGTAGACCTCGAGGTTCTCGATCACATGATAGAGAACGTCGTGGGATCAATGACGCTCCCTCTTGGCATAGCGACGAACTTCCTAGTCAACGGGAAGGACTATCTCGTCCCCATGGCCATTGAGGAACCCTCGGTTGTGGCTGCCGCAAGCAACGCAGCAAGGATGGCCAGAGACCTCGGAGGATTCACTGCAACAGACACTGGTCCTGTCATGATAGCACAGATACAGCTTGTCGAAGTCACAGACCCCTCTGCAGCAAAGGACAGGATTATGGAGTCGAAGGACGGACTCGTGGCCTTCGCTAACGAGCAAGATCCTATTCTTGTCAGATTTGGCGGAGGAGCCAAGGATCTGAGAGTCCGACTCATAGACTCGAAGGTTGGACCCATGGTCATCACTGAACTGCTTGTCGACTGCCGCGATGCGATGGGAGCTAACGCAGTCAATACGATGGCTGAGGCGTTGGCACCAAGAATAGAGAGGATTACAGGAGGGAGAGTCATCCTTCGAATCCTATCTAACCTCGCAGAGTTCAGACTGACGAGAGTCCATGCTACGTTTGACAAGGAAATGCTCGGCGGCGAAGAGGTAGTCAATGACATAGTCGCCGCTTGGGCCTTCGCAGAGGCAGACCCCTACCGTTGTGCTACTCACAACAAGGGCATCATGAACGGAATCGATGCAGTGGTCATCGCCACAGGCAATGACTTCCGAGCCATAGAGGCAGGGGCGCACAGCTATGCTGCCGTGGGTGGGTACAGCTCTCTGACCAAGTACGAGAAGGATGGCAACGGAAACCTTCACGGCTCGATTGAAGTGCCGATGGCGGTTGGTCTGGTCGGCGGAGCAACCAAGGTTCATCCTGTAGCACGAGCATGCGTGAAGATTCTTGGTGTTGAGACTGCAGCAGAGCTAGGTCACGTAATAGCTAGTGTTGGCCTTGCGCAGAATATGGCCGCGTTGCGCGCGCTGGCCTCAGAAGGCATCCAGAAGGGCCACATGGCCTTACATGCGCG
>JAEOUG010000120.1 GCA_016839445.1 Candidatus Thorarchaeota archaeon
AACAACGAAGTAAACTGCAAAGAGTTTATAATACTTTACCATCTGCGCATAGGTGTTCGTTCAACTGAGCGAAACCACCTGACGCGCCAATCTGTGTCTCCATGCGCCGTGGAGGACACTTGCATCCGAACACAGTGACAGCTCTGACCGCAGCTCTGCCATTTGGTGGAAATGCAGGGAGATGATTGGACTGGCCAGCCAGAAACAAACTAGGACAAGCAAACAGAAAGAGCGACTCGGTGCGGCCAATTACGTTTGTTCTGCATGCAGTTGTACTGATGTATATATCGACCACAGCCGTGGCGAAGTCATATGTTCCGCTTGCGGACTCGTTCTATCAGATCGGTCAATCGATATGGGTCCAGAGTGGCGAGCCTTTACCGCTGACGAACAGAATTCTCGGCAGCGAGTAGGAGGCCCAGCCGACTGGAGCAAATTTGACCAAGGTCTGACGACCATTATCGGCCGACAGAACGTAGATGCCTCTGGACGGAAGCTGACATCAACACGGAGGGCACAGATACACAGACTACGCAAGTGGCAGATACGCACTAAGGTTCACTCTTCTGACAAACGAAATCTTGCGGTAGCAATGACGGAACTTCATAGGATCAGTTCACAGTTGAGCATTCCCTACTCAATCAGGGAGACCTCGGCTGTCATCTACAGAAAGGCCCTGAGAAAGAGGCTCACTCGCGGCAGGACCATCCTTGGCATGATAGCTGCATCTCTGTACCTTGCATGTCGAGTGCATCAGGTGCCGAGACCTCTCGAGGAGGTCTGCGATCAGATACACATCACTCGCAAGGAACTCAGCCTGTGTGTGCGGCTTATCCTTCGCTATTTGAATCTCAAGATTCCCCACTCAAACCCTGTCGAGTTCGTTCACCGTTTTGGTACCGAACTGGACCTGCCCGGGGAGGCCAAGAAGAAGGCCATTGACATTCTCAACTTGGCGAGGGAAGAGCGGCTCACCATAGGTAAGGACCCGAAGGGAATGGCTGCAGCTGCCATCTATGTGGCGAGCATCCTTACAGGTTCTAGGCGAACTCAGCTTGAGATTGCCCGAACTGCGCGTGTGACTGAAGTCACCGTAAGAAACCGCTACAAAGAGATGGTTGACAAGCTCGGAATCTCGACAACATGATCTGTTCAGGGTGGGTCATCTCTGATGGCCCGCCCAGGTTTCTCTCGCCCTGGCTATTCTGTTCTTACGCACAAAAACCTGTATTCCGCTCGTCGTATATAGGCTTATCATTCTAGGCGGTCACTACGTTTCGGAACAAAGATGTCCAGCAAGAAGTCCATACTAGGTGTGTGGGTGATTGAGCGAGGCAGTGGCAGAAACCTCGTTTCTCGTGCTTATTCAGATGCAGTAAAGCTGGACATGGACCTGATTGCTCCCTTTCTATCCGCTACGCACACGTTCATCGACAAGGCCTCCAACGAGACCTTGCGCACAATCGACACAGAGACCAATCGGTATGTCTGGGAGGCAAACGAGCATCTCCTCTTCGTGATGGTGGTCACAAAGGCTGCACGCATTGGTCACATGCGCTTCATGTTGGAATACGCTCTTCGTGAGTTCCTCAACATACATGTCACTGCCGATTCGAGCCTGGAGAACATACTGAGCAACTGGCACGGATCTCCTACGACGTTCAAGAAGTTCGGCCGCTTCATTGATGAGCTTGTGTCCCAGTACGAGGAGACTGATGAGAGTCTTGTGGCGGGCAAGAGCATGGATTGCCTTGAGGTATATGCTCACCTGTTCCGTAGCATCCTGGCGATAAAGACGAGCAAACCCAACAAGAGGAAGATCATCGACAGGGTCCTCACCCTATTGGAGCCACTAATGGACAAGTACGAGTTCCTGAAGGACGTTCCAATCAACGCTGACGGAATTGAGGTCCTGTCTATTGACGTATACACCGTGGGTTATCAGCACCTGCGTGACACGCTCGAGGAGATCCTCAGAGTCCTCGCAAAGGCCACACGGGAGATCTCGCCACCTAAGGCTTATCGCGACGTGGTCTTCGAGGAAGTCATGCCGTATGTGAAGAGGGATATACAACGCCTCCAGACCTATGCGATTCTGGATGACGTGGTTCGTTACCTATTCTGACTATTTCACGAGAACGAGGATTGAACGCTGGACTACTTGTCCCCGTTTTCTTTCGGGGAGTTGCTGTCGCTCGGGACTTATTCGCACATTTTCGTCGACAGAAGCCTCGCTGCGAATCATGCCCTCGGGGAGAAGCGGATAGACCTCCAGTCCAGTCTCCCTAAGCATATCACGCACATCAATCTGCAGTTTGCCGCTCTTGGTGTTGACAACGGGTAGGGTCATGGCGATTCTGCCATCGGGACGAAGAATCTTTGCAATCTCTGTCAAGGATTCCCTGTAGAGCTTAGTCAGAGCGCGCATTTCCTCCAGTGCTCTAGGACGTTCCGGTTTCTCCTTGTAGACCTCGCCGAGAGAGGGTTCGAAAGCAACAGCGTCTACCTGGCCTGAGATGAGGCTGGTAAGATGACGCGCGTCACCTACAACGACGCTGTACTCAAGCTTCTGACCTAGGTCCTGCGCGAGCCACTTGAGATTCGACTTGGTTCCCTGTACTTGATTCCCGTCGTTGTCAATGCCAATGCACTTCATTCCGAGCAATGCAGCTTCCATGAGGACGGTACCCGTGCCGCAGAACGGGTCCAGTACTGTGTCTCCGGGTCTTGCCCCCGCCAGATTTAGCAATGTTCTGCAGACCTTGGGGCTTGTGCTGATTTCTGCCGAAATGTAGGGTCTCGACTCATCGCGGTACTGCTGAAGTAGAGAGTCATAGACAATCAGTGTCTGTGCAATGTAGAGTCCTCTGCTAGTGAATGCTGCAATCACCTCAGCACTGGGTGGAGTGAGTAGGTTGTTCTTCTGGATTGTCTTTGGCCAGAGGGCGACGTTCAACCTTCCGGGAACTCTTCGGTCTGGCTCATCGTAGGAGTAGTAATCCGCTCTCTTCGTGCCGTTCTTTGCGAGCCAGTTCTTGATCTGCTCATTCATCTTCCGAGTGAATTTCCTGTAGTTGACTCCTTCATCTCTTCCAGAGAGCACAGGGTATGTGCTTACACCAAACCTGACACGCTTTCCCTTGACGTGCGGCCATATCTTCTTCGCCCATCTGAGGTCTCCAAGAAGGTTTCTGGCACTGCGTTCTGTCTTTCCATCCGCCGGATATGCCTTGACTGCACTCACTCGGTCATGCCTGTACAGCACACGGCCAGTCTTGAAACAGCCTCCCAGAGCAGATTGGAGTTCGATGATGTTTTCCATATGAAGGTCCGAATCAACCTCCAAGATGGCGATATTCCTTGAGTGATCCACAAGCGTAGCAGGAATGCCTCTGTCCTGGAAATATGACAGGAGCTCGGCTATGCTGAGAAGCCAGTTCGATCCTAGGACAAAGGCATACTGTATCATTTCTCGCTCTTCTCCAGTTCATCAAATAGGAACTTGACGTATAGTGCTCCTTTCAGTGGGTCTGGAGATTCGCTTATGAACGTAGGGCTGTAGCCAACCTCTCTGACTATCTCCACGAGAGGTAGAATATCTGGGCCCCAGTGTTCTCCAAGAGGTCTGTGTGCACTCTCTCCTCTTTCCGTGTACGTTATGCCGCTCACATGGAAGTGCATGTTGTCCACGAAACGCTTTCCGAGTTCACTCTCGAACTGGTCAATGACCTTCAGATAGCTTCTCTTCTCATTCACCTTGCCCTGACTTCTGGCATACAGGTGAGCCCAGTCGAGAGTGGGAATGCAGAAGGCGAGTTCTTGGCAGAGCCGCAGTATTTCCTCTTCTGACCCAAATGCACCAATCTTGCCGGCGATTTCCGGGGAAAGGAAGGCTCCCCCACTCTCCGCACCTGCCGCTTCCCAGACATCATTCAATGCATCACGGACAATCACTTGTGCCTCTTCTTCTGGCAAGCCTCCCCGTGTCCCGGGGTGGAACACGATTCTCTTGACGGCCATGAGCGGTGCAAAACGGAGCGCCTTCTTTAGCCGACTCTTAGATCTCTCTCTGGTCTCCATGCTCTTTGATGCTAGACTGATGTAATAGGCTGCATGAAGGCTCATCGATATGTCGTACTGGTCTGCCAGACGTCCAATCTCGGCTGCGGTATCTTCCCTTGCTCTGAGTCCATGTACTGCTGCATACTCGAGAGCGTTGAGACCTGACCGGGTGAGAATCGAGAACACCTGTTCCACCTTACCCTTCGCCTCGGCAGGATATCCTGCGGGACCGAATCGAAGCCTTGGCAGGCAGATCACTCCTCCAGAGTGAACTCCCATTTACAGTAGGCGTCTGCTGGGTGGGCGTCTGGCGGGCAAAACAGGCACTTGGTCTTTATCCGCGGATCTATGGTCTCCGCAAAGGTGGTGTATTCGATGACTCCCACTTCCTTGCAGGGGAAGTCCGGCAACCCCTTCCGGCCGCGCGCCACCTGTACTCTGCACTGGTTCATCGTGAAGAGCAGAGTCTTCTCATCCGTTCTCTCATATGACTGCTCGTTGAGTCTGGCATACACGCGCAATCCAAGTGCTCTCTCAAGCGCGTCGAGTCCTCCATTCTCTGGGATTCCAAACTCCTTCATTATGCGACGCGCCTCTATGGGCGAGAAGAGCCTCCAAGCCTCTTTGTCCATCTCTATGGCAGCGTCCATGCCGTACTTCTTCTCAATTGCCAAGAAGTAGGCCCCGTCCATTGCCTGCCACGCCTTCGCATACGCATCCAGGAGCCTGAGCAGCTCTTCTTTTGGGAGGTCATCAATCACCGGATTTTCACCAAGCAAGTGTCTGCCATGTCTGCAATATGAGTCATTAGGTAAGAAGTCCGATAGTCTTTAATCCATCATCGAACAGGTGGACTCTAGCGGATGGAGATAGTGTGAGCGAAGCAGAATCCTCCCCAAGCCCCACTGAGCGCAAGACCGACCCAAAGGCGTTCCTGTCAATCATTAGGCCCCAGAATTGCATCATTGGCGGGTTGACGGTCATTGCAGGTATTGCCATGGCGTTCTACCAGGCCGTGGGTGTCTGGGCAGCAATCGGTCCAATCGTTCCCCTCTTCCTCTATGGCTACGTCACGTACTTCTTCGTTGCTGCAGGGGGCAACATAGTCAACGACATCTACGATATCGAAGTGGACAGGATCAATCGTCCTCACAGAGCTCTCCCCAGTGGAAGAATGACGGTCAGACAGGCGTGGGCCTATGTGGCAATACTCAGTATCCTCGGTGTAGTCTTCTCATGGATCCCTGGAAGGCCTGTAAGTGCAGTTCTCGTCATAGTATTCGAGATCATTGGCTATGTGTACGCCGCCAAGGTCAAGACTCTTGGTCTGGCCGGTAATCTGATGGTTGCGTTCTCCTTCGCATTCGGCTCTCTCTATGGGTCGGTCATCTTCGCGGAAGTGGCAGGTCTGCCTTGGTCGAATGCAATCATAATTCCCGTGTGGTTGTACTTCCTCACAGCTTTCCTCATTCTTCAGGCGCGCGAGACTATCAAGGGCGCCGAAGATGTCAAGGGCGATGCGCTCAGAAACGTTCGGACCATAGCCAGAGTATACGGCTACAAAGCAGCTGCCATTGTAGCTGCAGTCCTGAACTTCATAGGTGTCTTCAGTTATCTTCTGATCTGGATCTGGGGCTACGCAAGCATCAACCTATGGCCTCTCATGCTTCTGGGCGCTGTGGTGGTGGGCGGTGCTGGAGTAGCACCTCTCTTGGGTCCTGAGAAACCGAAGATGTTGCTGATAGGAAGCACCTTGGACAAACTTGGAGCCCTGATAGGCTTGATTGCGTTCGTCGTGATTCCTCTCTATGGGATGCTCTTCTAGTTCAGTGTGCCTGCCAGAAGGTCCATCCAAGTACTATCATGCATAGGAATGAGACAATGAAGGCCCAGAGGGTTGACGTGTTGTGGGCCTCGCGAATACCAAAGATGAGGAGATAGCCGGTCCACACGAATGCCCCAGTCGTCAGCACGTCTATGATGTACCATACTCCTG
>JAEOUG010000015.1 GCA_016839445.1 Candidatus Thorarchaeota archaeon
GATTTCATCTCTGTAGATCTTCAGAAGAGAGTCCGCATGAGACCTCATGTCAAATCTCGCTTCGACAGTCTTTCGAGCATTCTCTCCCATCCGCCTCTGCAATGCTTCGTCTGAGAGTAGCAGCGATGCTGCCTCAGATAGCCTGAGTGAGTCATCTGGGTCTACAAGATATCCGTCCATAGGATGAGTCACTATCTCACTCGGACCGAACACGTTGGTTGTAAGTACCGGTCTTCCGCATGCCATTGCCTCAATCACAGACAGGCCAAAGGGCTCTTCGCGGGATGGATAGAGGAAGACACGGCTGCGATTGATCATCTCAGGCACTTGTTCCATTGGGACCACTCCTCGATAGTCTACAAGTGCCGAAACCCCTGCCTGAGAGAACTCCTCTAGCAGCCCCTCTCTGAGCGACCCCTCCCCGGTGATGAGCAACTTGAGGTTGGGATGAGACTTCGATAGGTCTCTGAGCATCTCTGGGAGTAGGTCTACTGCCTTCATCCTCTCCAGTCTTCCCATGAAGGCAAGGTCCCAGCTGAACTCCTCCATCTTTGACGGCTTGAATAATCCTAAGTCGATTCCGAGGTAAAGCGTCTGAATCGAGGCCGAATCGGGGAGATGGGTTCCCAAGACCTCTTCTACGTTCCTGCTAACTGCAAGGACTCGATTGAAGGGGCAACATGCAGCAAGCTGCTCATAGTCAGTGGTCTTCGAACGATCAGGAAGAATCAGTTGCTTGGGCCTACCGTGAACAGTGAGAATCAGCGGTGTTCTGAAGCTGCCAAGCTCCTCTCTAAGGCGATCGAGAACCCTGTTGAACACAACGTAGGTGCTATGGGCATGTATGATGGCTGGGCCAAAGCTGGCAATGACGGCAGTCAGTTGGTCGACAAGTTCGCTGACATTCTCCTCTAGGTCGTCAGTCTTGAACATCTTCAGAGCGAGCTCGTCACGAACCTCCTCAGGGTGCTTGAAGAACTCCCATTTCCTAGCCTCTAGATTATTGCCGGGGAGTTGAACAATATCATATCCTAGTCTAGAGATCTGCGTTGGCTGTTCTGAACTAGATTTCTGTGTTACCACAATGCTCTCGATGTCCCTAGATGCCAGTTCCTTCGAGAGGTAGTGCAGATACGATTCGTATCCGCCGAGACCTGCGGGGTTTAGACTGTCACAGATGTGTAGAACCTTCACTTGACGGACTCCATAGGAGTAGACTCACTCGAGGCGTCCCATAACCGACTAATCTATGTAGCTACATCCTCAGAGCATCCATGGAGGAAACTGCTCGGTGTCAACGACGAAACCAGCATCACGGGTGGCAGTCATGCGCGACCGTGATATCTTTCAGGACACTGATGGAAGGGTCTTCGTCGTTCTAGGCTTCATTCAACCCAGTGACAGGGTCCTCTCGTTTCTCAAGTATGTTAGGGACTCGGACGGGCGATGGATTTCAGAAGGTATCAGATACCGCAGGATGTTCTGGGGTGGTGTTGACTCTGTGGCAGAGGGCATGCCGCAACTCCCCTCGTCGTACACACACGCTGACCCTCACTTCAATACAGTTCTGATTGAGCCCCCTCAGACAGTAGTCGCAAGGTACTTCCGTCCAGAGGAACGACTTCGTGAGATTGTCGACAAAGGTCCTCAGGATCGACTGGAGGCCTACGTCCAGCAGGCTTCGCTAGCTATCCATGAGGTGCTGGGAATTCCTCTTGAGAACCTAGGAGTCGCAGGTAGCATCCTCTGGAAGGCCCACAATCCCAAGTCTGACATCAACATGAACGTCTATGGTCTAAAGCACTCAGAATCACTCACAGGGTCATACGAACGTTTCTCTGAGCTGGAGGGATTCCGCCTCCGTACGCTCCGGGATTGGAGGAGGGCAATGCAGCGCGTGAAGTCGCGTGTACCGGCTCTCTCACCAGAAGACCTGCAGAGGATCTTTGCTCGCAGAAGGGCCCTGTGCATTGAGGAGCAATGCATCGGTATCACACCTGTGCTGCTACCGGAGGAGGTTCCAATCCAGTACATGAGTGAGACCTACCACACTGTTTCTGACACGCCCAGGCAGGTCCAAGTAAGGATTGAGGATGACACGTATGGTCGCTTTAGCCCAGCACTCTATGGGTTGAAGTCCGAGGATGTAGAGCGCATAATGGTCTATGACGGCGCATTCTCTGGGATATTCAAGAAGGGCGATATGGTGGAGGTCTCGGGGACTCTGCAGAGAATCATCTCGTCTGATGGCAAGGTTACGGGTCTGCAGATGATGGTTGGAACAAAGTCAGGATCCGGCCAGGAGTATATCAGATTCAAGGAATAGAATCCATCAGACCAATAAGCGCCGGTGGTAATGGACAGTTGATGCCATCGCGACCCTATGTCAGTGTATCACTTGCACATGGAGAAGATGTAAGGAGGAGGCTTCTTGATCTTGGTCTGATTGACATCAGGTACAAGATAGTCGCTTCAGACGATGCCCTGTACATTCCCTTAACTGATGAGGTCACGGAGGAACTACTTGACGCCAAGCTCACCGCGGAGTTCTCTTTTGGCGAGCGTGTCTTCACTCCTGCCGCGGAAGGTCCGAAGACCCTCACAGAAGCACTTCAGGATGAGATTCCCCCTGAGTTGCTCGATCTAGTTCCAAGAGCCTATGATCTTGTAGGGAAGATTGCAGTCCTTGAGATACCTGAGGCACTTCAGAAGTACTCAAAGGTCATTGGTCGAGCCTTTCACTCGATTCACGAGAATTTCGAAACTGTGCTGTCAAAGCAGGGGGCGATCTCCGGCCAGACTCGGGTGAGAGAGTACGTTCTGCTGTGGGGCGAGGACACTACTAAGACAGTACACACTGAATATGGCTGCCGACTGGCTGTAGACCTCAGTAAGGCATACTTCAGTCCTAGATTGCTGGAGGAGCATAATCGGGTCGCCAGCCTAGTGCAGGAGGGTGAGGCAGTTTTGGACATGTTCTGCGGGGTAGGCCCCTTTGCCATACACATAGCAAGACGTGTAAGAGCCAAGGTTTTGGCAATTGACATCAACCCTCATGCAATAGAATTACTTAGAGAGAGCCTCTCGCTCAACAGACTCGTCGGGATTGTAGAGCCAGTTGTCGCAGACGCATCCCAATACGTTGCGGCCATGGAGGGCTCAGTTGACCGAGTAATCATGAACCACCCCTCAGGCGCACAGGCCTTTGTGAAGGATGCGTGCGGAGTCCTGAGACCGGGGGGAGTACTGCATTACTATGACTTCGTAGGAGGAGAAGATCCTGAGGGCGAAGCAAGAGGCAATGTCGCCAGACTCGTAGAAGAGGCTGGAAGGGCCTGCAAAGACATTACTCTGGTCCGTCGCGTACGTGATAGTGCACCCTACGAATACCAAGTGGTCGCGGACGCCGTCATTGAGTGATGAATTCAATCTCGCAGAGAATCTCTGCATTGCTATCCGCTAGATGTCTCACGAAACGACGGTCCAAGTCACTTGCTGCCTTGTCAGCTCCCACCATCAGTGTTCGACCGCACTGATACGAACTAGTACGAACCACCATGCTCGTTGTGTCTGTGTAGACAAGCCCCGGACCTCCTCTTCCTCTAATCTCCTGAATGTCATCGCCTGCTTGGAGTCTCAGCACAATCACGGTGGACTCCAGTTGTGCAAGCCTCTTGACTTCTGGGGGCATCTCTGCTAGGGTCTGGTTGGCGTTGATTCCCACTATGCATGTGCCCTCTCTAGTTAGGAAGTTCTCAGTGGTAATCTCCAGCGTGGTCCTGTGTTGACCAATCACATTCTCATGTCCGTAGGCCAAGAATCTCACACAGGGCATGGCGGTCTCATGGCGCTCAATCCTTTTATGAATGTGCACGCATCAGACGATGATTGGAATGCCTGCGGATGAGTTCAAAGATGAAGTCGACAGGCTCTTGAATCGGCTCCGCAGCAACGGCTACCTTCGATCGGAAGAAATGGAACGTGCCGTCAGAGCCGTACCGCGCGAGGAGTTTGTTACTCCTGACTCTAGAAGGCACGCTTACCGTGATACGCCGCTTTCCATTGGCAGAGGCCAGACGATATCTGCACCGCATATGTGTGTGATAATGTGCGAAGGTCTAGACCTCAGACCCGGTCATAAGGTCTTAGAGGTGGGTGCAGGGTCGGGCTATCACGCCGCTCTGTGTGCTGAACTTGTAGCTCCAGAGGGCGTGGAACCAAAGGGCCATGTCTTTACTGTGGAGATTGTAGAGGATCTCATCGAGTTTGCGGAACAGAACTTGAAGCGAACAGGGTATGATGACCGCGTAACGCTCATTCATGGCGATGGCGGAAAGGGACTTCCCGAGGAGGCTCCTTTTGACCGAATTCTCGTTGCCGCTGCAGCACCGAGCATCCCTGAGCCCCTCGTTCAGCAGCTAGCTCCTGGAGGTTTGATGATGATTCCTGTGGGCGGAAGAGGGTTCTATCAAGACCTGTTCTTCATCTCAAAGAAGGAAGACGGGAGAATTGAGCGAAGAAACTGGGGCGGTGTTGCCTTTGTACCTCTTACCGGAGAATTCGGCTGAGATTCAGGTCACCATGTGCAGTGGAATCACAGTCAGTTTCACCCGGTCATCATCACTCAGGCCAAGCTTCTCTCTGATGTTCACTGGCGCCACTATCTCTAGGACATCGTCACTGTGGTGAGTCCTCTGAGCAATCACCACGGCCGCTTCTATTTCGCTATTGATTTTGATTCGGTAGCAGATGACATCTCCAAATGTTCTACCCTTGTGTTCGAATCCGTTGACGACCAATGGGGGTGTGTTCTTCATCCTCCCAAGGGCTCTTCTTGAGTCATCATCCGTGATTTTGATGTTCAATGTTCCCAAGTGTGGCTTGAAGCCCAAGGCCGCTCTCAGTCTTGACGCATAGACATCGACATAGTAAGCTCCTTCTCCCAGACCAGTCAGGACCTTACCTTCCATTACTATCTCGGCCTCAGGTGGTGTGAATGCCACCTCCAGGTTGGTCATGATTCGAAGGAGCTCATCTTTCCCATCATCGGTAATCTGCAGGAGCATACCATCCACTGTGTGGACCCTATTCAGAAGACCCTTCTCAACACACTGGGCAATCCTTCGCGAGGCCGTCTGCTGGCTGACCTGCAACATCTCACCCAGTTCTCTTGTGGTGAGGATTGCCTTCCCATGAATCGCCCCTTTGTTTGCCAATGAGTACAACGTGAACCATATGTCTGGGTCTGTCATTGCCTTGGTTTCACTTCCCGTTTCTCAATTCCCTGATGAGCCTCTCATTCCCAATGGCTCGCGTGACATCGCCCCTAGTTCGTTCTACCAGCGACCTGCCCACATCGCACTTCCGCCTGAGGTCTGGAACCAGGGCGTTTGGATAATCTAGGCTCTGCAAGTCATCCAGAATGCTCTCCATCAATTCCAGCAAGACTTCTCCCTTTTTCGGCTGATCTTCTCTCAGTCTGTCAAGCGTTGCCCGCCTCAGTTCGCCTATGACGTCTGCCAATCCAGTAAGGTATGGTCGTGATGGGATCTCGTATTCCTTGGGTGGCGTCAACTGAGAGCTCTCGAGTAGAGTGATGAGGTTGGCGGCCTCCGCTAGCTCCTGATAGGCTGTGTCCATTAGCCGACTTCTCAGCAGGAACTCACTTCCAGCAACCTCTTTCGATGCGTCCACAATCAGTGCATGGGCCTCTCTGACCAGTTCCCTCGCCTCACCCAGCCTGTTCCTGTGCGTCATCTTGATAGACTCACTGCACTTCCTCACAGCCTCGCGAGTGAGCTGTAGGACTCTCTCTCGGATTCTATCATCCGCATCTATCTCCTCTCTTAGAGAGTCGAGAATGTCTTGTAGACTCATCATGATCCCCTTCATGCATGCTGTACCTTGTTTATGTGTTTGCGTCGAGAGAGTAGCACAACTCTGCTCTCGACTTGCTCGTCGGCGACGTAGTATCCGGTGAGGGCAGACAGGTCCCTCGAGAATGCGCGAATCTCTCTGTGTGAGGGCGAGTTGTTACTTGCCAGTCTTCTTCTTGAGGAGCCAAGATGCATGTAGGCCTTGATCTCAACGAAGTCGGGCTCACCCCTCAGAATGAGCTTCGCATAAGATCTAGGGCTGTGCATATTGCGTTTGGATACCATTGTCAGTCGGTTGACTGTTCTTGTCCCAAGCGACCCCAGCAGTTCCTGTGAGTCCAAGGTCTGTTTCCATGCGTTCCTGATGCCGGGCCTACACAGGGTCCTGTGTGTATCTTCGTCTGGTGCAGCGAGTGTGATATACAGCTGCGTGGGCATCGTCATAGACTTCAGGACGTCAGGATTCGTTCCATTGGTCACGAGGAAGGAGGTCATCCCACGGCTGTGAATCTCATCAATCAGTTCGCCGATCTGAGGGTAGAGCGTTGGCTCTCCGGCGAGGGACACAGCAACATGTCGTGGCTGCCTTGCCTCCTCGTACATCTCCTGTGTCACGCCGGGTGCAATCTCTGGATTGAATCCGCCAAGGGTTCTGAGATTCGCCATCAGGACTCCATCCAAGAGCTCACTGGGTGTCGAAGATGGACTTCTGGACACGTGAAGTTGGTCCCAGGCTACGCCGACATCCTCGGGTGTTACTCGCCAGCAGAACTGGCAGTTCTGAGTGCACTTGTCAACCACAGGTGTCATCTGAAGACATCTGTGTGATTGAATGCCGTAGAATCTCTGCTTGTAGCAGAAGTCCCCGTGGGTCAGTGCTTTCTTCTGCCACTGACATGCTTTGTAGGCCCCTCTCTCACCTATGAGATGGTACCCCTGCTTTGAGAGTCTCTCTCTGAGCTTCTCAGGCATGTCCTCGGTCAAGTCAACCGTGGAGCCAACAGGCTCTGGTCTTATCAGGCTTTGGCAATGCTCACGCATCCCCGCCGTGATTAGTCATCGATGCGAGTTCTTTGGCCAGTCGTTCCTGTGCACTCCACGCCCCGGTCATCACTCCCTTTCGTGAGAGTTCGCCCAGCATACTCCTGCTTACGGGGTCAAGACATCCCGCCCGCTCATTCTCGAAGGCGCTCCCCGGTAGTGGCATGAAGACGTGCCCGTGAATCTTGGCCCCCATATTGTGAAGCTCTTGGCAGAGTTCTATGCTTGCGTGCCGCTCCTCGGGGGTTTCGCCTGGGAGCCCAAAGATCATGTCAACATGTGGAATGAATCCGCAGTCCAGAGCATCATGAATGGCCTTCAATCCATCCTCAACGGAATGATGTCTGTTGGCCAGCTTCAATACTCTGTCACTGCTAGACTGCAGGCCAATCTGTAGAGTATCGTTGGCAACGTATTGACGCATCATCTCAAGAACATCCTTAGTCACGAATTCAGGTCTGACCTCTGACGGAAAGGAACCGAAGAAGACCTCTCTGAGACCGTCAATGGATGTGGTCTGTCTGAGGAGCAGCTCCAGCTTATCTGACTCGACACTCCGACCTCTGCCTCCGTACGACAGCGCATTGGGAGAGAGAAACCATGTTCTTTCAAAGCCACTCGTATTGACCGCTCTTGTCAACCAAGCTACGACCTTGTCCACCGATCTATGTCTCACCCTTCCTCCAGTCAGAAACGGTGTGGCACAGAATCTACAGGAGAACGGGCAACCACGGGTCACCTCAATCGGACCGAGGATGTTCTTCTTGAGCGCAAAAGGTGGATAGTCATCAAGATTGACACTCACAAGATCCCGGGGCCTGGGCATCTTGTCAGTTGCTCTCCCAACGACTCCCTTGATTCCCAGAGGATCTTCGCCATTTGAGATCCTGTGCAGGAGTTCCGGAAGTACTCCTTCTCCTTCTCCGACAACCACGAAATCAAACCCGTTCTTGATTGAATCAAGCGGCCTTGCACTTGCGTGAGCTCCACCGGCCACCAGAGTCAACGACTCTCGAAACGAGCTGCGAAGTTGCTTCACTTCCTCATAGATACGGGAGGTCTGTGTGCTCATGACTGAGTATGCGACAGTCACGCCGCCTAGCTTCAACGCCTTCCGTACAAGATTGGGAGCTATTCGAACTGGCGCCTCAATATGGATGTGTTCAAGTCTAGGATCCGTTTCAACAGCACCCACAAGGGCGGCTACGCTGTACCGTGATGAAGAGTGTGCGTTGAAGATTAGTGTGTGCGTGGGCAAGTGGGACACAGGCTCTAGTTGACGATGCGCTCTGCTACTCCCGAGCTGCTCACTGTCATCACTCTGATGTCGCCACCTGATTGAACATCACGAGAGATGCCTGCCTTGACTGCCTGAACGGCAATGCTCTCGGCCTCCTTCACGGTGAGGTCTGCTCTGAAGTCATTCTCAAGAACACCATATGCAGTTGCAGTACCCGAACCGGTGGCCGTGAATTCATCAGGGATTAGTGAACCTCCCATATCCAGGGTGAACAGCTGGGGGCCATCACTGTCTAGTCCGACAATAACGGTCTGGACGAAGAGCGGAGCCATTCTCCTTGAATAGAGGGTGTTTGCCACCATCTTGGCCAAGGCCTTGACAGTAATCTCCTTTCCTTGGTTCATCTCATAGAGCTTGATCTGGGCCTGGAGCCTGTTCACAAGCATCTGGTAGTCAGAGGTGAGCCCCGCAGAGGCCAGAACAATGGTGTCAGTCAGTTTGAATGCTTTGACACCTTTCTCACTGAGAACCATACTCCCCCAAGTGATAAGAGAGTCTGTGGCGACAACAACGCCATCAGTGCATTTTATTCCAACAACTGTTGCACCAGTAGGTAGTGACATGATAGTGAGCCTCCAGCGGAGTCAATCAAGGTTGGCCACGTCCACTCGTTTAATAACGTTTGTGAACCGTTCAAATGAAGAAGCCTGTGGGGTCGC
>JAEOUG010000121.1 GCA_016839445.1 Candidatus Thorarchaeota archaeon
ACTCTGCGTTCACAATCTGGAGTCTGTTGAGTCTGTCAACGTCTCTCCTCTTTGTGATTTGAAACGAGTCGGCGCGCGACAGTCTCATTCGGTTCACAACTCTATCATAAAGGAGGAGGCAGAATCTGCGACTCAGAGGTACAAGGATTATCAGCCCTGGAGACTGGAGTCCATGACTACCGAAATCTTCGTGTATGATGTAGTTGTAGAGAACGACCGGATTGTCGCTCGTAATGAGGGGACGCTTTGTCCTGTTGTCTAGGAGGCACATCTCTAGGTCACCAATCAGCTCAGCACCATTCAGTGCAAGTAGCATTCCCACATGATTAGCACCATCCATAACTATCCGCACCGAATCTAATGAATCAGGTGTGATTCCCTTCTCGACTGCCTCTTTCGTCTGAGCGAGGTATGGTTTGAGGGTGTCAAGTAGCTGGTTCGCCATGCGCTCCGCATCGGCCTTCGACGCTATGGTCCTTGTCCGCATGAGTAGAATGAATATGTCAAGGTAGAACTTATCCTCAATTGACAAGAATTGCAGCGACTCTTGATTGATTATCTTGCGGATGATGCTAGCGTGCTTCTCTTCCAGCCGGCCGATTGCCTGTTCATAGTCGCTCCTCCCAGTCCCCCGCACATAGAAGTAGAAGGAAGTGCAGAGTCTGTCGATATTGCGCCGAGCTGCAATCGTGGTGTCAGCAGATATTCTGTTCAAGCCCACTCCATCACCGGAGAAGTTACGTAGGTAGAACCTTGGGACGTAGTGTTGATTCTTGTGTTCGGTCATATTGAGTCGCCTTCGCCGTTTGCATTCCGTGGTCTCTTTTACGAATTGCCGTCATCAGTCTCGGAGACCTCTCGCAAGACGCCAGTCAACTCGGTCCCCGCCAGTCTGTCTACTCTGGCCAACCCGTCGTCAAGATTCCTGCAGCCACGTATCGATTGAATCTCTCTGCTAAGTGCTGAGAAGGACACTCCTTCATTCATGCAGTTGACCACAATGTCTGAGAACAGCCCTAGAAGCACAGCATCAAGCATGACGAAGGCAATCGCCGGAGGGGCGGGTGTTGACCACTCACCTGCTTCTTCGTCGTAGTCAATATAAATCATCGAATTACGCTCACGACTGAAGTTATCCTTCAGATGCCGAAGATGGTCCCTATAGTCCTTGATGAAATCCGCATCCTTCGGCTTTCCGTCAGGCCTGAGCATACTGGGCTTGGTCACAATAGCATTCTCTAACCACTTGACCGCGAGGATGCCAACCTCTCCCGCTGCAGGCCCTTTCGCCCAATGGGAGTACCAGTTCTTGACGACTATCTCAGTCGAATCACAGGTCTCAGACCCGACCTCAAGGCTCTTTTCAATGATCCTCAGCACCTTTCCTGCTTCATCGATTCCAAGAAGGGTGAATATATAGGGCATTCTGTGGAAGCCAGCGGAAGGGATAGCCATGAGTAATACTGCTGTTTCGGAGAAGCATTTCACATTTCCAGCAATCCGGAGGCAGCCACCCCTTGCTGAGGAGGACGGTATCCTCTTTGCCCCTCTTGACTCATCCAGCATCGACTGTCCACAATTTGGGCGCTTCATCACCTTTTCCTCTGCGTTCGAATCTCCTTCGTTACCATAAGTGCTTCCCTTTCATCCCTACATCCATCCTTTCCCCCCAGCAACGGAAGAATCTCTAAGATAATGGATACGGCTTTGCTCATGCGTTCTTTCCAAAATCATCTTCCGCTAGCTTCAGCACTTCTGTACCACCACTGTCAATCTTGACACCTCTGAAAGTCTCTCGAAGTGCTCTAGAGAGACTCCTTTGTATTCCAAACTCGTTCTCGTAGAACTCCCATTTGTCATCATCGTCCCTCTTGAGCATCCACAATGACAGCACCAATGCCGCTGAACCGACTGACCATGTTACGAGAGCTGTAGTCAGGGATGCACTGTTGACACCACCTGCAAGTACGAATGGAAAACCCCCTGCAGGAAAGAGTGCAGTTGCTATCCAGGTCATTCGTTCAATGTAGGACCTCTTCGGCCATGATCTGAATGCAATCTCCTTCAATTCCAGACTAGCCTTTCGAGTGTTTAGAATCTCCGTAACGGAATCCAGGTTCTGTTTGGCATTCATCACATCCGTCATACACCTTCCTATTGACCTGCGGATGTTGTCGATGTTCTGAAGATCTTCCTTCTGAAGATGTCTCTCCACCCGCGTCCTTAGCGGTTCGAGGCTCAGGGAGACATTCTGAAGAGCATCACCTAGGCGGTCAAGTCTCACTACGAAATCGCTTTCTGCCGTCTTCTGGAGGTCCTTTGAGATAATCATTGAGCCTTTCCCCCGTACCCAGAACCTCCGCTTAGGACATAAGGCTTCTTCTCTCCGCCCCTATGGCCTTTTCTCTGAGAATGGTGGACCCTGTGGGACTAGGTGCTACGAAGATGACTGTATCATTCCAGTAGCATGCGTATGATGCCGTGTGCGATGTCGAACACGACCACAGCCACCAAGATAACGACCGCCGCCAGTCGCAGCTGGACCATTCGCTGACTGAATTTCGTCCCTGCTGTTATCTCGTGGTGCTTCTGTATGCCATGATCCCAGTATTGGCTCTGGGTCCTAGCCCATGCGCTCTGTTGCCATGTCATTATGCCCAACGTATCGAAGTATCCGTCAGGGACGTCAGTTGTTGACCTCACCCACGGCTTGAAGAGCCTGAAACTATGTATGCCTAGTTGGCATTCAATCTGGACGGCTCTAGCTTGCCTCACATATCCAGTTTCAGTGAAGCGCTGCAGGACAATATTTGCGGCTTGGATCACCAATAGGGCAGCAATGCCAAACACTGACGCATCTAGCATTCTGGCTACATCAGGGTTGCTTATGTCAGAATTGAGAGCGGCAAATCCTGCGAGACTGGTTCCCAATAAAGTGAATCCTGCCGCTACCAGGACGCCTACAATCGTGTATGCGACTCTAGAGTCATTCTGAATTCTGGCTTCCAGAGCGTGATACTCCTTCCATAAGTGCTCTTGCTCTCTGCTGGACAGATTCGACGGCAGAATGCTGCTCACGCCATTCCCCCGACTCAGAATCGTCTCCACTGCTTTAAGGGCTTCTCCCCGCCCGTATGGCCTTTTCTCTGCGGATTGAATCAGCTGGGAATCAACCGGGGATGGACCAGTCAATCTCTCTTTCGAAGCTATGGCACACGAGAAATGACATTTCATTCCGTGATTCTGCCGATTTCATAGTCCATGATTCTTAGTATCTGCTGTTTGTCCGATTTGTTGATGCTGCTGTCTATGATCTTCTGTCTGAGATTGTCTATAACATGTATCCTGGATTGGTGAAGCTTCAGGCTTCTTTCAGCGTCTGCCTGAAGATAGACCACCAAATGGACATCGACCCTACTCTTAGGAAATCTCTTCTCTGCGGCCTCCCTCTTTGCCTGGACCTGAGTAATAACCTCCTCAATCCTCCCCTCGTGTAGGTCGACCTTGCATTCGAAGACATCAATCACTGAATCACTTACCCCAAGACAGTCGATCTGCTCTCTTAGGAAGTCGCCCGGCCCTTTCAGGTCGGTGTATTTCCCGCTCGATGCCAACCACTTGTAGACAACGTACTCGAACAGTTTGCCTCTCGAAAGAGATATTACTCCCCTCATTTCCTCAATGATCTTCCGGGAGTCCATGATCGTTAGTCCTCGCTTCGTCTCAATCAAAACTCTGCCGTTTTCCTGGATGTAGCGCTTGAAATCTGTCAACTGGACAGCGACCTCCTTCAGCTCGATCTCTCCTTCCTGCTCCAATCTTCTGAGCCAGGTCCTGGCCATCTGGCACTCAAATTCGGGAACTCCCGAATATTCACCCGCGCAGTCGACGAAGACCAACCAACCTGAGAAATCCGAAAGCATCCCGGAGACTTCCATCAGCAATGCGTAGCTGTACTCATGTCCCTTTTCGAACTTCGTGACTGGATGTTTGAAGACTCTGACAACGATCGGGTTCTCACCTCCGACTGAACGTCTCAGGTGACAAGCGCCCAAGACAAGCGAAATGAAAGCTGGAACGCCATTGAATATGCGAACATCCCCCTTATCCAACACATCCATTTCGTACCACAGAAAATGGTAGTCTAGAAGTCTCCTCCTAGCTTCCCACTTTGCTTCCTTCAGATACGACGGATCGGGGATGCCCCGGGTTGCGAAGAGCGCTTTTAGGGCCTTCTCGTTGACCCTATCAAGACTAATGATTGGCTCATTCCGGAACATGTTACCAAGGTCCTTCTCGACCGGCGCTATTTCTGATCTGTAGAGTTTCTTTGACCACAAATCAAGGGCCATCCACGATATGAGCCCTTTCTCCTCTTTTGATGACCAGTTTCTCTTGGGAGTCGCTCGCGACGAGCTTGGCGGCTCCGAGAAGAATGGCTTCCATCGCTCAAGATGCTCTAACACGGCTGGCTCGAAAACATGTATCTTTCTTTCAATGTCCTTTGTGCGCGAGTGTGTCACCTTCGAGAAGGGGAAGGTTGTCCAGACGTACTCCAGACACAGAACGTAAGTCCTAAATACATCGGCGAGGAACCAGTCCGTCTTCCTGGCTTCCTGGAAACCTGATAGCAGGCAGACAACGGGGATTCCTTTTTCGGTATTCTGATAATACAGCAACAGGTGTTTCTTGATGGCAAGTTTGACGGCATCCCGTTGATGAAGGCCATATCCAGGAACCATTGATTTCTGAATGGCATTCCTGATGACTGAGGTCAACCGGTCAAGTCCTCGAACAGCCACTCCAATCTCAGTCCAGGTTTTGCATTTCCGAATGCGTCTAGCAACGAGCCTTATTCTCTTGAGCAAGATTGCTTTCTCGCAGTCATTCGGGAGCTCATCAATGTCGATGCCTCTAAACCGCGCTCTTGCAAGGGCATGGGTCTCGCTCAATCCGAGCGTGCTGTCTGACCCAATCGCATAGGCAAGTGAATTCAATCCCACTTCCATGAAGAATAGGATCCCGCGCAGATCATGTTCGCTTCTTGAAATGCCTTTCTGCTTAACGAGCCATTCGCGAAGCTTGGGTATTCCTCCAACGACAGTAAGAATCTCGATAGACGCAACAATGTCACTAGCGTCTCTCGAGATTGTGTCCAAAGCATCCCCTTTCTGGGCCACGGAGTGTGAACCGCTCCTTTCAGATATATCTCTTCCCCACATGCCGACAAGCACAAGAGTCGTTCCAGACGGGTTCTGCACCGGGTTAGATGCCTCCCGCTCAGCAACCATGCAAGCTGAAACGGTCTACAAGATTCATCTCCTCGGTTCTGACTTGTGCTTCTCCATTCCTGCTCTGTGGAGATCTGATGACCTAGGGTCGAATGATAGCCCGCAAGGCTCGCGCGCGTGCGGAGAGAGCCTCCGGCTCTCTCTCTTCTCTCTCAGAGAGGGGCTCTAGACCTCTAGAACCGTTGTTGCGTATCATCCTGGCACCTCTGATAGTCCGCAACGGGAATAATCAAGTGGCAGCGTTCAAAAAAACATGGTGTGGATTGCCTGACGCTCAAAACCTAAGTCCGGTAACGCCGCAGAGCAGTCACAGTTCTCTAAAGAATTTCAAGACGCTGAGCCAGTATCCGTACCATTCTGTAATCTCCATCTCATATGTGCCATCGTCTTCGTGATAGTGTGCTTCCTCCGGCAGGACCGGGATTGCTGGGTAGTCCTCCTTCAGCTCAAGAACCGCCTTGTAGAGCAATGACGACTTCATTGACACTTCATGACGCCGGGCGTATGCTCTCGCCTCTCTGGTTCTGTCCGTTGCCTCTCGCATCATGACTTCAAGTAGATAGTGGGCATTGACCACGATGTGCTGGATGAGCCGATTGCGTCTTCTCGTTACGAATTGAGCCAGCTTGTCTCTGTCCTTCCACAAAGAGTAGTATCTTTCTCGCCCGTCCTGAACGAAGTCGATAAGTCTCTCCGTATCTCGAAGCTCGGCAAGCTTCCTGTAGTAACACTCCGGAGAACGGTTCGAAGAGCTAATTGCCTCCGCTTTCAGAGCTTTTGCGCTCTTCACGCCACTGGATAGGATTTCGATTATTGCTGATTTGACGGGATCTTCCGCATTCGCGGAATGAATTCGGGACCTGTCCGCGATGTTACTCTCAGGTTCTCGTTTCGACACTGGACGCGCCTCTCTTGCGGACAACTATTGTACACCATTAATATATCTGTTGTCCTCCGGCGTATAGATTGCATGCAGAGTATGCGGTTGGTTCATGTGAGAATGCCAGAAGACTTGGCAAGGATGCTTCGATTTGAAGCCTCAAAGAAGGGCAACTCTCTCTGCGCAGAGATTCGCGAGAGGCTCTACTCCTCGTTGAGGCACGAAGAAAGGAGTGATCCGAGAACCCAGAACCCCCCTCAAATGCCTCCTCGAGGAGGCGTGCTTCTGCCTCCAATAGTTGGACGGTGGGAAGATCCCTAGAAGCGAAACGGCCGAACAGAAGATAGTCCGTTACCTGCACGGAATCGCCCCGGAAGAGGCAACTCCAAAGACAATTTCAAGAATGCTCAGAATCAATCACGGCTCTGTCAAGAGGGAGCTTTCTCGAATACTGGCTCGGAAACTTGCACCCATTGTCCGTACTCGCAGAGGATGGTACAGACACAAGCTAGACGTTGATGTCGTGGCGAAGCTCGACAGGACCAAGAGGATAGGATTACACGGGATCAAGCTCGAGGGAACATGCCTCCAAGCGAATACAGGGTATTTCCTAGCAAGGGAGGCGGAACGCAAGTATCGCAGACGGGGCTACCACAGAGTGGTCTTTGAAGATAGGGAGGTCAAAGTCACTGTTCATGAGAAAGGACTTGTCGAAGTATGGCTCAATGCTTCAGACCATCCGATTGACTTTCACCAGTTTGACAGATTCCAGTCTTGGCTCAAAGGGGCACTTCACTTCGTAGCCACCTGGTCGTGGACTGTCAAGCAGCTAGCCCTGAATGTTGACACTAGAGAACTCGCGCTTGATGGTATCAGTTCAGTGAAGCTGACAGTTTTTCGAAACGCCTGGTTTCAGGTGTACCAACGAGGAGAGGATGTCGTGAGGTTCGAGACTCACATGTTGCCGTCATTGGGAATGGAGGAGGCGATTATGATACTGCGACAGCTCGTCGAGACCAGAATCCCCCAGAGAGAGGGAGCCTATGAACCATCAAAGCTCGAGAATGATCCCGCAGTCAGGTGAACATCATGAATCAAACCGTCAAGTGCGCTCTATATGCTAGGGTGTCCAAATCTGATGAGTCCCAGGACCCATTGAACCAGCTCATGCGGATGAAGGCTTATGCCACTGAGCGGGGATGGGATGTATTCAGCCAATACGTTGACACGGCTTCGGGCGCTGATGACAACCGTCCGGAACTCGACAGGATGCTCTCAGACGCGAGGGCAAGAAGGTTTGGCCTTGTTCTCTGTGTGAAGGTAGACCGGCTTGCCAGGTCTGTAACCAACCTCTATCGCGTCATGAATGACCTCGATTCACGAGGCATCAAGTTTGAGTGCACTGACCAGGCAATCTCGACAAACACACCGACAGGAAAGCTCTTGCTGAACGTACTCGCGGGTGTGGCCGAGTTTGAGCGAGAGCTTATCCGAGATCGTACAAAAGCGGGCCTAGCAAGAGCGAGAGCCCAAGGCAAGCGTCTAGGACGGCCTCCGAAGCGCGTAGACCTGCAGCATGTGCTCGAATTGCGCAATCAGGGGTTCGGATACCGCAAGATTGCCGAAGTTCTCGGGGTATCGCGACAGACGATGTGGGCGCGTCTGAAAAAGGAGGGGGTGAACGGCGAGAGGGAAACAACTCTGGTTCTACCCGGCCTAGAAAATGGACGATAGATTTACGTCCTCCAGCGTCAATTCACCTCCGAGGCAATCCAATGCCCAGCTTGCCAAGGGCAGAGGAGCCTCTGTGGTCAGACGAACGAGGAGAGGTAGGTCAAGAGGGGGGCGCTCAATGGGACGCTATCCCTTCATAACCTACGCCATGAGGTATCTGGACACGGTCGGAGGCATATACTCCGATGCGACGGTGAAGGAGCTCAAGAGGAGAATGAGACGGAT